>PABD01000201.1 GCA_002702685.1 Planctomyces sp.
TGAACCAATTGCTCCAGGTGTTGATTGTATAGCCGCAATTCTTCGCGTAATCGATGACGATCTGTGATATCGCGAATGCTGGTTCGAAATCCGAGATGACGTTTGCGATCGTCGTAAATCGGCTGCCAGGATATTGCGGCCCAGTGCGCCGATCCGTCCTGATGTAACAGCTGGAACTCGACATCGTTCCCGCTTCCCGCGGCGAGCGCGTCGGTCAGGACCTCCCGCAATCGATCCCGGTCGGATTCCGCCACGAGAAACCACGGATAGTCTTCGGCCGCGAGACATTCCGTCGGTGTGTATCCGGTCATACGCGTCACCGCGGCATTCAGCCAGAGCAATTGACCATCCGGGGCGTGCCAGCTTTCCCAGTCATAAGTGTAGTTCGCAATCAGGCGGAATACGTCCCGATCAAGCGACGCACTGCCAACCGGCCCCGATTGCCAAGAGAACGGTGTCGCTGGAGATGGCGATTCGGACGGTTGTGGTTTGCGCGACATACAGTTCATTCTAACCGTCGTCACCGCCGAATGAGAATAAAAACATTCCTAAAGAGATCGCAAAATAATTGCGAGCAGAATGATGAGCAGAAGGAGAAGTACCCCTCCCCAATGCTCACGGACTTCAGCGACATTCCGGGGTTGTTCGTGAGATTTGTCGAGATAGTCACGATTTCGAAAATTTATAAACATGATCAAGCCCCCCTTTTTAAAGAAGCGATTGGATACATCGATCGTAAGGCCTGTCTGCGCGGTAAAACTCAGTGTTTTACCCTCTTAGCAGACGCAGGCCGTAACTTATCGAAACAATAAAGCACGTCTCGTGCCAAACAGGTATTCGACACAAAGGCAGGCTTTTGGGGGGGGCAAATTCGCGCGTTTTCGACTCATAGGGGCGACACCGTCAACCGGAGGTGACGCTCCCAGGAGACAGCGTCATCGTTTTGCATGGCTTATTAAGACGGCAAAAGGATGCGGGTCGCGAATGTCCTCAGGGCAAGAGGAGTGTCAGCAATATCGACGAATCTTCTACGGCTTCTACGGCGTGAGGTTCTCCCGCGGAGAGATAGAGCATGGTGCCAGGGTGCAACGTTTCGGTTTTTCCCAGGGAGGTAAACCGAACTTCTCCTTCCAGGCAGTGGATGGTGATTTCTCCCGGCGCTTTATGTTCGGATAGCGTTTTCCCCTGAGGGAGGACCAGTCGCAGTGTTTCCATCTTCGATGTTTTGAACAGCGTATGCGTTTTAGTACCTGGGAACGATGATCCCAGCGGACGAACGTCAATTACCTCGCCCGGTTTGGCGTGTGGGATACTCATTACGGTCCTCCTCTGATTATGAACCTGGTGCTTGCCGAGACCTTCTGTAAACAGATCGTATTTATGCTATTATATGCGGACAATTGTCTGTCGGTAAGGTCGTCCTCTATGCAACAGCCTATCACTGGTTATCATCTCGATGAAGAGGGGCATTGGGTGGCGCAATTGGCTTGCGGCCACTTTCAACATGTTCGGCATGATCCCCCGTGGATGATCAGAGAGTGGGTCACCACTCCGAAAGGGCGTCATCAGATGCTCGGCCATCACCTCGCATGCAAAAAGTGCGATGAACACGTACCGCCGGACAGTCTGCATTCGTAAACGGAAAAAACTCAGGTGCGACGAATCTGTGGTCGCGGCAACGCCGCTGGTGCTGGCCGACCGTCAACAGTGCGGCGAATGATCGAACACGCCATCAGGATTATCGTGATTGTGTTCCATTCGACTTTGTCGCCGGTAACGTGTGCATGATGCGGACGAGGCGATAGCCGTCTGGTTTGGCTTCGAGCGTGTCAATCCAGTGTTGACCGCTCCATTGATAGCGCAACTGGAGACGCGGGATCGTTCCGCTGAGTAAAGCCTGTCGTGCCGATTGGAGTTTTTTTGGGGTGGCAGTGGCCATTGGGGTTCCGCGTGATGCCGGGGAACTTCGTTGTATCAGGTGAATATCGGTGGCAAACGCCGCCAGGTCCGCGAACAGTTGCGCCACTTGTTCGGTGTCGAGCAGCGCTTCCCGCATAGGAGGAAGTTGTGACAGGTCCATACCGTCGTGGTTGACGGGCAACTCGAGTTCACGCAGCCCCTCGGATGTCCTACCCATTGCCGATTCGGAGGATGCAGGGGCAGGCTGCGGTTTGGGAAGGTAAAGTCGAAACCATTCACGGCGTGACATCCGGGGTGAATCAGTCATTGTTGTTTCCTTCCGCATTGTCTGTCGCTGAGGCATCCTCGATTTCTGGACCGGGCAGGAAACTCGGCGCTGAGGAGAGCAATTTCATCTGATTGAGCTCTGCCGACGGTGCGTGGCATTGCATGCAATTCTTTCGCCAGGGGTGCGTAGTACGAATCCCCTGCAGGCCGGTTAATCCGTGACAGCTCGAACAGTTGTCTCTCATCCAAACGGAATGAGGGATTTGGGGCGGCGCCAGCTCAAAAGCTCGCGGTCCAGCCGTCGGAGCGGCGAGACCGACGAACAGATTCTCGCGAAATTTTTCCGGAGCAATCCATTCAGGATGCTGTTGCACGTGGCACTGCAGGCAATTGGTCAAATAGGGATGGGAGATTTGAGATATTCTCAGGGATTCTGTCTTCGCTCCTTCCCCATGACAAACCATGCAGGAATTTGCCGGTAACTCTGTTACAGGATGGGGGATCGTGGGAGGGGCTCCGTTGAATGCTCGATTCTTCTCCCGTGCGGCGAGCGCAATCGTTTTTTCCTCTGGTCCAATCTTAATCTCCTGATCCGGATCGAGGCGTGGACGCATATGAGACAGGTCAGCGATACCGATCATTCCCGTCAGGTCGAGTTTGCTTATCTCCAGGTAGCTCGTTGCGGGCACGACCTGCTCCGACTGTTCTTCGAAATGGGCCGGCGCCGCTCTTCGTTGGGAAACCGTGTTCGTCACGGGATTCATCGGAGACTGCAGACCGACGAAATATCCGGTGACCGCGGCGGCGACCACGATGGCGGCGGCCAGCGTCTGAATACCTGATGTGTTCATTTCAACCTACAACTTTCGAAGACGAACGGCCGTTTTCTTATAATCGGGCTGCTTGGAGAACGGATCGAAAGCGTCCAGGGTCAGGTTATTGACGAGAAGAGTTTCATCGAAGAACGGGATGAACACCGTCCCCTCGGGGCATGCCCCGCGTCCATTGATCCAGACAGGGAGTTCCAGCTTCCCTCGTCGGGATTCAACGAGCACCATATCACTGTTTTTGACATTTAACTTTTCGGCATCGACGGGGTTTATTTCCAGGTATGCGGAGGGCATCGCTCGTGACAATTCCGGAATGCGTCTGGTCATCGACCCTGTGTGCCAGTGCTCCAGAACACGACCGGTGGTCAACATGAACGGGTAGTCTTCATCCGGGACTTCCGCGGGAGCAATCCACGGATGAAACCAGATTTGCGCACGATCGTCATGGGTGCTGGAATGATAAAACTGAATCTGCTTTCCTTCTTCGACAAAGGGGTCGAATTCTTCGACGAAGCGGAACCTGGTTTCCTGCCAGTCGCCATCCTCGGTCTCGACAACCGGCCACCGCAATCCTCGGGCTTTGACATACGCCGAGTAAGGCGCCAGGTTTTTGTGTTTCATCGTCGTGAACTGGCGGTACTCGTTGAATAGATGCTCGTCCACATTGACGTCGTAGTAATGCTCCCACTCCCAGATGGGAACGGTATCACCGGCCTCGTTCACGATATGGAAGAGGAAGTTGCCGTCACGATCTTTCATGCCGGCCATTCCCCGTTCATGGAGCTGATGCGCCACGGCGATCGTCTGCCAGCAGTCATCTCTTGCTTCTCCCGGCGGTTCCACCATT
Organism: Planctomyces sp.; assembly: GCA_002702685.1. GTDB lineage: Bacteria > Planctomycetota > Planctomycetia > Planctomycetales > Planctomycetaceae > Polystyrenella. Next base: position 3,865 of record PABD01000201.1, read on the forward strand.
TTGAACCACTGTTGGGTCCGGCGCTCCGAGTTGCCAAACATGCCGTTCTTTTCAACCCACATCGCCGAGGGAAGAATCAGGTCGGCAAGTCGGGTTGTCGCCGTGGGATAAATGTCACTGACGATGAGAAACTTGTCTTTCAGCTTTCCGCGGTCCGCGAGCGGATTGAAGAGCTTATTCAGATGAGGGAGTGTCTGGCCGGGATTCGTTACCTGGACCCAGAGCGTATTGATATCCCCTCCTTCCTCTGAGGGCGTGCAGAACTTGTCCCACATGGCGACGGTGTGCGCGCCCGGTGTTGGGTTGATACGTCCTTCGGGCAAGTTCCAGAACGCTTCCGTCTGTGCCCGATGCTCTGCATCGGCGATCAGCCGTCCTCCCGGCAATGCGTGGGAGAGCGTGCCGACTTCACGTACGGTCCCGCAGGCGGAGGGCTGTCCCGTCAAACTCGTGGGGGCGTCCCCCGGTCGTCCGAAATGACCGCTCAGCAGGTGAATACCGTGTACCATCGTATTGATGGCCGTCCCTCGCGTGTGCTGGTTCATTCCCATACACCAGAGAGAGGTGATCTTCAGGTCGGGGTTTCCGAACAGGTCACCCAGCATGCGAATCTGGGCGGCGGGAACGCCGGAGAGTTCCTCGACTTTCTCCGGCGTATACGGTTCCAACAGCCTTTTATAATCTTCGAAGGAAATCTGCCTTCCGTGGAGGGTCGGGTTTTCCTCTTCATGAGTTTTGAAGTTGCAGAAGGACTCGACAAAACGTTGATCGCAGGTTTCGTTTTTGATGAGCAGGTGCGCGATACCGTTGGCAATGGCGAGGTCCCCGTGCCCCTTCATCTCGAGATAGTGCTGACACTCTTCTGTTGTGCGGGTTCTGCGCGTGCTGATGTCGATCAACAATACTTTTTCACCGCGACTCCGCCGATCAACCACACGGGAGAATAATACCGGATGCATCTCGGCCGGGTTGTTGCCCCACATGATCAGCACGTCACATTGATCGAGATCCTGATAGCAGCCGGCGGGTTCGTCGACTCCGTAGGTCGCTAGAAACCCGGTAACGGCGGAAGCCATGCACAAACGCGCATTCGGGTCGATGTGATTATTGGACAAGCCTCCCTTCATGAATTTCTGGGCGGCGTATCCTTCCGGAATCGTCCATTGCCCGGAACCGTACATTGCGAATTGTTCAGGGGCGGCTTCGATTCGATCCGCGATCACATTGATCGCGGTCTTCCAGGAGACTTCCTGATATCCATCTCCCCGTTTCAGGAGCGGTTTGGTCAATCGGTCCTTGCCGTATAAAGCGGAACCGACATGGTAGCCCTTAACGCACAAGAGTCCCTTATTGACGTCCGCGTTTCTGTCGCCCATCACAGCAACGACTTTGCCATCCCGCACGCCCACCTGTACGTGGCATCCTGTTCCGCAAAAACGGCAGGGAGCCTTATCCCAACGGACGTCGGATTTCTCTTCTGCCGCATTAATAATGGGCAGCGTCACCGCGGAACCGTGTGCGATCGCTGTTGCGGCGGCCATCGCTGAGGATTTCAGAAACTGGCGACGCTCGCTGTCAAACATAGAAACATGCGGGGAATGTTTCATTTCCGGGGCAATCTATTGGGTTTAGTTGGTAGCTTGAGCCTGTTGATCAGGTTCACAAGGCGATCATGTTATTCGTATTGGACCATGACGACATCGACGAAACTGATCGCAGGGTGAGACTGAAGATACCTGGTCAGGCTTTCGAGTTCGTCCGAGGTTTCCGCATCCAAAACCATCGGGACACGAAGATTGCCGGGAAGATGTATACCGACCTCGATACAACGGTGCGCACGCAATTCCGTCAATAGCGATTCCAGTTCACCTTCCGGTTCTCGAAAGGTTGTAACGACACTCGCGAGCATGAAGCTGACCACTGATGCGCGGATAATGAAAGAAGTGGCTGGCCGTTGGAATGCATTCCGCTTATGCGTCTACCTGATGTTGCCAACCTTTATCAAATATCGTACAAATACATCCGGTTTGGAGTCAATGAGACTTCATCTGCCATCAACGGTCTTGTAAGTCATTGATCGGTAGATTTACAAATGCCGTTAAACCTCTGCTGGATGCTTCGAGCTGGAATTCTTCTTTAAGAAGAGTCGTTCCGTGGCATTGATAGTAGTCATCGTCGAATGTCCGACTCAATGTCGCGTTGTCACGAAGGCGCTCAGTGACATGTCTCGCAATTTCTCATCATCGAATCCGAATCCGGCCCGCGGGGGAATCCGTGTGACAGGATTCGCTCGCTTGTCACTCGTGATCCTGACACTGGTCGCGATCACCTCTCTCGCCTTTGCTGCTCTGGCACCTTTCAGTTCTCCATCAGAACCGGTTGCCACGGAAAGAAAACGTGAGGCCAGGTTCGCCGTTGAAATCCACAAACCCGATTCGCCACCGTTGGTTGAAATCGGTCTGAACGACGAAAACGGGAATCCGATTACGGCGACCTGTGCGACCTGTCATGCGAATCGGGAGCCCGATCCGAGTGTTCGAACGGTGGAAGACCTCAAGTCATTCCATCGCGAACTGGTAATCGATCATGGAAAACTGAGTTGTTTTTCGTGTCATAATTCAGCCGATTACTCTTCACTGAAACTGGCGGACGGCACCCGTGTCGAATTCACCGAGGTCATGCAACTGTGCGCTCAATGTCATGGCCCGCAGATGAAAGACTACGAAAATGGTGTCCATGGTGGCATGGTTGGTCACTGGGATCTTTCTCGCGGTCCCCAACAGAAGAACAACTGCGTCGACTGCCACCGACCTCATGCTCCCCAGTTTCCGCGGATGATACCCACATTCAAGCCGGACGACAGGTTCCTGGACAAACATGTTCCCCCCGTACCTGAGAGCGCACCGGACCTCATTCATGAATAACCACGCTGAGAATCCTGACGGCCCCACGCCCTCGTCCGGAAACGATCAGGATTTGCTCCCCATCCTCAATCAACCGACCACTCGGCGGACTGCCCTGAAGGCCGTCGGTGCAGCGCTGGGACTGGCCGCGTTCGGTAAAGCCATTTCGCCCCTGGCGTCGATACCGGAGAACGTCTCCGTAGATGAGTTCCTGCAACAGCATTACAAGGAACTCTCTGACGACGACAAGGAGCGTATCTTCGCAAGACTGGAGCAGGAAACGAAAGAATCTTACGGCGCCGATGTCACCATCTCGGATCACAGACCGATCCCCGGCGTCCGGTTTGCCTATGCCATCAACCTCAGCAAATGCAATGGCAACGGTAAGTGCATGGAAGCGTGTCACTTGGAGAACAATCATCACCGTGGCGTCGACCAGTCTTATATCCGCGTCCTCGAACTGCCGAAGGGGACACTCGATATGGAAGAGGGAAATACGACTTTCGATCATACGGTCCCTCAAGAAGATAAATTCTACATGCCGGTGCAATGCCAGCAATGCGACAATCCTCCGTGCGTGACCGTCTGCCCCGTGGAAGCCACTTGGAAAGAAGACGATGGCATTGTTGTCGTCGATTATAACTGGTGCATTGGCTGTAGATATTGTGAGGCCGCCTGCCCCTACCATGCTCGTCGTTTCAATTGGGAACAACCCGAGATTCCCGCCGAGGAAGTTAATCCCGACCAGGGGTACCTGTCGAACCGTGTCCGTCCGCAGGGGACGATGGAGAAGTGTCACTTCTGCCTGCATCGCACGCGGGAAGGTCGACTTCCCGCCTGTCTCGAAGCGTGTCCAACCGGAGCACGTGTTTTCGGTGATCTGAACGATCCTGACTCGCCGATCAACTACGTTCTGCAGAACAAGCGGGTGTTCGTGTTGAAGGAAGAACTCGGAACGCGGCCCAGCTTTTTTTACTTTTTTGATTAGAACCCATCCTGAAACCCGGTTGTGGCCGTTCTCGAATCGACTACGCAAGATTCGACGGGACCCAACAGAGCGTTTCAGGATCACTTATCGAGCCTCACATGTCGTCTGCCAGCAGTCAACAAGTTGCCGAAACAGAACGGCTCCATCCGATTCGCAGCTATCCCCGGTTCCTGTGGTGGGGTATCGGCGAAGCGACAAATGGAAACTTGCTTTTTTACACATGGATGTTTGTGCTCACCGCCGTCGCGCTGGTCGGGGCGAATGCCTGGGCGGTTCAGGTCTCCAGTGGCATGATCGTCACCAATATGACGGATCACGTCAGCTGGGGGCTCTACATTGCCAACTTCACCTTCATGGTCGGCGTTGCGGCCGGAGGCGTGATGATGGTCATACCCGCGTATCTCTACCACGACCGCAAAATGCATGATGTCGTCATCATTGGTGAGATACTGGCCATTGCCGCAATCGTGATGTGCCTGTTATTCGTAGTCGTCGATCTGGGGCGTCCGGAGCGTTTCTGGCATCTGATCCCCGGAATCGGTCGGTTCAACTGGCCCATGTCGATGCTGACGTGGGATGTCATCGTCCTGAACGGGTACCTCCTGCTGAATCTGCACATCTGCGGTTACCTCCTCTACATGCGATTCCTGAACCGGCAGCCCAACCCCAGGTGGTATGTCCCTTTCGTTCTGGTATCGATTTTCTGGGCGATTTCGATTCACACCGTGACCGCGTTTCTGTATTGCGGACTCGGTGGTCGACCGTTCTGGAACACCGCGTTGCTCGCCCCGCGCTTTCTTGCCAGTGCGTTTGTGGCGGGCCCCGCGTTTATCCTGATTCTGTTTTCCATTTTGAAGAACATCGTCGGGACGAGAATGGATGAAGCCCCCGCGCGGCTTCTGATCAACATTATTCGCGTCACGATCATCGTCAATCTGGTCATGGTCGCCTCTGAGATTTTCACCGAGTTCTATACTGGCGGCGCTCATACGGCGTCGGCCCGTTATCTGTTTCTCGGCCTGCACGGGCATAACGCCCTCGTCCCCTGGATCTGGACCGCCATGACGTTCAACATCGTGGCGGCGGTGCTGTTTCTCAGTCCGCTTCCGTTCCGGAGCGAACGCGTCCTGCTTCTCGCTTGTGTTCTGGCATTTGTCGGCGCCTGGATTGAAAAAGGAATGGGGCTGATCGTCCCCGGGTTTATCCCCAGTACCCTCCATGAGATCGTCGAATACACGCCGAGCCTCGTTGAGTGGAAGGTGAGCGTGGGCATCTGGGCATTCGGGTTGATGGTGCTCACCATCCTGCTGAAGTTGGCGATCAGCGTCTACCGGCTGAAACCACTGGTACCTGCGGAAACGCCCGAACCGGAATAGAGGCTGTGCTCATCCACGACGCTTCCCGCCACCGTAAATAGGCGAGTTACAAATCTCGGACCACGGCTGGCTTGGCGGAAAGCGGCATTCCACAGAGTTAACGGCTCCTGCTCCAGAGAATGCATTCAATCCCCAAAGGGATGACGTACAACCAAGCTGTCGCTGGCGTCCGAGGCATGCGTCGACGAAGCCATATACCGATCCGCAACAAACGTCCTACCCGTTCAATTGGTAGATGTGTGGGCAGGGGGCCTCTGAAGCGGTCGCGACTTGTGGATTAATTGTGGATCCTGGAGATTGATTATGTATTCGAAGGTGTCGCTCATGCAAATATACAAAGTCATGCAAAAGCACAAAACGGTTATCTTGCTTTCGCTCGTGATTGTTTTCCTGATAGTGGTATGTATTCGGCTCACGTGGCGAGTGACGATCCTCTCCGTCGAGCACGCATTCGTACAAGACTTCGTCAATATATTTTATTGGACGGAAGAGCAGGTAATAGAAGGCGAGCTAACTGCCGAGGAGGCCGCTGATCATGTCGAATCGTATTACCCTGTTGGCTCGAAATTGCGACCGAATACGGTGCCAGGTAAAGTTGTTGAAAAGATTCGCAGTAAGGTGCTTGAGAGGATCAACAGGCTCGGGCAAGACAATGTGACAGGGGAGGAGCGCGAGACGGAGGCAAACGAGGGGAAGCAGCTTGACGCCCCGGAGTTATAGAACCGGGAGCTCGATGCCGTGACTCACGTCACGCGGCGATTGTGCCGATGATGGTTGATACCTCTGCTGTCTTCAAAAGATCGTGGGGTCGCACGCCAGAGACGGATTGAACTCGCGACTGGTCTGAAAACGAAGAGATGCCATACAGGTCCTGATCTTAATGCGTGATGATTAAGGTCCGACCTGCATGGCATCGCGTTCTTCGGAGTGATCTCTGTCGTCCGGGTCCAGCGATCCGGAGTCACCGCGGGAGTGGTGATGGATCAATCCCAGTTGAGTGAAGATCCCGCCTGGTATTCTGTCACGCGGGTTTCGAAGAAGTTTTTCTCCTTGGCGAGGTCCATCGTTTCGCTCATCCAGGGGAAGGGATTGCGAGAGTTGTACTGCGTCGGCAATCCGATACGCTCGAGGCGGCGGTCGGCGATGGGTTGTGGCCTCAACCTGCATCTGAAAGACGGGGTAGCAGTTAACCTCACACACAGCACCGACTACCCCGTAAATCTCGGTATCGCGCGCACCAACGACCGTGGCACGACGTATTACACGTACGATGATGACGGCCGCACGATGCAGATCGATTCGCCCGAAGGCATCATCAACTACGAGTACGACGACCTCACCGGCAACCGGACCCACGTGACCACTGGTGTCTTCGATCCAAATTCGAAACAACCTTCGTACAAAACGTGCGCCGTGACGGTTCATCTCGATGGCAGACTTTCCTGATTAGCACCACGCCGGCGAGACAGGGGGTTTGTATGGATTGTTGCATGCGCACCGGTTACCGCCGACCGCTCGTTTCAGAAATGTTCATTCTGAACAATACTGATTTTCCATGCGCGTCAGTATCGATTCTACGGTTTCGCATGACGATGCCTGATTTGATGGATGCTTCTTTCCTCTTTGTATTCCATTTTGTCGAAGAAGCAACTCGTCTGAATCACATATCTCACGGAATCGTTTGCGATGTCTCATTGTCGTGTTGTTCTCGTCTTGTTTGCGTTCGTCACCATTACCGGTTGGAATACGTCTCTCTTCGCCGATGAATCCAGTTCGCCGATGGAAGTAGTGAGTCTGGAATCACTTTTTGATGGCGACTGCTGCGGGCCCGCCGGTTGCGGCTACGCTCCTTCCCCATCTGGTTGCGAGCTCTGTGGATGCGAAGACGATGAACTCTTCTCCTTCCTGCACAGCGACGAAAAACTGCTGGCTCATCTACGGGGCGTTCCGCTGCAAGACTGCTGGACGATGTCCGTGGGCGGCGCACTGCGTTATCGTTACATCGACGAAGACAATCGCCTCCGTCCGAATGGCCCGAACCGCAGTACCTACGACCAGTGGCGCTTCACGCCGTTCGTGGAGTTCCAGTACAGCGACTGGTTCACCGCCCACGTCGAAGCAATCGATGCATCCACTTTCGACAATGACATGCCCGCGCTCGGGATCGACGTGAACCGCGCTGACATGCTGCAGTTCTACGCCGACGTCAAACTGCTGGATATCGGCGAAGGCAAATTGACCGCCCGGTACGGACGGCAGTTCCTCAACTATGGTTCACAGCACCTGGTCTCTCCACTTGCCTGGGCGAATACCTTCCGTACCTTCGAAGGTTTGAAACTGTTCTACCAGAGTGCTGACTGGGACATCGATGGTTTCGCGACACAGTCGGTGAACTTTCCTGCTGGTAACAAATGGCAACCGACCAGTTTCGACAATCCCGATGAGAACCGCTGGTTCAGTGGTGTCTATTCAACTTACAAAGGCGTCGAAAACAACACGTTCGATTTCTACTGGTTGTGGCTGCGTGACGATGAGCCCGCCGTCAACGCCCTCGATGGCAACCGGCACACGATCGGTACCCGCTGGGCCGGTTCCTCCCCGGTTAAGAATTCGTGCGGCAAAGTGGCCCGTACATACATCTGGGATTTTGAAGGGGGCTATCAGTTCGGCAGCGACACCTTCCAGGGAGCGAATGACGCTGACGTCAGTGCCGGCTTCCTTTCGTTGATGGCGGGACATGTCTGGAACCAGGTCGCCTGGACTCCGACCGTCAAAGGTGTCTTCTACTGGGCCTCGGGGGACGATGACCCCGCCGACAACGAAATCAACACCTTCTCACCGCTCTATCCACTCGGTCACGCCTATTGGGGTATCATCGACAACCTGAACGGTTCCAACCTGTTGGACTACAGCATTCAGGCCTCGGTAAAACCGACCACAAAGTTGACGCTCGGTTCCGACTTCCATTGGTTCCAGAAAGACGCGTCCGCGGACTTCGTGTACAACGTCGCCGGAGCCCCCCTCGGTCCGAACTATACCGACAGCGACATCGGCAGCGAATGGGACATCGTGGCGACGTATCAGGTGAACGTGAATGTGCAGGTCCAGATGGGCTACTCGACCTTCTGGTACGGCGACGCGATCACCGAAACCGCCCTCAACCGTGCCGACGCCCAACAGCTCTACACGTTGGTCAACTGGGATTTCTAACGGACTGGACGATGTCGACCGCATCTGAAACTACTCAGCCGAATTCGAAAACCGAGGATTTCAAGCTGTTACGTTTCCGGCGAGCGATTTCTAACGAGAGTCGTTCAGCGATCCAAAAATGGTGGGGGATTCGACACGAAACGCACGGTCCGAGCGCAGCGGTATCGAGGATGGAAACTAAAAATAGGTCTTGCGAGCAACGTCATTTCAAGCGGCATCACGATAGTAATACTTGAGCAGACCACCGAGGCGTTCGCGGCATTCGATTGAACCCGTGACGCTTCCGGCTTCCACACCAGGTTCAATTAACTCATTGTCGAGTCCCTGATGATTCCGCTCAGCATGTTAGTGAGCAACGTAGTCCCGCAACGCTCGTTCGAGAGAATGTCGGCCGAATAAGATCATCTTGTCCAGGCACTCCGATTTCAGGCTTCGCATGAATCGTTCGAAATACGCATTCATGTTCGGCCTCTTCGGAGGAAGCAGCACCGGTTGAATATCAGTCTGGTCCTTCAGAAAAGAACGCAGCGGCTGGAAAAAAGTATCGCGATCGAGAATCAGATGAGAGGCACGCTCCAGAAAACCATCGTCGCCCGACAGGTCGCGTGCAACTTGAGTCATCCATAGCGAATTCGGGTTCGCCGTTATACCTGCAATGTCAACACGCCGCGTTTTCATTTCCATTACCACCATTACGTAAAACGTAGTCAGTCCTGTCTTCGTCCAGACTTCGACCATCGTGAAATCGACCCCGAAGATCGCCTCCCAGTTAGCTTTCAGAAAAGTCTGCCAGGACATCGAAGCAGGGCGGTCGGGTACTGGTTCGATTCCGTTCACTTTCAAAATTTTTCTCACCATCGTGTCTGTGATGTGAAACCCAACATTCGCCAGGGCACCCTGAATGCGGTCGGCTCCCCACGTAGGATTCTCTTTCACAATTCTTAAGATGTGTTCAACGATCTCCTGTCGGATGCGCGGCCGACCGACGCGTTGTTCCTTCGACGAAAAATCCCATTTCCGGGCAATGAGTTCCCGGTGCCAGCGGAGGATCGTATCGGGAGTGAAGACGGTTTCGATTTCCTCCACCAACTTTCTTCCGCAAACCTTTCCTTTGACCGCCAGACGCCTCCTTTGGTCGTCAATTGGCAAGGTACGTCTTTTGACAGGCGTTTCCCGGAGTTCACGGTTTACCTCCTGCAGGTACTCGACTACGCGCTGTTGTTCGTGATTCAGCCATCCTGCCAGAGCGTAGACGAGCGGATACTGATGACCGATCAGGAAATTCATTGACAGGGCTCTCAAGCAGGATAGTAAAGACTCTCCGGAACTCGCTGAAATGCTGCATCCACGGGGCTCGCGAATGGTTGCGATGAATATAGCGAGGAACCTTGTTAGCAACTCGACGGAGAAAACATGCCGTCGATGTCTCACAAACGCGTTGATGAGGCGTGTTTTGAGTTTGGCTGAGTTCTTTGATGGTTCGCAGACCGACTTCGTCGGAAAATGTTGTCGGTTCGAAAACCAGGTTGTACCATGGAAGTTGGTCGAATGTTGATTCGATCGATTGTTCCCAAATAGAATTTTACGTCGCCCCTGTTTGATCTAGGCACGCGGCTCCGTAATCTTCAGTTGAGCGCGAAAACATGCTTCCCCCAAAGCCACACTCCAAGACTTTCACAGACGCTTCTTCCGAGTCGACGCTTGGTCGAGAGCTTCGCTTGAAAAACCTCGCGATGGACAGCACGGGGGAAGGCATCACCATCGCCGACGCACAATTGCCGGACATGCCGATCATCTACGCGAATGATGCGTTTTTTCAGTTAACAGGTTATTCCACCGCAGAGGTGATCGGTCGCAATTGTCGTTTCCTGCAGGGTTCCGGGACGAACCCGGCGACTGTTCAACAGATAAGGGATGCCATTCGAAATGGACGGGAGACGACTGTTGAGATCCTCAATTACCGCAAAGACGGGACGAGCTTCTGGAATCGACTGGGGATCACTCCCATACGGGATGAAAAGAATAAGGTGACTCACTTTGTCGGCGTCCAGTTTGATATCACGCGTCGCGTGGAAGCAGAAGAGAGACTGCAGGCAGCCAACTTACGACTTCAGTCATTGAACCAACGGATGAAGCGAGAACTGGAAGCAGCTTCCCGAGCGCAGCTGTCCCATCTCCCATCTGGTGCGATTGAGGTGCCCGGTCTCAGGACAGCGTGGACTTTCCGGCCGTGCAATGAACTCGCGGGTGACAACTTCAACCTTTTTGCAATTGATGATTGTCATGTCGCGGTCTACATACTGGACGTGGTCGGACACGGTGTGTGCGCAGCGCTCGAAGCGGTGACCCTGTCGCGCATTCTCACACCGATTAACGACGAATCAGCTGTTTTATTCGAGCAAAGCAAAAAGGGTGGCAACCCGCGAATAGTGTCGCCGGCGCGCGTGTTACAGAGTCTCAACGACCGATTCTTTGCGGAGGAACCACGCGGTCAATTCTATACGATCCTCTACGGAATTATTGATCTCGACGCGAGTGAATTCCGATACGCTTCGGCTGGTCATCCGCGACCGACTCTTATCAAAAAAAGCGGCGAGACAGAACTGCTGGAATCCGCCGGCTTCGTCGTGGGGCATGTCGAGGGATCAAAATACGACGAGCACGTGGTGCGTTTCTCACGCGGAGATCGGTTGTACCTGCTCACGGATGGCGTCCTGGAAGCAGGTGTCCCCCATCAGAATGAGTTCGGAACTGATCGAGTTTCGAGGTTGTTGCATGCCCAGCGTGACGAGGACCTTGAAACCAGTCTCAACAAGCTCATGGAAGAATTGAACGTATGGTGCCAGGGCATGGAATTCTCCGACGACGTATCCGTTATTGCTCTGGAAAAGACGGAGTGATGTTGCCCCTGGCACCTCGTACCAAAGCCATCTTCGGGCGATGTCTCACTGCCGATCACGGATTGCACTGTTTGAACATGGTCGCTGTTCAATCCTGATCGCTTAATGCAGACGACTCGCGCTGCTCCGCCGCTCTCACCACGTTACGCAACATTCCTCCAAATACGAAGTGATGAAGGGGATAAACGGCGTACCAGTAGAGCAGCCCGAAGAGGCCGATTGGATCGAAGATGGCTGTCTGGCGAACACGGCTGCCGTCTCCGTTCGCGGTGACTTCAAACTCCAGCCAGGCGCGGCCGGGAACTTTCATCTCCGCGCGTAACCGGAGCAGGCGCCCGGCGTCAAAGGACTCGACCCGCCAGAAGTCGAGTGCGTCCCCTACTCGTATGTTGACCGGGTCGCGACGCCCCCGCCGAATCCCGACTCCGCCGACCAGTAAATCCAGAAACCCACGCAAATTCCAGAGCCAATCTCCATAGTACCACCCTGTCGTGCCGCCAATGCGTTTAATAGTCTCAAAAGTATTCGTCGGCGAGGCATCTGTATCCGCAGAGCGCGAGTCCACCAGTCGCGAGCCGAAGCGAACCCCGCCCCATCTGTCGGACATCCCCGAGGCTGAGAGTGCATCTGACCAGCGAGTCTCCGCAAACTCACGATCTTCGTTGACCAGCGCCCTGGCAATTGCCTCCGATAAAGATCGAGGACGAACGGAGAACGAGACGCTGGCAAGATTGTTCGAAACCAGCGTGGGATTCTTGAGACTCTCGACGAGTTTGCGGCCGACACGGGCATACAGGGGTGTCACGAGCCCCAGCCACAGGCTGGAAAGCCAGGGCGTCAGAAAGGGAACAGGGATCATGAACCGACGTAAGCCGCGCTGTCGCGCGTACTCCCGCATGATCTGACCGTAGGAAACCTGGTCCGGACCTCCAATCTCGTAGATTCGGGAATTGCGTTCCGGCAATTCGATCGCCTCCTGTAAATAGGCCAACACATCTTCAATAGCGATCGGTTGGGCCATTACGTGTACCCACTTGGGACAGATCATCACCGGCAACCGTTCCACGAGCGCCCGAATCATTTCGAAAGAAAGACTGCCGGAACCAATGATGATCGACGCCCGCAGTTCGATCACCTGGACACCGGAGGAACGCAGCACATCACCTGTCTCCTGACGGCTGCGGAGATGCTTCGATAATTCTTTGTCGGGATTTCCCAAGCCTCCCAGATAGATGATGCGTTGAACGCCTGCGTGTGCGGCTGCCTCGGTAAAATTCCGCGCCGCCCGACGATCTTCCGCCTCAAAGTCGGCTGTCGACCCCATGGAGTGCACGAAGTAAAAGGCCGTATCCACGTTCTGCATCGCCCTTTCGAGCGATTCGATTTCCAGCACGTCGCCTTCCACCACTTCCGTCGAGTCGCCAACTGCGTCCTGCAGAGCTTCGGGGCGACGCGTCAGGCAGCGCACTGAGTAACCGCTCTTTTCCAGTGAGGAAAGGAGCCTACCGCCGACGTAACCGGTGGCACCGGTAAGAAGTATCCTGGGTCGATTATTCACCACGGTCGATCTCTATCGTATTTCGTTCTGGATCGGAGGGATTGCAGTCTTCGTTGTCCATAATTCGTCGCGTCCGCCACCGTCCACATCAATGTTTCGATTACGGACTTCTCCTTCACACTATAGCTCAATCACGTCTTTTGCACAGGATGCTTCTGAAGGGCAAGACTCCATCACTCGTTTCAGGCTATCGTTAAACCACAGACTTGAGCCGTTTTAATTGCTCCCACACGGCAGGTTCTGCCTGATGGAAATAAAAGACGCGGTGGCCTCACCATGGCCCCAGAAGCAGTGCCATTCCGGCAAAGTGACGGGACGATTCGAGGCCTGTCGAAGGACAGCAGATTATTTCAGGGATTGTCCGGGACCTTGAGCGGACTATAGTTTTTGCAGTGCCTGTTCGAGGTTCAGGCGATTTACTGAAATTTTCGGGAGAAATCATTATGTCCACTGCAAACGAAACACACGATTGGCCCGCCCTGGCAGTTGGCCTGTACGACAAGTTGACCGGTCGTGAAGCAGAAATTGCGTACAATTTCGACGACTTCGAATTATTCGTCCCCAGTTCAACATCTCCGGATGCCTCACATGCAAGATGGAAAATGAACGGCACACTGCGCATCTCGACTGGCAACGGCAAACATTCGCAGGCGTCTACGTAGTGACGGATTACAGTAAATTGCGCATCCAATGCGAGCTCGACTGTGAACTGGATGGAAAGTCATTTCATATCTCTTCAGCCGGGGAAGTGATTGTGATCTACATTCCCGATTTGTCGACGGGACTGCGGTTGCTTCGTACTACGGCTCCGAGGGGCACCCTGAAACGACGACTACACTGGCTGAAGCGTCGTCTCAACGATCTCGCAGGCGTTATTGAAGTTCGCATCGACGGCGAGACGGTGGCCCGGTTCGGTTACGAGTTGGGCCACCGCGTGTGGAAGTTAATCGGCTTTCCACCAGTGGAGCTGATACCACGTTCGCTCGCCAGGTCCACCTTGAAATACCGCAAACAGTAAAACCGGTGTTGATGCCGTTACTTCACCATTTCGTCCCGTTTGAAGATCAATCTACTGGTTTCCGAATCATAAGAATATTCATCTGAAGGCGTAAATGAGCGATTCCACGCAATCGTAGTAATGAAAAGCACTGGCTGTCGAACGAGGATCATGTTTGATTCGAAGCAGATCATTGAATTTGACTCGTAAACTCACTTCCGGCGTAGCAGCGGGCGCTGTCACCGGAGAATTGCAGCACCCTGCGAATTCGGCCTTTTCGGTTCAGCTGAGTTTTTCGACGATACGCGATCACAGGCCCGACAAGCTGCCGGTACTGGATGCGAAGGAGTCTGTTTCAATTCCCAGGTTCTGCAACAGGGAAACATAAAGATTACAAAGTGGAGAATTATTGTCGTGGCGGAAGGCGAGGTGCTGGCCGTGTTTGAAGCCGCCGCCAGCCAATAGAATTGGCAGGTTGGAATTGTCGTGAGTATTGGCATCGCCCATATTGCTTCCATACAAAATGGTCGTCGTGTCAAGCAGACGTCGGTTGCCCTGCGTTTTTGCAGCCAGACTCTGAACTAACTGGCGTAACAGTCGAAGCTGTTGGCGGTCTGCATCTTCGAGTTGAGCCAGTTTCTCTTTCGACTGGCCGTGATGGCTCAGGTTGTGATAGCCATCCGTTGTCTGTTGTCCTTCATGTAACTGGAAGGCGGGCGTGGCAATGGCATCAACCATCAACGTGACGATCCGCGTGGAATCAGATTCCAGTGCCAATTGTGACATTGATAACATGAGATCGAACTTAGCGAAGAAACGCTTTTGATCGTGAATATCCTGGGGTTCATTCACTTCCGTTGAAGGCTTGGGATGTCGCTCCCACTCTTTCTCAGATTCCAGGCGTTTTTCCACTTCGCGAACTGAGGTCAGATATTGATCCAGCCTGGCTCGATCCGATTTTCCAATTTGGGGTTCCAACCGGCGGGTATCTTCCAACAGTGTATCCAGAATACTGCGCCGCTCATCGAGACGTCGGAGTTGCTGCTGAACTGCCTCTTCGCTTTCCTGAACGAACATTTTTCGAAACAGTACAGAAGCGCGATCTTCGGCAGGCAATAAGGCGCCATCACGAGTCCATGCAAGGCTGCGGTTGGCCTTATCGATATTGACCCCCAAGTTGAACGTGGGAAACCGCGTGACGGGTCCCAGAGATTCGGCCGCATACTGATCGAGTGAGATACTGTTTCGAAAGCCACTGCGAGTCGGTCCGCGGGCTCCTGTGAGAAAACAATTCTCGGTACTGTGGCCCCCTGTTACGTCGGGATGAGAAAGGCCACTGATCACAGTAAACTCGTCACGACAGTCGGCCAGTTCCTCCAGATAGGGAGACAGCTCGAAATCTCTACCCGTAGAGTTAGGAAAAAATGGCTTCGGTAGAATTCCCAGGTTATTGGAAATCAATAGCATCCGTTGCGGGGGAGCGGCAGGTTCTGTGCTTCGTTCCGCGCGGAGACTCGTCGATTCAAGCCATGGCAACGCAACCGTTACTCCCAAGCCTGTTAAAAAACGGCGACGTTTGATGTCAGTCATTCTGAAGGCCTTTCTCGCGCGATGTCCCCAGAAAGATCGGGCTCTGAATTAAGCTGTGCAGAAGGCTACGTGCCGGATAACCATCTGCGGCATGTTGATCCAGGATCCGTTCGATCTCCGCTCGGTCCGAGAACCGGACAGGAGTTCCCGTTGCGTAGACGACCCACTGAGCAAGCAGGTTCCTCGCCAACCCTCGCGTATCCTGCAGCAACAACCGCTTCAGAGCTCGAATATCCTGAAACGCCCTTCCGTCCATCAATACACCTGACGGATCCACGTTGGTCGAAAGCGTGTATTGAAAATCATGACCCGCACGATCGATACCGGTAACCGCCTCTCCGTCTTCCAATCCACGATAGTTCGTGCGCCATCCACCAAGAATGTCGAAGTTTTCTAAAGCCAGTCCGACTGGGTCAAATCTTGCATGGCAGCTTGCGCAGGATTCGGACTTCGTATGCAGTGCCAACAAGTCTCGTATTGTGTTCGCTCCCCGGATGTCGGGTTCGACCGCCGGCACGCTCGCCGGGGGTGGGGGAGGCGGCTGTCCCATCAAACGATCCATGATCCACGCTCCCCGAATGACGGGAGAGGTCGAAGTCCCATTGGCGGTCACCTTCATAATTGCAGCCTGGGTCAACAAGCCCCCATAGGGACTGTCGGCGGGCAAATCGACCTTTTGCAATTTTGACCCCGAAATGGACGGTAATCTGTAATGTTTCGCCAATCGGTCGTTGGCGTAGACATAGTCGGAATCGATCAGGCAGCTGACGGGCCTGTTCTCACGAATCAAGTCCGCAAAAAAAATGCGTGTCTCGCGTTCCATCGATTCGATCAGGTAAGCATCAAAGCGATATTCCGGATACAATCGCACGTCGGGTTCGTCCCGATTGATATGCCTCAAATTGAGCCAGTAATCAGTGAAGTTGTCGACAAACCGATAAAACGACTCGCCGTCAATCATGCGATCTGTTTCTGTACGCAGAACATGGTAATCGCTGAGGCTTCCACCCTGTGCTCTATGGCTCAATTGATCGTCTGGAGCACCGTTCGTTAAGAAATGCGACAACCGCGAAGCAATGGCAAATGAGTCTTCCGGACCTCTGGGTTCCTGCAGAAAAAGCATGTGTCCCGAACAAAGAAACGCCTTGTATCCTGCCAGCATCGCCTCGGCGAACGTGGCGCCTGCGTCGAGTTGGTGGTAAACCAACTGCTCGTAGCGGGATATCACTTCATCTTCCTCCGGCTGTCTGGTTGCCTGTTTAATGAAACTTCGGATGAGCTGCCGCGCATCTTCGCGTGGATTCGCAGTGAGAACGTTAATCGACAGATTTCCCACTTGATCAGAGGATTCGATAGGGAGATCCGCAAACAGAGCGCGATGCGATTCCGCTGGCCATTCTTCAGGGGAAATGGGGCCTTCTATCTCAAGCCACTGAAAAGCGACGCCGGGTTGACCACCTTCCGGGAAAGGAGGATAACGATAAGTAGGAGGCCCACCGTTTACATTCCGCGCGAGTGGTACGGGCAAACCCAGCAAGCTGTATTCGAATGTCTCAGTTGCTTTCAGATGAATCGTGGTTTCGTAAACAGATTGTTCGGAACTTATATCGATGATCCCTCCCGTGGCCCGGACATCACCTGATACATCAGCCCCCGACGGCTTACGGGCACGGAATGTCATGGGGACAGGTGCCTGGGCAGGTTTCAACTGATAATCGGGAACCTGAAGCACAGCCCGCGCTGCAAACCGAACTCGGTACGCTCCCGATCGTTCTGCGACGAAGTCAGCCGGATAGCCATAGTAGGGCCAATGAGCCGAGCGAAACAAAGCCAGTTCGATGGTTTCATCGTCAGGCGATTTACCAACCTCTTTGGCGTCGAGTGCTCGATTGTCTCTGGCAAAGAACATCGCTTCTCTGTTGCCAAAGGTGGACATGACCGAGAACAATTGTCGTCCCACGAAGCGGCGTTTGGAAGTCGGTGGTGGTTCTACTCCGCTGGCAACGGCGCGCAAGAGAGCCACCTCCGCCGCGTCCAAGTAGGCCTTCAGTTGTACTCGCGTGATATCCAGAGACCTTGCTGCCTTGTTGGAATGAAACGCTTCGCGATCTTCAGGAAGAATGTCGCGTATGTCCAACTCGGGAAGACGCAGCAGGTCGCGCAAGTTTTGCTGGTATTCATCCCGGGTAAGGCGTCGCATTGGCCCCCGTCCCGCTCGCACTACAATCCGGGTATCGGCCGTGTGCAGGGATTTTGCCAGTGAGGACACCAGATTGTCGCGATCATTCGCAGGTAAATCTTCGCGATCTGGTGGCATCTCCCCCTGCTGGATCCGATCATGAATTCGGATCCATTGTTCCAGAACAGGTTGCTGATCCAGATCGATTTTGAGCGCGGATAAATCGAGTCCCCCCTCGGCGAAGTCGCTATTGTGACATTCCCAACACGTTTCCTGAACGACTTGACTGATGACGACAGGGAATTCAGGGGATTGCGCAAAGATTCGGTGCGGACCAAACACCGATATTAAGAGACTGAAGTACGTCAGTCCGATTTTGGCGACAAGCTGGCCGTTTTCCTGCTTCAAGAGAGACCTCTTGGTGAGACTGGATCCTGTCCGGGAAAAGTGTGGCGGTTATCAACCCCAAAAAATCCTTGAAACCGTAGGGCTAAGCCGCCAGAGTCTCCCCGTTAAATGTGATACGACATTTTCCCCTCAATCGTTTTAATGGCGGGGAAATCACCAACGCTGGCTGCTCAAAACGAGCTCTCAAGAGTACCGCAGTATTGCCAGCAACCGCAACCTGTTCCTCAGATTTATCTCTCAAGTTTCGCCGGCAACCGCATAACGTACGCGCACCCCACCATTTAGATCACGGCACTCGATCCGTACGCGATTCATCCACTCCAGTCGGGTACCACCAGTCCCGCGTTGCGTGCCAATCCCAAAGCAACGGCCTCCCAGCGCACGACGTCAATCTCATCATCCCGATGAGCAAACTTGGCTATCAACAGATGGCCATCGTGGTCTCGAACAGACGCCTTCGGTCTCGCTCCCCCGAGAGACGATCCCGGGGCCAACAGTAGCCGTAGTTCCTCAGCCGTGTCGCTCTCATCTCCGGTCTTGTCCGCGGCGAGCGCGTACCTGTGGAGACGGGGCTGATTTTGTAAACGATTGCAAAATCGTTTCGCGGGGCAATACTGAGCCGCCAAACCACCGCTCGATTTCGGCGGACCGCTCAAACTCGTGGGGCCGGGCGGTTATTTTCGTTTCCAGTCGTAATCCAGGTAATTGACGACGGGGGTTTCCCCGTCGCGAAGCGTAATGATCCCGGGAATTCCCGGGGATAACCTGAACGTATCCGCGCGAAAATAGTCGTCGTACATCAGGAACAGTTTCGTTTCAACGTTCCAGAACCAAAGCTGGTTGTCTCCCGCTAAGGCCACGAGCGTGCGACCATCGGGTGTGAACCGGACCTCGCGCGGTTCATTCTTCAGGCCGACCAGAGGCGACTTCTCCTCGCCGGTCACAGTGTCCCAGAGAATAATCTGTCGCCCCAGGCCCGACGATGCAATCAGATCGTCTGACGGAGAGTAGTCCATAAAACGAAAGTTCCCCTTGGGGATCGGCCAAATGGTTTTGCTCTGATCGTCGAGTCGCAACGTTATTAAGGATGTACCAACTCCGAACGACAACCAGTCATGCTGATTGGCAAAAGCGAAACAGTCCAGGGAGCATCCGGGACCGCAAGGCAAACTTTGCTCGCCCGTTTTCAGATTCAACAGGATCAGGTAGTCATCTCCTTCATCCTCTCGTGAATTGACAGCTATGCCAGCGTACTTTCCATCGCGGGATACGCGAACATCCTTTATCTGAGGAGAGTTTTCCAACTGCCAGGTTTGAATAACCTGCAGTGACTCAGGATCGCGCGACTCGATGTTGCCCTGGCTGGTTCCCGTCAGGAGACAATTCCCATCTCGGGATAAGGCGACGGCGATAGTGCCCGCGCTACTGATCTCCTTTATTCGCTCGAGGCGACCCTTTTGGAATGCATATGATACGAGTTGACCGTCGTCGTGCCGCATGATCAGTCGATTTGACCCTGCCGCCATTAAATGTATGCGTACGCCAGTCGCGGAAGAGTTGCTACTGGAGGTAAATGTCTGGAGGGCTGCCCGAACACTATTGGGCGTGATGGTCAGACGACCGTTCTCACCGACCGATATCAGATCGCCGCCAGGCTGGCTGACAACATCGAAGATTTCCCCATCTCGCACCAGACTGGTGTTGATCAGCTCTGAAGTCGGACGAGGGACAGCCGCCTGTTCCGGAGGTACTTCGTGATTCGAACTCTCGGATTCGAAGGGGGTCAGGTCCCATCGCCCGAGCTCATTTGTTCGCAGATTCAAGGTGAATAGTTTACGGCTATCCGCTGAAAATGCCACGTGATCGGTCGACACCGGTTGTTGCCAGAAGATCTTCCTGGTTTTTATATCCCAGAGGTAGACCATCCCATCGCCGCTTTGGGTAGCTGCCGCCAGCCACCTGCCGTTGGGAGAAAACTCGAGGGCGTTGTAAACAAGTCCCGGTAACAACACTTCTTCGTGAAATTCGTTTTCTTCTGTTGAAGCCATATGCCAGAAACGAATCCGGTCCGAGTCATAGCGGACGACAGCCAGCAGGGAACCATCCGCCGAGAAATCCATATCGATGATACCTTTGTTGCCGTTACGCAGCAGGGCGGACTGTCGCTTTGATTGGCGATCGTATACCCAGATATCATTGAAAAAAGCATTTACCGCAATCAGTCGGTCGTCAGTCGAGACGGCAATGGCGTCGCTTTGATGGGATGGATACTCTGTTTTGTCCATCAACGGAAAAGGTTCTGACTCGTATGTTCCGTCGAACGCATCTCCGAAGTCCAGCAATCCCGAATGCTTTGAGATCGCCAGCGTCCGATTGTCGGTGAGAAACTTCAGCGCAAAACAGTGATCAGGAGGGTATGACATCGTCGTATGGTGCGCCCATTCCCCCTCTTCAAGATGATAAACGTCGGCCAGAAAGGCGAGCCATTTTCCATCCGGGCTGAAACAGATCAAGTCTTCATCTTCGACGCGGCGATACTTCTCATCATGCAGATCATTGACTCCCGGAAATTCGAGTCTCTGTAGCTCGTCGGTCTCGAGGTTCAGAAAGCAGACCTTTTCATGGTGGTAGAAGCAGGCCCATTTTCCGTCACGGGTTACATCCAACCCACCCGGTCGGGTCAGACCGGGTAACTTCCAACGTTCCTCCGCCATAATTAAGCGGTGAACCGGGATGGGTTGATCGTGCGGAATAGTGATCTTGAAGGTATTGATCAATCCATCTATGTCAGACGTACTGAGCGTTGACCCATCCTGGCTGAATGAGATCGAAGTGACTTCACCCCAATGATTCGCCACATGATCAACTAATCTAGTAAGAAGATCGATCCGAATGACTGAACCTTTTTTGCCGCCCACATATAAGAATTTATCGTCCGGCGAAAACGCCAGCGCGGTAACCCGATCGTCGTCGACTGGCAACGGAATATTGAGGAGCACTCGTTCAGAGCCCAGATCTTCAATTACCACAAGTCGATCGTGAGCAACTGAAGCGACCAGTCGTTTCGATTGATTCAGACAGGCGACCTCGATGTGATCCGCATGGTGGCTGAGCTCTCTGTTTTCTCCCGTTTCGGTATTCCAGATTTGCAACATTTCGCGTCGATCATGGCTGACAACAAAACGATTGTCATTTAGAAACCGAGAGAAATAAGTTGGACGATCGTATGCGGGTATCGTCTGGAGACGCTCCCCGTCGGAACATCTCCAGACACAGATTGTTCCGTCGTCCCCCGCAGATACGAGACGGGAATCATCGTCAGAGAAATCAAGATCGTTGATCTCGATTTGTTCTGTTGGAATAGTTGATTTAACACTGAAATCCGTCACATCAATCAGATAGATCACCGCTTTTATGCCTGCGACTGCGAAGGTCGCTCGATCGTGGGAGACGGCGATACAGTAGAGAGCTCCATCCGACAATTGCACTGATCGCGAATCGCCTTTGATACTTTGCATCAACAGGTCCCATTCGATTCCTCGATAGTCCTTTCCGTCCGTGATGAATCGGTCCGCCGTCATAATTCTACTGGCAGAGGAAAAATCGCGGTCCAGATAATTCCTGAAGGCCAGGGCAAACGAGGACGAGTAATTGGCGACGTTTGCCTTGTCCAGTGACTCGCGGACACGTTTTTCACTGACTTCCATCTCCTGATTAGCATGGGTAACGACTGCCAGCATGACGAAACACATAAGCAATAATCCGGCGACGCCCGCGGCAATTGCGGCTGAGGCACGGTGATTCCGAGAAATCAGTTTCACGAAGTGAGTGGAGAGTCCGGCGCGCTTTGCACGTATCGGCCGGTTGTTTACAACGTTAAGCAGGTCCGCCGCCAGGTCTCCCGCCGTGTCATACCGATCGGAGCTACTCTTCTCGATCGACTTGAGAATGACCGTTTCCAAGTCACGAGAAATCGCGGGATTGTGTATTCGACAATTGAGAGGCTGTTCGTCCCTGATTCGCAAGAAGACCTCGTCGAGCGATCCCCCTGCGAACGCCGGATTTAACGTCAGTAACTCATACAGTGTGATTCCAAGGGAGTAAATGTCCGTGCGGTGGTCGATGAAACCCCGATTCCCCGGGATCTGCTCCGGACTCATGTAGCGGGGGGTACCCAGAAACTGTTGCGTCGCCGTCATCGTCAGCTCATCGTCCAGTTTCGCGATGCCGAAGTCCGTGATATGCAGAATGCCTGTTCGATCGACCAGAA
>PABD01000202.1 GCA_002702685.1 Planctomyces sp.
AAAGTCTGGGTTGTTCCGGCTGTCAGCAAGTAGGCAGTCGCCACTTAAGCTGCTCGCTGAACATAATTCTTCGGACATTCGGTGACCGAATTCGAACCGGCCTTTTACGGCCGGTTTTTTATTTGGTATTTTCAACGGACCGGCATCTTCGAATCTGCGCCGCGTCTCAGCGATCCCGCTCCCCTTCTCCTCCCCTTTCTCATCCGGGTAAATTCAACCGGATCAGCACGGAAGTTACATGTCCAAGGGAAACGACTTTTCCGACGCAACGCGCAAGCTTCCCCCGCAAAGTCTGGAAGCAGAGTTAGGCGTCCTCGGTGGCATTCTGCTCGTCAACGAAAAGATTGACGATGTGATTGAGATCCTGCGGCCGACGTTGTTCTACAACGAAGCCAACCAGAAGATCTACGCCGCCATCCAGCACATGTACGACTCAGGCATTCGTGGGATCGACCTCGTAACGCTCGCGCATGAACTGGAACGGCGAGGGGAGCTGGAGGACGTCGGTGGTATCCCTTATCTGACCCGGCTGGTGGAAGCCGTACCGCATGCCGCGCACGTTGAATACTACGCAAAAATCGTCCGCGACAAAGCCATTCGTCGCCGCTTGATTTATTCCTGCACCGACATCCTCAAGAACTGTTACGAATCGCCGGACAGCACCGAGGAACTGTTGCAGAACGCCGAACGAAACATCTTCAACATCGTCGGAGAGCAGGACGACGGCGGCAGTATCGACATGAAAGACATTCTGCTCGCCGCGTGGGACCGTATCAACGAACGCTCCCTGAAAGACGGAACGAGTGGTCTCGCCACTGGCTTTATCGACCTCGACGCGAAGACAAATGGGTTCCAGCCGACAGAACTGATCATTCTCGCGGCACGTCCTTCGATGGGTAAGACCGCACTCGTCTGTAACTGGGCGGAAGGGGTCGCGCGGGAGAACAACAAAGGCGTTCTCCTTTTCAGCCTAGAACAGTCGCGACTCGAACTCGCCGAACGTTTTCTCTGTATTCAAGCCCGGATCAACGGTCATAAGCTCCGTTCGGGTGATCTGGATGAAGTCGAGCGGCACCAGCTCGTGGAAGCCTCGCAGGCTTTGAGCGACTTGCCACTCTTCATCGACGACAAGGCGGGCCGTACGGTGGGTGAGGTCGGCGCGATCGCCCGCCGGATCAAACGCCGCGCCGGCCTGGGACTGATCATCATCGACTACCTGCAGCTGCTCGAACCTGAGGACAAACACGCTCCGCGCGAACAGCAGATCGCCCAGATGTCCCGTCGCCTGAAGTTCATCGCGAAGGAACTGGAAGTCCCGGTGATCGCCCTCAGCCAGCTGAACCGCGGACTGGAGCTCCGTGAAGATAAACGCCCCCGTCTGGCGGACTTACGGGAATCGGGCGCCATCGAACAGGACGCGGACATCGTCGCATTCCTGCACCGTCCCGCTGCCTACGACCCGGAAGACAGACCGGGTGAAGCAGAAGTGATTATCGCCAAAAACCGCTCCGGGCCGACGGGGATTGTCCCCCTCTCCTGGAGGGCGGAATACATGCGATTCGAGAACTTCACGAGTACCGCTGAACCCGACGGCGGATTCGGTCTTTAGGGTGACAGAAGGTCGCCTGTTTTTCCGTGCGTATCGATCGGAAATCCGGGTAATGATGCGGCAGGAAATTGCAACCAAAGCCGTTAAAGCTACAAGGCTTACAGCAAAGGGAGTCTGCCTGCTCACAAGCAGAGAGCTGGGGGTATTTCTTACCCGAACGAAAAATCTCCGCCAATTCCTCTTTTCTATCGAGTTGTACCGCGATAGTATTCCTAAGAGATTTTCCGCATGAAACGGCGGGATCGGTGAAATTGCGTCTGCTCGCTGAACGCATTCTCTCGCAACGACTTCTGTTGGCTGTTCGTCGGCCTACAGGGTAATAACCTTCCGGGCTTGGCCCCTATCGGCTTTCTCTCACAGCGGTGTCGGAACTGGCGGCTTGATCGCTCCGACTTCGAGTCCCGCGGCTTCAGAACTCCTTGACCGAACCTGTTTTAGACTGCCGGTCTCTGATGGAGCGTCGCACGATTCAGAATCCCTGTGGGTGGAACTCCGTCTGAAATGCCTCCTGTTGGCCGGTTTGACCTCAATGTCGTGCGTCGCGTTGGGCTGATTGTCGGTTACGATTAGCTGCTGTCGGAGTTCGTCTCGAGGACGCAGACAACGGTCGTTTTCCGTCGGGGGAATTACCTTAAATGCCTCTTCCCTGATTTCCGATTCTGTGCAACAATCCTAGCGTGAGAAACTTGCAGCGACTTCAAGTCGAGACCATCGACGAAGATGCTCCCCAAACCAATAAAAACAGGTTGAACCTGATCGCCCAATCCGCTCGGTTCTCCTCCCCTTCCCGGAATTCGCACACCTAATTACGGCAGTTCACACGTTGTTGAAGTGCCAATATCTCTCTTACCTCATTTGGTCACTAAATCTACGGTCATGACAAAGCTTCAGAACTATCGCAATATTGGTATCTCGGCCCACATCGATTCGGGTAAAACGACTCTTACCGAGCGCGTTCTGTTCTATTCCGGTCGAATCCACAACATGAAAGAAGTCCGCGGTGGCGACGGTGGCGCCACGATGGACTCGATGGACCTGGAGCGCGAAAAAGGGATCACTATTGCTTCCGCCGCGACAACCGTCGGCTGGAAGGACTACCAGATCAACATCATCGACACCCCCGGTCACGTTGACTTCACGGTCGAGGTGGAGCGCAGCTTGCGCGTCCTCGACGGTGCGGTGCTCGTGCTGTGTGCTGTCGGTGGCGTGCAGAGCCAGTCACTGACCGTGGACCGCCAGATGAAACGGTATCATGTGCCGCGCATCGCGTTCATCAACAAGATGGACCGTACCGGCGCCGATCCTGACAGCGTCATCAACCAGGTCCGCGATAAGCTCAAAGTTACCCCGCTCCCGCTGCAGATTCCCATGGGTGCTGAAGTGAATTTTCAGGGCGTGATCGACCTCGTCGAAATGCGGGCGGTTTACTTCGATGGCGAAAAAGGGGAAACCGTTCGCTACGAGGAAATTCCTGCGCAATTCAAAGAAGCGGCTGATGAAGCACGACATCACATGCTCGAAGAGCTGTCGCTCTACAGCGACGACCTGATGGAAAAACTCCTCGAAGAAGCGGAAGTCAGCGTCGATGAAGTCAAAAAAGTGATTCGGATAGCGACCCTTAACCAGAGCATCACTCCGGTTCTGATGGGCACGGCCTTCAAGAACAAAGGGGTCCAGGAACTGCTGGACGCCGTCCTTGATTACCTGCCGAGCCCTCTTGACCGTGACATCACGGCCATTGATAACGATGCAAAAGTCGAAGATGGTCAGGATCAACCGCGCGTCAAACTGAAACCGGACAAGAGCTTGCCGCTCGTCACCATGGCGTTCAAAACGGTTATGGAACAGTTCGGCCAGCTGACTTACTTCCGTGTTTATCAGGGCGAAATCAAAAAAGGAGATTCGTACATCAACGCCCGTACGGGACAGAAAACCCGTTTCGGACGCCTGGTGCGGATGCATGCCGACAGCCGTGAAGACGTCGATTACGCCGGTCCAGGCGATATCATCGCCGTCGTCGGCGTCGATTGTGCGTCCGGGGATACGTTCACCGGTGGAAACATCAACTACTCGCTGGAAAACATTTTCGTGGCCGAGCCGGTCATCCGGCTTTCCATCGAACCCGCCCAGCGCGATGGGGCCGACCGCCTGGCGAAAGCACTCGAACGTTTCCGACGCGAAGACCCGACTTTCCACGTGATGTCCGACGAGGAAACCGGCCAGACCATTATCGCCGGTATGGGTCAGTTGCATCTCGAGGTCTATGTCGAACGTATCAAACGCGAATACAAATGCGAATGTATCGTGGGTGAACCTCGCGTAGCCTACCGTGAATGTCCGACGATTCCGGTCGAGTTCAACTTCAAACACAAGAAACAGACCGGGGGTTCCGGTCAGTACGCTCACATTGTGGGCAAAGTGGAACCCATGACCGAGGATGAAACCTCCGCCGCACCTTATGAGTTCGTGAACAAAATCAGCCAGGGTCGTATTCCCAAGGAATATATCTCCCCGGTGAACGCCGGTTTCGAACGGGCGCTCGTCAAAGGACCGCTTTGCGAATGCGAAGTGGTGGGCGTGCGGGCTTACCTCGAAGATGGTACCTACCACGACGTGGACTCGTCGGAAAAAGCGTTCGAAATCTGCGGATTCAACTGTATGCGGGAAACCTTGCAGAAAGCCAAAATGGCTCTGCAGGAACCGATCATGCAGCTCGAAATCGAAGTCCCGGAAGAGTACCAAGGTCCCGTAACTGGGCACCTGGCAACCAAACGGGGCGTGATTACGAATACCGAAATGAAATTGGGGACGTCGATCGTTCTGGCCGAAGTTCCGCTGGCAACCATGTTTGACTACGCGAACGAACTGCGGTCGATGACCCAGGGTAAAGGTTCCTTCTCGATGGAATTCGCGAAGTACCGTCAGGTTCCGACGAACCTCCAGCCCGAAATTATTGAACGACGTCGCCGCGAAAAAGAAGAACGGATGGCAATGGCCTAAGCCGATGCCGCGACCAGCGTTTGCTGTTCCCGTTTGAGATAAAACAAAACCGTGATTCGATCGTAGATCGGATCACGGTTTTTTTACGCCCTCGCTCCTGCTATGGTTCATCTATCCGGCGGCAGGTCTGTCAGGAAATGAGCTCGCCCCTGCCCTACAGGCAGGATCAACTGCCCCGCTATCATTATTAAAAGCATCATTCAAAGAAATCACCCACCGATGGATATCAAAAGCCTGGAACCCGACCTGATGAAAGCCGCGATCGATGCGGCGCGCGAGGCTGGAGGGATTCTGCAGGACTGGACCACCCGTTTCTCCGTCAGCGAAAAAGGCCCCCAGGACCTCGTCACCGATGCCGACTTCGCGAGCCAGAAAGCGATTCTTTCATCCCTGCAGGGAAAGTTTCCCGATCATCAGTTTCTGGGCGAAGAGGGACTGAGCCAGACCGACGGAGACTCCCCTTTCCGCTGGATCATCGACCCGCTCGATGGCACTTCCAACTACGTTCACCGGTTTCCGTTCTACGCCGTTTCAATCGGTTTGACTTACGAGGGACAACCATACCTCGGCGTGATTTACGATCCCACGCGGGACGAGATGTTCACCGGGATAGTCGGCACTGGTGCTTACTGCAACGACGTCGAGATGAAGCTGACCACATCGACACCACTCTCCGAAGCCCTCGTAGTCGCCAGTTTGCCTCGATGCGCGGACTATTCCGATCCGGCGGTAAAGCGTTTCCTGAACGTGCTCCCGCTCGCCCAGCATCTGCAGCGCACCGGATCGGCCGCATTGAACCTCGCCTACGTCGCCGCGGGACGGCTCGACGGATTCTGGTCGACGAGTCTCAAACCTTGGGACCAGGCAGGCGGAGCGGCGATCCTGCTGGCGGCAGGCGGTGTCGTGACCCGATTGAACGGGGATCCGTTTCATGTCGATCACCCCGATCTCCTGGCGTGCAGCGACGAGCAGCTTCGAAACGATTTGACCGCGCAGTTGTGCGTCGTCGACTGAAAGTGGTTCAAAGAGGAATACCTGCTCTTTTCAGCAAGTGCTGTCAATCGGCAAAATCGGGAAAGCGAAATATCGGAAAAACCGGCATTATTGCTCCTCGGAAGCGGTTTGACGGTCCACTAAAATTGACTCATTCGAACCTCAAACGGGTTCGAAATGACGGTAATCAAACGTGGTAATGAGCTTCATTTTCGAGGCATAAACGGTTTAATCGACACAGGTGGAGAAATCTCCGGAAAGGGTTCGTTTTAGCCAAATGTCCCTCTTTGTTTCAGAAGTTTGAACGTAAATTATTATGAGGGATCAGGTCATCTCATTCCGGTTCTGTCCATTTGATGACCACTCATACATTTCTTTTTCAGTCTGACAGGCTGTTGTGTCCCGTTTTGGGAGAAAACAGCGGCACCAGAACCGTTTTCCAGCCCCTTCCGAAAGCGTTACAACGCTTTCACCACGCCGCGACTTCGCCGCGTTTTCGGGCTCGGCATGACGGCTGATGGCAGAAGTGAGCCCGGGGAACGGCTCACCTCTTTGCTGCTGATCGCCTGGTCGACTCCTGTTATTTCAGTCGGGTGAAACTGTATCCGAGGTTCGTCTGTGCGAATTTTGACGCTACTGCTGGGAATGGTGCTGCTTGTAAGCCAGGGCACCCCAGTTGCGCGCGGTCAGGAAGCTGGGGGAAAACCAGCGACTCCGCAGTCCCAGTCTGCCGAAGCGTTGCTCCCCGCCAATCCGGCGAAAACTCCCGATAACGTTGGACCGTCCGCCACGAAACCGGACGCGTCCAACGGAAACAATCCGCCGAATTCTCTCATCGACTCGAACGGCAATGTGCTTCCGCTGCCAGCCGACTGGCAAGAAATCTACCTTGAAGGACTGAAGGCGCGACAGAAGAACGGCGCCGTCGGCAAGAAAGGTATGAATGGGAAAGTTGATGAACTTCCCGCCTACAACATCACGAGTATCAACGTCGAAGGAACCGTCCAGGAAGAACTGGCGGATCTGGTGCTGACATACAAGATCCAGATTAACAGCGATGAGGGGGCGTACAAGGTTCCGCTCGGCGCGAAAGAAGGCAACCTCCAGGACTACGAAAGCTCCGGCCCCGGACAGGACCGACCCGCGGAAGACGACCCCGATTCCGGCTTCTACTGGTGGTTTAAAGGCAAGGGAAGCTATGAACTGAAACTCTTCATGAAAGTGAAGATCCGAGTCAGTTCCGTATCACCACAGTTGTTCCTGAGTCTGCCGAGCGACGCGACAATCCGAAATGCGAATCTCCTGTTGCCGCAGCATGACCTCGAATTTCCACTGGCGGAAACCACACCACTGGAACAGAGCGAACTCGAAACGGGTCAGACACAGGTCAAGTTTTCCATCACGGGTGAGGCGCTCAATCTGACTTGGAAATTCATCCCCCTGGTGAAAGACAAACAGGTTGTCCTGAGCTCCGATACCGACATCGAACTGACCTTCCAGAACGACAACCTCGGCAACTCGGTGCTGATCAAGGCTCGTCAGACCGTACAGCCCGACGAACAGGGCAGCTTCAACAGTTTCCGCCTGCGCCTTCCTCCCCACTCCGGATCCCCCCGAATTCAGGGAGAGCAGTATCTCAATCACGAAACACCAGACAATAACATTTTGAGAGTCATCCTGAAGAAGCCCGCGACCGGTCCGGTGACTTTCCTGTACGAATTGGAAATCCGTCCATTGGATGGAAACGAGTTTTCCCTGGACGGCGCCTTCCAGGTGCTCAGCACAACTGGGGCAAAGGATTCGGAGGAGACTTCGACGCAGACGCTGGAGCAGCGCGGTACGATCACGATCAAGAAAGGGGAAAGCTTCCTCATTCACGATATCCCGCAGGAACACAGTCTGATCCGGAACGAACGTGTCGACAGCCTGAACCCGGAGCAGTCCATCTCGCAGGCGTTTCGCTTCTTCCACCAACCATTCCGACTCAAATTACGAGTTGATGAGATTCCGCCGATCAGCACGGTCGATGCCCATTATGTGGCCGAACTTTCCCCGGATGTGGCGGAACCCAACAAATTGAACGTGGAACTCAAAGCCAAGCTGAATCTGAATGTGATGCGCGGTGAACTCCGCGAATTGAATCTCGCATGGGAGAACTTTGCCGCCGAGGGATGGACCGCACCTTCTCTAGATGGCGACGATCAGGTCGATCAGTACAAGTGGATTGAGAAAGTGGAATATGACGAGGACTCGAAGCAGATGCGAATCGTATTCCTCGAACCTATTTCCAGCGAACGCGACATCAGCTTCAGTGTCAACAAGTCGGTTGATATCGACGAGACAGAAATCGATCTGACGCTCCCACAATTGGGCGAGGAAATTCGCGGGCGGAGCCGGCCCCCGGTGATCTCGGTCATCAGTCCGCCGAACCTGGAAACGGAAATTACTCCCCGGGGGAACACACTGATTGATCGGCTCTCCGCAGAGGAAGAAGAACGATACCCGCTGCCGACCAAAGCTGCTTCGCAACGACCATATCCGCAACGTTCAATCACATCCCGTCGCGAACAGGCACTTCGCATCGGTATGACGCGGCAGAAACGCGTCGTCACCGCCGTTACCAATCTCGAACTGCGCGACCTGGCGCAAGGGACGCTGTCAGTCCGCCAGAAAATCGAACTCAATGTACAGTACGAAGCGCTGATCCAGATTCGATTGAACATTCCGTCGGCGCTGGTCGGCACTGATTTCGTCATTCGGGACGAGCAGTTCAAACCGATCAAACCGGATCGCTCCAGTTCGATGGGGGGCGCATCCGAACAATTATCGATCGCCCCAAGCCAGGGACTCGGTACGCTCGTGAGGTACATCGACTTTTCTGTCAGCGGATCGCGCACGGCAGCAGATGGTAAAGGACAACAGTTTCAAATCCCGTATTTCACGGTGGACTCCGCCAACTTCGATAACGTCAAGATCCTGGAGAACACGCAGGGACAATACAGCGTCAGCATGGAATCGCCAAACTGGCAACGGTTCCTTGAGGAAGACAAAAACGCTTGGCAATTAAGTACGCCCTCCCCCGAATCAAACCTGGTCGCGCTGCAACTGTCGCCGCTGGAGCAGTTCCTGGAGCAGGATTTTCAGATTCCTCTCGCCCTGTACAGAATCAATCTTCGGTTTCAAAGCCAGACGCTGGTTGACGCACGCTACCTGATTAACGGAGCCCCCGAACAGATTCGCCTGCTGATGCCCGTGAATTCTCAGGTCACAGCAGCCGCCTGGGACGAAGTGGAAATACCCGCCAAACCAAGCGACAGCAATCGGGAGTGGCTGATCAATATTCCCGAAGGAAGCGACGCGGAGCGTCATCGGCTGGTCATCAAATACACGCAGAGCGATTCCGCGAAACGAGCCGGTTGGTCGCGAAGCTATATGCTTGATCTGCCGCAGTTTTCTCAGGAAATTTGGACGCCCCAGGCAGTCGCGGAAGTAACGTTTCCGAACGCCCAACATCTGCTCGTTCCGCCCCAGAAATGGGCTCCTCTCTTTTCGTGGCAGCGTGAGGGGATCTTCTGGTATCGACGTCCGGCTGTCGGACTTCAGGAGAACGAGTTATATCGAGAGTTGAATGACGAACAGCAGATTGATCATCGGTATCAATACGACTTCGCTCGGACCGATTCCGCCGACTCGATCACCTTCCAGTCAATTTCGCTCTCGATGCTTGTCTTCTACGGTTCGGGGACAGCGCTCTTATGTGGCTTTCTGTTCCGCCGGTTGAACTTCCTTCAGAACAGCTTTGCTGTCTGCGTTGTGCTGTTTGCGCTGGCGATCCTCGGATTGTGGTACTGGCCCGTCCTGCAGGTCTTTATTCAACCCGCGTTGATCGGCCTTCTTTTCGCAGGCATCGCCGTCGCCATTGAGGAGTCGCTCAAACGACGTAATACGCCGGAATACTCTGATTCGGGCTCGGCTCAATTTGTGCTGACATCCTCGATCAAATCGAGCATTCGCTCGCGGCAGATTGGCTCGGAAGATTCCACTACGTTGCGACCTCCCTCCAGCCACCAGGTGCCGGTCAGCACCTCGGAAAACGAGGAGGCTCCGTGATGGAAGTGACACACCAGTTCCGGCGGGCATTCGCCGCGCTGGTCGACCGTCCGTGGCGGCAGAGAGGATTCCTGAGCGTTCTATTACTGATCATCGGACTCACTGGCTCACTCGACCTTTATGCGCAAGAAAGCCCGCCCCCTCCTTCGAGCGAACAACAACTCGAGATTGTCCCGGTCGAGAAGGACTTTCCGCCTCCAAGCGGCTACGCTCCAATCGAAAAAGCGGAGTTCGATGAGCTCTGGACTCGGACGACCATCGCAGCCGCGACGGCCCCCCTGCTCCAGCGCGCGGAATATCAGATTCGATTCAATGCGACCGAACTGAATGAGCGGACGGCGATCCATCAGTCCTTCGTCGATGGCCAGTTTACCGGCAACATATTGAACGGACGCGGAGACCCCAGTTTTCTCGACCTCGAACCGCACAACATACAAATCAGCGATTTACGCTGGCAATCAGAACCGGCTGTCTGGGGAACATTGTCCGGTGATCGGGTCGGACTGATGGTTCCGGCTTCCGGAGAAATCAATGGGACTTGGGCCGTTACGAGCCGGTGTGTGCACGAGAACCACCTCTATCAGCTCCAGTTCCCCCCCTCGGCTATTACAAAGCTGCGGATCAGCCTCCCGGACAATCTCAGTCTGAACGTGGAAGAGGGCACCCTGGCAACGGAGGAGTCTGCATATCCCGCTCATCGGGACTGGGTTCTCGCCCTGCGCGGATCGACGGCGACGTTCAAGTTACGTTACGCCGATGCCCCCAATGAAAGTGAAACAGATCCATCTGAGGACGCGACTCCTGAGCCGCGACTGCTGTCGGAAGAGAACCACCGCTACAAAATCAAACAGGAAAGTTTGTCGATCAGCAGCGAAATCAATTTCAGTTTACGCGACACTGAAGTCGAAAAGCTTGACCTCGCTCTGACGCCGGGCCTCGAAATTACGTCGGTCCGATATGGGGATGTTGAGAATCTCTTCTGGGAAGAGGTTGCCGAGGATGAAACCGGCACGACCGTCAGTATTCTATTCCCGGACAAACTCAAAGGGACTCAGCACAAAATCAAGCTGGAACTGATCAGCACCCTGCCGGCCAACCCCGACAACGGCCCGGGTGGAAGCGCGCGATTCAAACTGCCGCGACTGCAACTCAAGGACAACCTGATTCTCGACAGCACCTGGGAAGTCGATATCAATCGCCCCCTCGAATTGCGGAATCACAAACCGCGCAATCTGCAGCTGAATTACATCAACGAAGGTCAGTTGACCACACTGCGATTCCAACAGTTAGCCCAGGAATGCGAGCTGGAAATCGAAGTTGGATTTCCTATCGTCCGAGCCAGTCTCTCGCAGGTAAGCGCCATCAGTCGACAGGGCTCTGAGTGGAATCTGAAAACCGAAATCGCGATCACGTCTAATGGTGGAACACTGTTTAACGCCGATTTTCAGATTCCCTCGGGATGGGACATTATTGATGTGCGTCGTCGCGAACGTGACGACACCGAGGCCAAGACCGTGTTTCAATGGTCTGACTTTAACAACCCGCTCGACAATTCGGTGCTTCACTTGAACTTCGCAAATGGGATCGCCGCGGGAGAAACGCGGGCCGTGCTGATTGAAGCCCGCTCCCAGATTCCGGAGAGTCGCACCGAACTTGTCTTCCCCTTCTTCCGCCCGCGTGACTATCCGCTCAACACGTTACTCGCCTTTGTTCCCAAGTCGTTAATTGTCTCCTTTGAAGAATTCATTGCGCAGAAATTCGTGAAAGAAGTTCTGCCAACAGACCTTCCGGAAGAAGTGCGCAATTTTCAGTTGATACAATCACGGCAGACCGGGGGAGAAGCGCCCCCGTTGCTGCAGTTCCTCAACTACCAGTCTCCCCCTTCCTTCCGCATCAAAACGCCGGAACAATCGTTCGATGCGAACGTCGAATCGTTCTACACCCTCACTGAATCGCAGGTGAACGAGCGCGTAACGATCAAAATCGATCCTCTGGGGAAAGTGATCTCCAAACTGTATCTCTATAAACAGGGCGAATTGAATTCGCTCGAGATGCAGTCGTCCAACGCCGACGAATTGCGTGTGACCACGTTAAGGCAATCGACATCCCGTTTCCCCGATTGGTCGCTCCCCCCGATGGGCGAGTTGTGGGAAGTGACTCTGGAGCCGGCGCAGTCGGCCCCCTTCAGTCTGCATATCTTCAACAACATCAATCGGGCCCAATTTCTAAAGAGTCCCATTCCCCTGACCGCCATACCGGGAACCGGCAAACTGAGCGGCACGCTGTTATTACAGAACGACACGACTGTACCGATTCAGTTGAGCTCACTGAATAAGAGCGATCTCCTCACGCTGGAAGGAAAGTCTTCGAGTGCCTCAATTTCCGATCCCGGCCCCATCTCCGAGCCGGTCGAATATCATCAACTGACCGATACCTTTTCGGTCTCTTCACGCTCACAAAAAGACGTCGCGGGTGCGGTTCCAACCTGCACATTGAATCTGTTCACAACCGTGGGCGTCAGCGAGGACCCGGAACAGCAACACATCGCGGTGTATGATATTCCCCGAACGACGAGCAATGAGAATATGACACTCAAATGGTCGGAGGACATGGACGTCATATCGACCTATATCAACGATACACGGCTTCCCCTGCCTACCGGCGAAACTTTGTTTGAGTTGCCCCTTTCCCGTTTCTCTGAAGGGGGAAAACTGACGGTGCGCTATCGCACTTCTACCCAGAAAAACGGCTTTTATACCCGGGTCGTCCGAATGAAACGACCGGATATCTCGCTGAAGGTGAACGATCTGAAGTGGTTCATTTCAACACCTGAAGGTGATCACGTCACCGCCGTCTATTCGGGCGACACACGGATCTATAAAACCGAAAATTCACGTTTCCCTTACAGCTTATGGGGCCCCATCAGCCGGGTAAGTCCGGTCCGCGACCAGCACCCCATGGCCGTGTTCAATGGAAGTAGGCGTGAGCTCCTCGCCCCCCGGCAACAGTTAGTCTATTTGCATTACATGCAGATTCCGGATCAGATCTCGTTTCGCATCATGAACGGCTCAAAATACTATCTGCTGGGCTTCCTCATTTTCTTTACAGCGTTCCTGGCGACATGCCTTGTGAACTTTGTGAGTATTACCAGAAGGAATCTGATCGGACGCAGCATTGTCGCCCTGACCATTGCCGGACTTGTCTTCGTTCCCAGCTGGTTGCATTTGCCGCTCGGCTCTGTACTGGCTGGCACCCTGATGGGTTGGCTGGTTTCCGTGGCCGTCCGATTTGTCTATCTGCGACTCGAACAGCGACGAAATACGATCGAGATTCCCGCCGGCAGCACGCACGCCTATCCGATCGTCCATGTCCTGTTGGCAAGCCTGATCGTCTTCAATCTGTTCGACATCGCGTCAGCACAGAGTAAGGCTCTCAGTCCGGAAGCCTCTCCCGAAAGTTCCAGCAAGACCAGGATCTATGCTTATCCTGTAACGGGCGATGGCGAGACGGGTTCGTCCTATTATTATGTGCCACGTTCACTCGACTATGCGTTGCGAAACTCGGAAAAGAACGTCGATCTACAAGAACGCACCTGGATCCAGAAGGCGACATACGACATCGCCGTTAAATCCGCCAGTCGGATCTCGATCGTCGCAAATTATACCGTGAGGACACCTGGTTCAGGTTCTCAATACGAATTTCTGTTGCCACTCGACCCCGATGTCACCATTCAGCAGTGTCGGCTTAATGGCCAAGATGTCGAAGTGGTGGGAACTCCGGAAGGATTGCGGTTTTCGGTCGACCGCAAATCGATTCCCGTAGCCGCGGAAAGATCGTCCGAATCGACGCGCGATGCAGAGGAATACGACGAATTGAACGTCGAAATCCGCTTTTTTCCGCAGCCCACCGTCAACAATGATTCGCACGAGATCGCCTTTGACATTCCCGCGGTGACGAACAGTCGTCTCTCCATTGAATCTGAACTGACCGATAAGTTTCTCTTCCTGAATGGCAAGGAACTGAAGTCTACCGGTCTCACGCAGAAGTCCTATTCCGTTGAACTGGGCAGCGTCGGCAGCCTGAACTTGCGCTGGGCGAACGAGTGGCTGCCGGAGAGCAATTTCTTTGTCGTCAATCGTCAAACCTGTCTGGCGGAACTGCAGCCAACGCGGATTGAACTGGGTTACCGGATTCTGTACCAGTGGAACACCGACGTGCGCTTCACTCCGGGCAACAGCTATTCCCTGACCTGGAAGGTTCCGGCGAATCTCATCGTGAAAGAGGTACGCGTGGACGGACGCGTCGTCGAAAGGAATTCGATTTTCATCGATCAACAGGCGGGGAAATTCGCGGATTACCAGTTCGATATCAGGCCGACCGATAGTATGAGTCCCATCGTCGTCGAGGCGAGTTTCGTAATGCCGGTAATCACCTCAACGGCATCCACCTCCGTCGACATGAATATCTACGCATTGGATTCCCAGCTTAACGGTAACCCGCTCGAAGAGTTTTACATCGGCTTTATCCGTCGAAATGGAATTTCGCTGACGATCACCGATCCGAGTCAGTTTTCGTATCCCTCCGTGACGAACGTTCCGTTTCATTCGCGGTATGCGGAGCAAGTCGCCGTGCGACCGGAGCAGGTGCGTCAGATCACCAAGGGTAAGATGCTCAGCTTCCAGTTACAGAACGCCGATTTCGCCGAAGGTCCGCTCAGTGATCGTGAGTTTATCGACCTCGCCAGCGTGTATACGCTGAACGCCGATCTCACCCGGATCAACTGGGTCTTCAGCGGTACGATTTCTCCACAGGCGGGACAGGAGGTTTTCTTTCACGAACTCACGCTTCCCGCGCAGGTGAATGTCGATTCGGTTGAAGTCGAACAACTGGCTTCCGGAGAAGATCAGGCTGCTGATCTACTCGGTCACTGGTATCGCGAGCAGAGTTCGATGCGGATCTATCTCAACCAACCGGTAACATCAAAATACAAAATCGTCATTCGCGGGAACTTCGGCTACAAGCAGGGCGAAGCGTTCTCAGTGCCGGTCGCTGATTTCCGTCGCCTGGCCGAACGCACCGACAGTGAACTGCGGATCAATGCTCCGAACACCTTTGACCTGAACGTCAGACCCGCCGTCACGAATGACCGGGAAAACTCGACGACAACACGGATTAACGGGCTCTACACTTTCAATAAGATGAGCCCTCCGCTTGTATCCCTCAAGGAGCGCGAAGCCATCCGTCCGATCAAAGTGCTGACGACCATCCAACGATCGTTCGACAACAGCGACAAATATGGCGTGCGGCTTGATTTGTACATCCCCGCAGCAGTGCGACAATCAAGTCTCCGGCTCAACCTGCCGGAAGAATTCAAAGCGATCCTCGAACAGAAGAAGTTCTCGACATCGGGAGTTGATTTCCGTGTACTGCCGGAGGCCGGAACTGGCCAATCGGTCATTGAAATGATCATCCCCTCGAACAATCCGAATGATTTGCGGGGATCGATCGATTTCGAGTTTCCCATTCCGATCAACAACACCTGGACTTTACGAACGATCTCCACCGCTGGCGATTACCCCGTAGAGAATTTTCTCTCGGTGGACCAGGAGGCCCTGGTGGTCAGCAAACTGAACGGTCTCACCGAAGTATCGGAAGACGCAATTCAGGAGGACTCGTTTCTTCTGCAGAAAACGGATCCGCTGCTCGCCCTGTATCGCATCACGGAAGGACTGCCGCAAATGCACTTCACCAAGAATGTGCAAAGCGAACCAGTGACCGCCATGATTTTCCTGCAACATGTTCGATGCGAAATGGCGAGCGACAATACCCTGCGAGGCGAAACTACCTTTGCCGCCTCATGTCCGGAAACACAGGATTTCCGAGTTTACTGGCAGACCGGTTACGAATTGGAAGGCCTGACGATCAACAAGACTTCCATTACCGATCACCAGTTTCTTGACAGCGACCTGCTGATTTCCGCTCCCCGCGGTTTCAACTATGTCACCGTCTACTGGAAAGCGCCATTGAAAAGCGACTGGTTCGGCTATGTTCATTCCATTGAGCGTCTGCCGACGCTGCAGTCAGTGAATGCGCCCGAAACTTTATTATCGCTGGACTCGCTCCACGATCATATTTCCATCCGGGGCGAACGGATGGAAACGATTCCGACGGCGCTCTACCAGATGCGACAGACCCGCGAACTAATTAACGCGTTCCCGGAAATGAAGGATGCCGCTCTGCGGGAGGACATCCTGAGCGATCTTACCGGTTACCAGGCAGCCTTACTCAATGAGCGAGTCGACGAGATCTATCCGACCGAGTTCAAACGTCTGCGAAATGAGTTTCAACCAATCCTGGGAACGGAAAAACTGCCCGAGTTGCGTACGCCCCCCGATACGGCGGATAAACACGTACTGCTCCAGAAAAGTCTCTTCAGTTACAACCTGGAATTCTTCGTTTTCAGTTACACCATTCCCATCCGCGTTGCTTTAATCTTGCTCAGCGCGGGAATGCTGTATGTCCTGTACCGCTATTTGCGCAGAAGCAGCCCCGTCCCTATGTTACTCAAGAGACATCGCGCGCCACTGCTGGCGGTCGTCATCGGGCTGATCTGGTGGCAATTCTGGGTGCTCCCGCTGTTCGGACTGCTTGTCGTCCTGATGGGAACGGCCGCCCTGCTCTACCAGCTGAACCTCAGTCGCCTGTGGATGTATCGAGGCGAACGAACCTGATCGGCTCCCTTGCCGGTTCGCTCTTCGGAGCCCGCATTTCAGGCAAATCGCTCGTACAGTTTCCAGAGTATGGTAAGCGTGCCGACAACGAGGCAATACCAGCCGAAGTAATGCAGCTTGCCGCGAGAAACAATGCGGATCAGCCATTTGAGGGCGAACAGGCCCACACCGAAAGATACGATTGCACCAACAGCCAGAACTGCCAAGGGCGCCGTCTGCTCACTTTCCGACGCTTCCAGGTAATCCTTCACCATGAGCACCGTGGCCCCGCTGATCGCCGGGATGGCAATCATGAACGAGAACTGCGCGGCGATGGGGCGGGAGACCCCCATGAATAAGGCGCTCGTGATTGTCGAGCCTGATCGCGAAATCCCCGGCAACAGCGCGAGGGCCTGAAAGAGACCGATCACAGCCGCCTTCACCGGCGTGACTTCATTTTCGATCTCGAGTGTTTCCGATGCCTGTTCATTCCCGAAGCGGGACGAGAGAAACAGCAGCACTGAGGTGAAGAGGAGACAGAACCCCGCCACGAGGGGAGTGCTGATCTCCTCCAGCATATCTTTAACAGGAGTCAGCGCGATCAACACCAACGGTGCCGTGGCGATCAGCACCGGCCACCACGACTTCGGTCTCAGAGCCATGCGCATGAGATCGTAACGATAGACGAGCACGATCGAGAGAAGCGTTCCGGCGTGCAGCGCGACATTCATCTGCAAGCTCGCTTCAGGATCGAAGGGCTTCCCGGTGAAATGCGTGATGAGATCAGAACAGATCACGAGGTGGCCGGACGAACTGACGGGTAAAAACTCCGCAATTCCCTGCACGATCCCCAGGATAACAGCTTCCAGCAGTTCTCCTGCCGTCATACGAAAAGCTTTCTTTTATTCAACAGAAGCGGATCGAGCGTTGTAAAGTGGCGCGTCCGAAAGGATGTGCGCAATCGTCCTCGGAATGTCTGCAGCAAACGATAATCAAATCCGCTTGAGAGAATCAATCCATATAGCCAACTGTCCAAGGATGTCGGCGGGAATTTGATCCTTGCCTTCACTCTCGGAGGTCTTCAGCAGGGCTTCGTGCTTCAGCTCTTTCAGCTTCTGCACGATCTTTTCAAGCTGAGCGGCGCGGGGGAAGTCGCTGGTAGCGCCAAAGAAGAAACTGAGACCCTTACCAGGTTCTGCGTCTGGCGGCGCGGTCGCCAGCAGCGAGTTCAGAAGCGCTAATCCGGCGATCCGATCGGTCTGCCGAAAAGCCAATTGTGCCGCAAAGCGACTGCTGTCCCCCGCACTCAGAACGACCGTGCGCCATGGATCCAGCGAATACCGGTCACGGAAGATCTGCATCAGTTCGTTGATAAACTCGAATTCCTCGTTACTCCACCCTTCTTCTTCATTGGCGAGCGGGGCGAGCAGAATCATTCCGCGCTCATCGCAATGTTGCCGCAGGGCATTCAGCATCTGAGCCTCCTGCGGTTGCCCGGAAGGATGAATCCAGACCAGCAGGGAATAAGCATAGTTGGGGTTATAGTCGTCGGGGACGTAGGCCCAGTAGCGGTGCTTCAGCTCTTTGAGT
>PABD01000203.1 GCA_002702685.1 Planctomyces sp.
CCCCAAAGAAATGACCCCGCCGCATTCCCTTCCGTGGTGAGTGCGCGGTTTTTTTAGCGTATAGATCAACGAAGTAAGAGTCGCCCGATGTCTGTCCATACTGTCGCCATTGTAGGTCGCCCCAACGTAGGCAAGAGTTCGCTTTTCAACTGGATGGCGGGCAAGCAGATCTCGATCGTCGATCCCACCGCCGGTGTGACCCGTGACCGCGTCGACTATTTGATGCACATTGGCGATCGCTACTTCGAAATGGTTGATACGGGGGGAATTGGCGTGGTCGATTCCGACGACCTCTCCGACCAGATCGAACAGCAGATCAACCTGGGGATTGAACGGGCCGATCTGCTTCTGTTCGTCGTCGACGCGCAGATGGGGATCACTCCCCTCGATCGTGAAGTGGCCGCCCGAATCCGGCACATCGATTGTCCCAAGCTGCTCATCGCTAATAAATGCGACTCCCCCAAACTCGATCAGGAGGTCTTCGAGTTTCTGTCGCTGTTGAACGCGCCGATCATCACGACGTCCGTCATTTCCAAGCGGAACCGGGACGAACTCCTCAAGGGAATTCTCGAACATCTTCCCCCGGCCGATGAAGACGAATCATCCGAAGGCGCTTCCCGCGCTTCGGAGCCCGAACTGAAGCTGGCCATTGTGGGGCGGCGGAACGTGGGGAAAAGTACCTTTATCAACGCGCTCTCAGAAGAGGAGCGGGTGATCGTCAGCGAGGTGGCGGGAACGACGCGCGACAGCATCGACATTCGCTTCAGCATGGACGGCAAGACGTTCGTGGCGATCGATACGCCGGGGGTCCGCAAGAAGAAGAGTCTCGCGAACGACATCGAGTTTTATGGACTCGTTCGCTCCCAGCGTAGTATTCGCCGCGCGGATGTCGTTTATCTTTTCTTTGACGCGACCAACACGATCTCCCGCCTGGAAAAACAGCTGGCGGATGAAATCACGAAGCAGTACAAGCCGTGTATTTTCGTCGTCAACAAATGGGACCTTGGCACGGACAAGGAGATGACGACCGAGAAATGGACCGAGTACCTGACGAAGCAATTCGCACAGATGCGGCATGCCCCGATCGCGTTCATCACGGCGAAAGACAGTCGAAATATCAAGCAACTGGTCAACCTGACGCAGGCGATTTACAAACAGGCCCGCGAACGCGTGTCGACCGGTCAGCTGAACCGGCTCATTCGCGCGGCGATGAAGTTGAACCCGCCTCACTATCGGCAGAATAAACGGCCGAAAATCTACTACGCGACCCAGGTCGGCGTCCAACCGCCGACGATTGTGCTGAAGTGCAATAACCCTGAACTGTTCGATGACACCTGGAAACGGTACCTGCTCGGAATCATGCGCGAGGAACTCCCGTTCAAGGAAGTTCCGATCCGCGTCTTCTTCCGTTCCAAAGATCAGCACGAGGGCGACGCACTCAGCCTCGAGGACAATCCCGAGGTCGAGGACGATCTCAACCTGACGCATTTCGATCCCTCTTCCGAAGCGGCGGAAGAGTAGGGGACGACCTCTTTTTTGTCGCAGTCGCACCTCATGCCGGGCGACCTGCGCGGATCCTCTTTGCGCGCGAAGTGATCATCCGGAGCGGGTTAAATCTGCGCGGGATGGCGTGGTCGGGGCGTACTGGTGGACTGCGTGGTTTTTCAGGGTCAGGATTGGACTGACGGTCGCGGAAGATCTAACGATTAATGTTAAGAATCCGCTTGTATTGAACATTCCTGTCACACAGCGTTCACAGGGATTCCGAAATAAGTTGTATGGGGAAAGCTCGCGGATAAGAGTGAGCTTTCCGGCGAACGTGCCCCCGCCGGATCGTGCCTGAAACCGGCGGGTCTACCTGAACGACAACTGTGCTCTTTCGGAAGGGAACCTGTTTCTATGCCTCGGCTGGCATGGCCCAAGTGGTTGATGACAACGGTGATGATCGGGGTGGTGTGCGGTGGAACGGCTGTCGCGGAAGAAAAGACCGTCTATACGGCGGAGGAAGTTTCGACGCTGCTGAAACGACTCGAAGAATCGGAGAGTCGTATCGATGAATTTGAAGCGAAGCTAAAGCGTGTTGAAGAGAACCAGCTGAAGCTGGAATCGAACGATCAGAATATCGTGGAATTCATTTCCGCGCAGGAAGTGCCGCCCGCGCCACCCGCTGCCACAGAGGAGTCCGAGTCCGAAAAAGACGCGGTCGATAGCGGTACGTTCGATGAGTTCCTCGAGGAGACGGAAAAGCGGTGGGAGGAACAACTCGATACGAACAAGGCTCTGGAGAAATCCATCAAGGGAAGTGTTCAGCCCGGCGGTAAAGATATCACCATGAAGTTATCGGGGCGTATTCACCTCGACCACTGGGCCTTTCCCGGCGACAGTCCCGGTACCAATGCCTTCGAGACAGGGAATGCTGACAACGATCCGGATGACCGCATCGCTTTCCGCCGCATTCGCTTCGGTGTGGGAGGCGATATCTGGGAGAACATGCTTTACAAGATCGAAATGGAATTCGCGGGCGGCAACGATGTCGAGTTCCGCGATGTCTACCTTGGCTTCGAACATCTTCCGTACCTGCAAACCGTCCTCATCGGTAACCAGAAACGTCCGTATGGTCTCGATCACCTCAACAGCAGTCGCTACAACGTCTTCCTCGAGCGTCCATTCGTAATCGAAGCCTTCAACCAGGATGCCCGGCGCGTCGGTATTCAGTCGTACGGCGTCTCGGATGACCTTGCTTACAACTGGCGGTATGGGGTCTTCAATCAACGTCTCATCCAGGACGAAGGGGCCTACATCAGCGATCACTATCAACTGGAGGTTGCGGGACGGCTTGCGCATACCTACTGGTATGATGAATGTTCGGACGGTCGCGGTTACGCCCACTTCGGTATTTCCGGCAGCGTTGCTCACCCGGATGGAAGCGCCGGAGCCGATGCGCCGAACGATCTCGGTCGCGATCAGAACGAAGCTCGCTTCCGTCACCGCCCTGAAGCACGCTCGACCAACCGCTGGCTGGATACCGGCCGCATCGCCGGGGCGCAGTGGTACGAGTTGATCGGTCTCGAAAAAGTGATCAACGTCGGTCCGACACAGATCGTCGGCGAGTATCAGTACATCTTCATGCAGAACGAAGCCGGCATTAATCCCGACATGCAGTTTCACGGCGGGTATGCCTATATCTCCTACTTCCTGACCGGCGAACATATCCCCTGGGATCGCGAGTCCGGTACGCTGGGGCGTGTCAAACCGTTCGAAAACTTCTTCCTGGTGGATCGATGTTCGGGGGGAACCGGCGGTGGCTGGGGGGCCTGGCAGGTGGCCTTCCGCTACTCGTACTGCGACCTGACGGATGAGACCGTCCTGGGTGGTGTGGGTTCGAACTACACGCTGGGTTTGAACTGGCACTGGAACCCGCATGCGAAAATTC
Organism: Planctomyces sp.; assembly: GCA_002702685.1. GTDB lineage: Bacteria > Planctomycetota > Planctomycetia > Planctomycetales > Planctomycetaceae > Polystyrenella. The sequence goes on from PABD01000203.1 coordinate 3,434, forward strand.
AGTTCAACTATATTTACGGTGAGATTGACGAACGCAGCGTTACCGACATCAACGGCGATACCTACTCCGGCGGCCATTACCACATTGCCGGGACCCGTTTCGTGGTCGATTTTTAAGAGTTGGCTTCAAGGATCGAAAAATCGTCCGCTTTGATCGAGTGGCGGCAAGCCGCTGATGAGTCGGTACGCGCCGCCTGGCAATAAAGTATAAATCTGCAAATAAAAACCTGAATGGAATCGAAATACGATAGGGAGCCCACCCATGCGTTATTGTCTCATCGCGGTCTGTTTCGGACTGCTCGGAATCCTGGCCAGTGAAGGCCGCGCGGACTGGGGGAACGAAAAACCGGCCGGGTGTTGCGACACCGCCTGTTCCGGATGTTCCAAAGTGCTGGTCTGCTGTCCCTCGGTAAAGATGGAAGAAGTCGAGGAAACCTGCTTCGAGGTTGAATGCGAGCACATCTGTGTCCCGCAGGTGAAAGTGCCGTGGGGAAAAATCCTGACCCTCGGTTGCTGTTTCGGCGACGACGAGTGTGAACCGCTCAATCCCGGTTGCGGCAAGATCATCGCTGTGAACAAACTGAAAAAAGAGAAGAACAAGGTCGAAAAGGCCGTCTGCGTCTGGGAAATCAAAGAAGTCGACCAGATCGGTTGCTGCAAACCCTGATCGCCCGACCGACAGAAGAAATGTTCAGAATTCGAGATTGCCCGCACAATCTTGTTAACTCCTGAACATACGAGCGGACCGCTGGTGATCCAGCCGGTCCGTTTTTCGTATTTGGGACAGGAAACCGGTTTTCGGGGAGATAACATTGCCATTCGACAGGCGATCGGGTTAAATGGATGTCGACGCATTTATGCGTTTTGTCTGCGTTTATGACAAGGCCTGACATCGACTTCCGGAAAACACGACACCCGTATTGAAATTACCACCTCACTGGTGATTTATTGCCCGAAAGTCAATCAGGTCTACAATAGCTACTGGAGCGGTTCAACAGCGTCATCGTGAACCCGACAGTCGTCGTGCCACGCGGCAGTGCCTTCCCGACTGCACCCAACCAGTCACACATTCCTACCTGATTTTCAACCTGCCAAGGCTTTCAGCTTCTCCGCCCACCGTCACTGCACATTGATTCGTTCGGGAAGATATCCCGGCGACACCCTCCTCGGGTCGGAGCGAGTTGATCCCTTTTTATTAAACGTGACTTTTTCCTCCGTGACGTGGAAGTTCTGTTCCCGCCCGGGCAACGGATTCCATTCCGTGATACTCGACTCCATCCGGCCGAGGACTCGCGGATGCAATCACGGTTTCGCTGCCTCTTCCCATTACCGCGAGAGGCCGCATCAGGAAAACGTCCGTTTAACCAACCCGCACAGGACGTGAACTATGAAATTTCTCTGGCCCCCCCTGGCTATTCTGACCTGCATCAGCGCTGGCTGGATGGTCTACCGGGATTCGATGCTCGCTGAACCGGCCGTCGAAACCAAATCCCGCCCCCGCACTGCGATGGCGGTGGAGGTGACCCAGCTATCGAAACGGGACCTCTTCGAATCCGTTGATCTTGTCGGCAGCCTGCAGGCGAGCGCGGATATCCACATCTACGCCCGGGGCGATGGTTACCTGGTCAAAGTTCCCTACGACGTTCAGGATGAAGTCAAGGAAGGGGACGAGATCGCGATCCTCGATGACTCCGCCCAGAAAGAAATGGTGGCCAGCACCGAGGCCGCGCTCAAGGTGACCAAAGCGCGTTTGAAAGCACAGCAGACAAAACTCGATCAGGCGTTGAGTGACTATCGCCGACAGCAGGATCTCGATAAGTCCGGTGTCTCCACCGTGCAGCAGATGGAAGCCTCTCGCTCGGCATTTCAAATCGCCCAGGCCGAACTTGAGCTGCAACAGGCCGAAGTCGATCAGGCGATCGCCAATCATCAGACGAGCGAAGTCAGCCTTCGGCAGATGCGGGTTCGTGCCCCGGTTACGGGGATCGTGGCGGATCGCATCATGAATGTCGGTGATCTTGTCTCGCCGGAAAAAGAGATCATGCGGATCGTCGTTCTCGATGAAATGAAGACGGTCGTTAATATCGTCGAGAAGGATTACGAGAAAGTCCGCGTCGGCCAGATCGCGGAAATCCGTCTGGAAACATTTCCCGGGAAAATCTTCAAAGGAACGGTTGAACGGAAAGCGCCCGTGGTTGACCCTACCACCCGCATGGCCGAGATTCATATCTCAATTCCGAATGACGACCACGCGCTCAAACCCGGGATGCACGCCCGCGTGCGAATCCGGACGAATGTGATCCCGCAGGCAGACGTGCTTCCGGTGGCCTCGCTGCTGCATCTGAAAGGCAAAACGCAGATGTACGTCGTTGAGGGCGATCCCGCCGTGACGACGCTCCGCGAAGTCGAGGTCGGGACAACAGATGGTGATTTCGTCCAGATCCTGTCGGGGATTACTGCTGAAGACAAGGTCGTCAGTCTTGGTAGCCAGATGGTAGAGAACGGCGATGAAGTCGCCGTCGTCGAGAAATCGTCGCTGGATGGTCAGCTTGCCAAAGCGGACACGCCGAAAATCTCTCAGAAAGAAGAAATCGATTCCAAAAAGAAAAAAGCAGCCGCTACCGCCGCCGAATAGCGCAGGTCGCGATTTTTTCTTCTGACTTTACCTTCTGTTCGCTACGCGCGGCCTGACGTTGATATCACCTGAGTTTCGTTTATGTTCCTGACCAAGCTATCCGTTCATCGACCTGTCACGACGCTGATGTGCAGTCTGATCGTGTTGATCCTCGGCTACACCGCGCTCGATCGTCTTCCGATCGATCTGCTTCCCGAATTCACCTATCCCAGCCTGACGATTGAAGCAGTGTACGAAGGGGCGGGGCCGGAAGAGGTGGAAACCCAGATCGCCCGTCCGCTCGAACAGGCGGTCAGTACCGTCTCCGGGGTGGAAGAGGTCGCCAGTTTCGTCACCGAAGCCAATGCCCGGGTCATTGCCCGGTTCGCCTGGGGGACCGACCTCGACGAAGCAGCCAGCGACATGCGGGCGCGCGTCGAACGGGCTCGTCGCTCACTACCTGATGAAGTCGAGCCTCCGGTCGTGCGGAAGTACAACAGCAACGACCGCCCACTCCTGTATGTCGTCTATAAGATGGATCCCGACCAGGATCTCATCGCGGCTTCGCAATACGCGGAAGAAACGCTACTCCCGATGCTGGAACGGATCGAAGGAGTCGCCGCGGCGAACATCCGCGGCCATCACCGCCGAGAGATACAGGTTAACCTCGACCGGAATAAACTCCAGGCACTCAACATGAGCGTCAACGAGATCGTCGCGGCCCTGCAGCGGGAGAGCATCAACCAACCGGCGGGAAACTACGAGCAGGGGAATATCCAACTCCTTGTGCGGAGTAAAGGCGAGTTTCAGAACCTCAAGGAGATGGAGCAATCCATCGTCCGTACGGGAGAAGAATCCGTCATCAAACTGATGGATGTCGCCGAGATCATCGATGGCGAAGAGGAGCGGACGGAACGGACGCGTATCAATGGCGAGCCGGGGATTCTGTTCATGGTCTATCAACAGACAGGGACGAATACCGTCGAAGTCAGCGACCAGATCCGCGAGGCGATCGAAAACTACAACATGGCGTCGCAGCGTGGTGAACTCATCGTGCAGTTCGACCGGGCCGATTTTATTCGCGACTCGATTCTGAACATGGAAGAAACGGGGCTCTACGGGATGGCGCTCGCGATCGTTGTCCTCTTCGTCTTTCTGCAGAACCTGCGCAGCACAATTGTGATTTCGATCTCGATTCCCCTCGCGATTCTCGCCACCATCGTCCTTCTATACTTCAAAGGATTCACGCTGAACCTCGTCACGCTCGGCGGATTGACACTCGGGATTGGTCTGCTGGTCGACAACTCGATCGTCGTCATTGAATCCATCTTCCGCAAGATCGACGATGGTCTTGATCCGACCACCGCCGCCATCGAGGGAACCAGTGAGGTCTCGTCCGCGATCGTCGCCAGCACACTCACCACCCTCATCGTCTTCCTGCCCCTCCTGTTCATTGAAGGACGGACGGGAATGACGCTCGAACAGATGGCGTGGGTCGTTTCGTTCTCGCTCTTCTGTTCGCTCGTCAGCAGTCTCAGTCTGACCCCGACACTCACTGCGTACTGGTTGAAGCAGGGAGGCTCATCCAGAGAAGACTCAAGCGGAGAGCGGAAAAGGTCCTTCAATCCGCTTCGGCCCGTTCACCGGTTAAACGCCGGGCTGATCAATCTGCTCGAAAAAACCTATCAGGCGATCCTCTGTTTCTGCTTGCGGCACACGAATGGAGTCGCGTTCGGTCTGCTGCTTTCATTCAGTCTCTGCGTGGGGCTGATGCCGCGCATCGGTACCGAGTATTTCCCGGAAACAGATGAAGGGGACCTGCTCATCATTGCCCGTATGGCCTCTGGTATCCAGGTAGAGCAGTTGAACCAGCAGGCCGTTGCGCTCGAGAAGTTGATCTCCACCGGAGTCCCGGAAGAAAAACTTGTCGCGACGACCGTCGGTGGCACCGCGAGTGACGCGGACGACTGGAACGAAAGCATTTATCGGGTGAAGTTTCCCAAGAAGTCGGAACGAACTCGCAGCATCGAGGATATCCGTAAAGAGATGGCGGAAAACATCGGCGCCATGCCCGGAATGAAAGTTACCGTGCGGACGAATTCCCAGTCCGGCATGGGGATGATGATCTCGGACGATGGAAACGGTGGCAAACTTCGCCTCGAAATCCGCGGCCACAATATCGACCGCTCGGAGCAGATTGCGGACCGCCTGGTTGCCCGCTTGGAAACGATCCCTGGTCTCATTAACGTCGAAGCCGACAAACAGGATCGACGCCCCGAAATGTCGGCCCGCATCAACCGGGAAAAGGCGTCCCTGATGGGCGTCTCCGTCAGCGATATCAGTCAGGCGCTGGAAACGTCGGTGAAGGGGACACAGGCGATTGTTTACCGCGAAGAGGGAGACGAATTCAATGTGCTCGTTCGCCTCGATCCGTCCGATCGCGCGAAGATCACCGACGTCGAACAGGTCGGAGTCGCTTCCGCTTCCGGCGCAATTGTGCCGCTGCGGAACCTGATCGAATTTGAGCGTGAAGAAGTTCCGATGAACATCCGCCGGTATGACAAGGAACGCATTCTGCAGGTCGATGCTGATCTCGAAGATCGAGACCTCGGCTCCGTCGTTCAGGATGTGTCCCGCGAAATCAGCCAGATGCAATTGCCCGATGGTTACTCGATTCACATCGCCGGCAACTGGAAGGAACAGCAGGAAAGCTTTGAAGCACTCACCTTTGGTCTCGTGCTCGCCATCATTCTGATGTACATGGTCATGGCGTCCCAGTTCGAATCGCTCTGGGACCCGCTGATGATCCTGATCTCGCTGCCCCTCGGAGTCATTGGCGTGGTCCTCACGCTCTGGTTTACGGGAACGACATTAAATGTGCAGTCCTTTATCGGACTCATTATTCTGTCCGGCATCGTCGTCAATAACGCCATTGTGATGGTCGACTATCTCAACCAGCTCCGCGGCGAAGGCAAGTTCGCGGACCTCAATGAGCTCATTCTGTTCGGTTCCGTTCGCCGTTTCCGCCCGATCATGATGACGACGCTCACGACGGTGCTCGCGATGCTCCCGATCGCCTTTGGGCTGGGTGAAGGAAGCGAAGTCCAGGCTCCCATGGCGCGAGTGGTTGTTGGCGGACTCGTTTCCGGTACGCTGATTACGCTGATCGCGATCCCGTTGATCTACCGCAACTCCTGCCGCTGGCGCGGGAAAAAGACGACCGCCGCTTGAGGCTCTTATTGCGAGGCGGAATGCGTTCCGTTCGGGGAGCCGGCGATCGGGGCTCCAAAAGGGATCGGTCGCGCGGCCACCAGGAAACCATTCTGGTGCACGATTTCCTTGAGCTTTTGAAAAGTGACGAAGCTGTCGGGATAGACCCAGAAAGTCAACGTCGAATTGGCGTCCGCCTGCAGTAGCGCGGCCTGAAAGGACGAGCGGGATTCGAGCGCGGCCTCGAGTGACTCCGCCAGAAGCAATTCTTCCTCGACCAGTTCCCAGCGCTGCACGCCCACTTTCATCATTCCCCGACCCTGTTCCAGCCGTTCCATTGTCGAGAGACCTTCGCGGGTGGCGAGGTACTTCATCCGGAAACCGCGAATCGGGCCGACTTCGCCGTTGTACTCGTTGAATTTGACGATCCAGCTGAGGTTGTTCGGAATCTCTTCCTTCATCTCGCTGATCAACTCTTCAATCGGCAATACCGAAATCTGGTTGTGCTTGATCTGAAAGTGAATCTCTTTCCCCATCGCCCGCTTACTCACGGGAGTCACTTCGTGTTTCAGCTCCTTCGCGGGAGCCTGCTGCTGTTTGACTTCCTCGAGGACGCGCGTCAACTGGTCGATACGCTGTTTGGATTTCTCGTGCGCTTCGGCCAGTTCTGCGCGTTGTTCTTCCGCCCGACGACTCAACTGTTCAAGTTTCGCGACCTGCTGTTGCATCTCACCCGTCTGATCTCCCGCCGATTTGAGTTTGTCGGTCAATGACTCAATCTGCTTCGCCCATTGGCTGGCTTGCCGGTCGAGTTCAGCCAGTTGGTTCTCGATATCGTTCACTTGCGCAACCAGTTGTTCGTCGACTTCAATGACCACCGGTTCCGGCGGAGCAACGGGCTCGGGAGGTACTTCCGGTTCAGGAGCGGGCTCGGGTTTCGGTTCGGCTTCGACGACGAGTACGGGTTCCGGATCGGGCAGGGGAGACGGTTCCGGTTCTTCGGTCGTCTCTTCCTGCGTGGTTTCAATATTCAGCGTCGGCACGGGGGATTGGCTCACCCGAATCGCGGCAATCACGATCAGGATGATCAGGATCCCCACGATATTCGCGATGATATCGAGGAACGAATCCGATCCCATTTCGATTTCTGATGTTGTGCGTCGTCGACTCATCGTCGCGTTACCTTATCGCGTTTTCCGCGCTGGCAAAGTGGTCTGAAATTCCGGTTCTCCCTCCAGGAGCAGGATCTTGTCGACAGATTCGTCAATCAGGGGTTTATCCAGCTGGAAGGGCATCGGTCGTTCGAGTTCGAATTCGGTTTCGTAATGCATGTCGCGCGTCGGCAATTGCAGCAGCAGGCGTTCGAGGGAGACGTTCCCTCCGGGGAGAACGACAAACTGCAGATAGGGCGACCAGTAGAAACCACTCGGCAGGGTGGACCAGGTCGATACGATCTCACTGATTTTCTCTTTGAACTCGTCCGCGATCTCGTCGTCATCGCGATTGATATCGACATCAATCGGTTTCGCCCCCTGGATGCGAATCGTTTCCCCATCGACGATGACCTGCAGTTTCTGATGCATCGCCATCCGTTTGGGCATCTGGAACTGAGACGAAGGCTCACCTCCTTTACCCGACTGCGGCGATCCGAACGACGAACTCGAACCCCCTTGTGCGGCGGAAGCGCCGGATTGATTCGACTGGCTCCCCCCATACCAGGGTTGTTCCTGTCCGAGGGAGCTCGATGAAGATGCAAACTCCTTCTGCAAACCTCCCGAACCGGAGAGCGACGTGTCCCCGAAGGTGGAATTCAACGGCTTGTCGTCGTCCACTTCCGGACCGTTTCCGCTACGCAGATCGTCCTCAAGTGGATTGATTTCACGAATCGACTTCATCTGACCGCCCCCTTCACGGAAAGGATTGGATGCATCATTGCCGTTGCCGGCGCGGTCCAGTTCGGCAAATTCGGACGGCTGTTGATTTCCGTTGTTCCGGGATGACGTCGAGGCGAAACCGGGCGAGTTCTGCGTGTCCTGCTGCGGACGACGTCGGGCCAGTTCACTTTCACCCGAAAACTCGGGCACATCTTCACGCGCAGTACCGGTGGGTCGCTGGCTGTCGCGACCGCGGCGGTCACGATCGCCAACCGGTTCATCTACGTTTTCCCAGGCGGAATTTGTCCGTTGAGGCGCGGGAGTCATTTCCACAAACCGCCCGGTGTTCGGGTCGAATCTCATCTGACGGCCGCTCTGAGCCGGGCGTCCGCTCGGCGCGCTATCCGGACCGCCGGTTCCTCCCGACGCGATCTGCTTCTGACGAAACTCGTCCAGAGTCACAGGCTGATTCCCCGAGTTGAGTTCCGCCATCCGCGCCTCCTGATGCGTCGGTTGCTGCAGGAGTGCCGCCTGCACGGCGGCTTTGCAACGTCGTGTCGCTTCAGGATCTTCCTCTGGCCATTTGATTGGATACGATTCGGGCAGCAGTTCATAACCCGTTTGTACTTCGAGCGCCGCGAGCATTTTCTGCGCGGCGTAGAACGAGACGCTACCACTCGGTCTCACAATCAGCAGCAGATACGGTTCCGTGATTTCTTTCCCTGCGGCCTTGTCCTGTTCTTCCCAGTATTCGATGAGCGCCTGAGCTCCCGCGGCGAGCGGGTTATCATACGGTGCGAAACCTCGCAGATCTTTCGCTGTCAACGGCACGTTTTCCGGATGGAAGGTGATCGCGTCCTCCTGGCATTCAATCAGGATCGGTCGACGGATCGTTCCCAACTGACCATCGTAGGGGATGATGGCAAACTCGCTCTGAGCCGTGCGTACTTCCGACTTCTTCCGTTCAATCTGCTTTTCGAGATCGATGCGTGCTGAGTTCAGACGGTCCGTTTCCGCTTTGAGTTTTTCCGCTTGCGACTGCGTCTTCTGCAGTCGGGCCTTGAGTTCGTTTTCGTCCTCGACGGTCTTGCGGGCGGTTTGCTCATAAGTGGCGAGGCGTTGTTGGATCTGTTCCGCCTGCTTGTCCAGCTGCGCCGTCTGTTGCTGCTTCTGTTGCCACTTCGCTTTCAGCTCTGCCAGACGTTCCCGCCATGGTACGTTCAGGTCAATCGGCTCCGGTGGTTCGACGGGTTCCGGTTCGGCAACGACCGGTTCGGGCTCTGGTTCAGGTTCCGGCTCGACGACAATCACCGGTTCCGGAATAGCGGGTACCTCTGCTTCGACCTCTGGCTCCGGTTCGGATTCAGGTTCCACGACCGCCGAAGGTTGCTGTTGTGCCGCCAGGGAAGTGTTCCGGATCTGTTGGGTGATCACCAGAAACAGGAAAATCAGCGCCCCCATCGCGCACAGCAGCACCGTCAGGAAAGGAAACAGCGAAACCTGTGTTCCCTGAGGTTGCTGGCGACGACTCATACGACGGAATCCGAATCAAAGAAGAGGATACAGGCAGAGTGAATGGGACGGGGGATCGCGACAGTCCAGTCGACTACAGTTAATAACTTAAGCCGCCCGCCGCGCTTTCGTCGTCAGCAGGGCGACAGCGGCGTTCAGGCTGTGTAGAGTTTCTTCGAACGTATCCGTAGATCGCACGATTTCGAGGTTCTGTGCGAGCGATTTCTGCAGGTGATTGAGTTCTTTTTCTTCCGAGATGATCTGCAGCAACAGGTCTTCCTGCTTGTGCAACTGTTCCAGGTGACCGGCGCTTCCAGCCGCCGCGGCTTCCAGTTGATCGCAGATACGTGTTGACGACTGCTCCAGGCGTTCGAGGAACTGATCCATCAGTTTTCCGAGTGATGTCTGCGCGAGAAACTGCTGCTCATCAACACGTGAGGCGAGGTCGTCGACCATCTTCACCAGTTCCCCCCGCAGTTCCTGCAGGTGGGTGCCGTGGTGATTCATCGTATCCTGCATGCCATGCTGCATCCGGATGCTGAGATCGGACTTCTGTTCCTCAATCACCTCCATCCAGGAGTGCCGCAGTTGTTCGAGTGACTCGTGCCACTGAGCGGTCTGCCGCGCGATGAGCTTTTCCGTTTCCCGCATCAGCTGTTCAGCCGCTTCGACTTCGATATTGAGGATGCCCTTGGCTTCATCATCTCCCTGGCAGAACATCGGCAGGAGGATCTTGATGCCGAAACTCTCGACCTGCGACAGCAGGTGCTGCTCCGAACGTTCCACCAGGAATGATCCGAAGACGAGACCCAGCGACAACGTCAGTGCGAGGGCCGTGGTATCGAAGGCAATCGCCAGTCCGCTCGCCACCTGATCGGGCGAGGTCTGAATCTGTTCGAGGTTGACGTTCGCCAGCGCCACCGTAATCCCCACGACCGTTCCCAGGAAGCCGAGGATCGGCACCGCCCAGATGATCGTGCGGAGCAGGGCGTAGCTGCGCTGCAGTTCTTCAATCGAGAGCTCGGCGAGGTATTTGAGATGCTCTTCGAGTCCCTTGCTGTTACCGCGACCGGTGAGATACCGCCCGGTATCGCGCAACCGCGACAGCAACCAGCTCGAACCGAACAGGATCATGTGTTCTTCCGCTTTGACTTCCAGACGCTCGGCATTTTCGAGCGGGCTGAGCTCGGGATTATAGGCGTGCTCCACCAGTTCCAGCTCAAAGGCGACTCGCTGTCCCTTCAGCTGAATGGCTTTGAGCATCAGGAAGGCAACCCCGACCATGAACAGAAAGGTCGTCGCGTATTCGAGTGGGTGATTACAGAAATAACGCTCCAGCAGTGGGCGGTACTGGGGAACAAAAGGAATCGCGGAATAAAACGCGATCGACAACAAGCTGCCCCACAGAAAGGGAGAGCCCAGAATCATCCGATGCCAACTTTGCGGACGGTTGGGATTGAGTGTCGACATTTCCACGGCACGATTTCCTGACGAGAACGGTAAAGATCGAATGAATGAGAATCCAGGCGGAGCAGGTATTCCGGGGAGTCGCACTTGCGGGTCCGACGTAATGACGCCGGTCCGGGTGAGAGATCCCCTTAATCATTAAAATCGGCATAATTGGCCCTCCGGGTTGAAACTTGTTGGACCGAATTCGCGAGGGACGTAAATCACTTCTGCATTTGCCTTTACGCCGGGAATCAGGTCTAATCGAGTCTTCCTCCCTTTGACAAAGGAATCCATCTATGCGTTTCTTATCTTTGCTGTTTTGCCTTTGTTACCTGGTTTTGCTCGCGGAATGGAGCCTCGCCGCGGAGCCTCTGCTTCGTGTGGAAGTTGAAGTCGACTTCGGCAAGGACCTGGGACAGAACCCTGGTTCGCTCTTCGAGGTCTACGACAAAGAGGGAAACGTCGTCGCCGGGGCGGGGTATGTCGGCGCTTACAACTCCTATATCCGCAACGACCGCGAGCGTCTGAATTTCTTCGTAAAGTCGGTGAAACCGGCGCCGGAGTTCGAAGCACTGCCGCGTGTGAATGAGATGACGGGTGTTTATCTATCCGACCTGCGAGGCGACCTCTTCGCACGTGGCCGCGCGAGCGAGGACAGCCGGTTCTACGAGTGGCAGCCGGAGGACCAGTCGTGGCAGGTAAGAGAGGATATGACCGACTACGATTTTTTCGTCGCCGGCAAACCGCTGTCGATCACGTCGAAGAAGATCGAATACGACGGTGAAACACTCCTCGATATCACTGGACGCGAGGAGTTCATCGGGGAACGTTATTACGCCCGTGGGCATCTCTTCCTCAAGACCTATGCCGAACCAAGACAGACCGAGAACAATCGGCTGCGTGCCATCCCCTGGTCACCCTATCAGGAAGACCGCTCTATCGACCTCGAGTCCGGAATCGTCTTTCCGCTCCGATCGGAAACGGAGTTCGTCTATTCCGTGGGACAGCTGAACGACGAAGTCCTCGCCGCGACGAATACGGGGGGCGTTTATAAATTCGCAGACAATGAATGGGAGGTTCTGGTCGAACCGATCCTCACCACGAGTTATCAGATCTATGCGATGCTCAACTATTACGATCGCTTATTGATGGGGCATTACCCGAGTGGTGAACTCTACGAATACGATGGCCACGAACTCAACCTGCTGGAAGGGGCTCCTCCGGTGATGCCGGGCGTCAGTCCGAGCGCCCGGGAAGCGCAGAGCCTGATGATCTACGGCGGCGATCTGTACGTCGGCGTCTGGCCGTGGGCGGAAGTCTGGCGATACGATGAGAACGACAAAGACTGGAAGCTCGTCCGCCGGATGTTTGATCACCCTGAGTTGACGGATAAAGTCGTGCATCCTTACCAGACGGAAACAGGCAAAGTCGCCGACGTCTACA
>PABD01000204.1 GCA_002702685.1 Planctomyces sp.
AAAAGAGACGCGCGGGTGGGACGCCAACCGGGGTGTGACTTTCGCGCAGCGCGGCAAGGAGGAAGCCTCCGACTACCGCTACTTCCCGGACCCCGACCTCGTGCCGGTGATTGTCTCCGACGAAATGCTTAACGAAGCTCAGGCGAGCCTCTGCGAGTTTCCCGCCGTGCGTCGCGACCGCTTCCAATCCGAATACGGCCTGTCACTCTATGACTCCACCGTCATCATCGAAAAACTGATTCCGTTCGCGGATTATTTCGAAACGGTCGCGAAAGGTTGCGGCGACGGCAAGCAGGCGGCGAACTGGGTGACCCAGGATGTGACCCGCGAGATGAACGACCGTGGCCTCACTATTGAAGAGTTCCCCATCAAAGCCGAAGTCCTCGCAGCTCTTCTCGCTAAAGTGATCAAGGGAGACCTGACAATCAAGTCGGCCCGCGAGGTCTTTATGGATCTGTTGGAACTCCCCGAAGCGGAAATCACCGCGGCGAAGATTGATCAGATCATCGACGAAAAAGGACTGGGCGCACTTCAGGATACGGGCCAGATCACCGCCGTCATCGAAGCGGTGGTCGCGAAGAACGAAAAAGCGGCCAACGACATCCGAGAAGGCAAACTGCAGGCGGCTGGCCCACTCATCGGGCAGGTGATGAAAGAACTGAAGGGGGCCGACCCCAAGACCGTCCGCCAGATGATCATCGACCACATTCAAGGCAATTAGTTACCAGCCGGGTGGCTTTGGGCAATGTATCAAATCGGGTGGCCCAGACAATCGCGCCAGCGTTGTCTGGGTTGCGTCAGCAACACATAAGTGCTGAATGCCATTCGACAGCAGAGACTCACGACTCTCACGCCACTCGCGTAGGACACCTTTGTGTGCCTGCGGCACCCAGACAACACTTTGTGATTGTCTGGGCCGCCCTGGTCTGAGCCTGGGCAACCCGAATCTGCATCCGGCCAACTACTTCGAAACCTCTTCCATTTCCTCCGCGGGCGTGATGATCCACGCATCCAGCCAGATCGTTTTGACGGGTTTCATGCCGTATTTTTCGATCAGCTTTTCGTGCATGTCTTCCATGTGACCGGCGCCGTAAAAGATACCGATCTTCGTTTTGCCCGCGTCGATCTGTTCCTGCATCACGGCCAGGGCGACATCGTTACGATCGTCGATGAGAGAAAGTCCCTGTTCGCCGCCAAAGGAATTGAGGAAGTTGTCGTTCGAAATGAACTCCTTCGCGAAAACCCCTTTGAGCTTACGGGCGCGGACATCGGGAGGATCGAACGCCGTCATCATCATCGCCATTTCCACGGTCTTTGAATTCCCCTGCGCCTGCATAGTTGCGTTCGCCTGCATGAAGCGGAGGAACAGGTTCAGTGGAGTCTCTCCCTTGTCCTTCATCGTCTGGAAGAGTTGGTCGGGGGACATGTCTGCGTGCACGAAGTTTTTCTGCGTGTAGTCGACGTTCTCCAGCTGGAACTCCAATTGCAGCGCGTCTTTCATAATCATCTGCAGTGACGAGACAATATTCTGTTCGCGATCCTCGTTGCGAAATCCCTCCTTCAAGGCCTCGGGAGGCGCGACCAGTTCATAAAGCAGGGCATCGTAAACTGTAAACTGGCTGTTGAGCGTTTCGTAATAATCTTTGTCTGCGATGTGAATCACACCGATCAGGTCAACCCGCACGTTTTCCTGCCCCGGTCGCTCTAACTCGTAACGGGTGATCGCTGTCTGCAGCGACAGCGGTTCGCCCGCGTCGTTCGACTCGACCCGCATGAACTTGACTTCATCGTCGGACTTTTCCCCCTCTTTCTGCTCTGGTTCGGCTCCCCTGGCGGGGATCAACGAGATCGCCACGAGAAACATCCCGGCGAACAACTGGAGCAGGCGGGACTTGAGATTATTGAACTGGAACGGCTGAGATCGAGACATCGAATCAGGTTCTCCGGCAGCCCGCCATTATCAGCGATGAAACAGGGCAGGACAGGGGGGAGGAAGTTTTAAGCAGAATGAGTCGGTCCATTTTAAGGGCCGGTCCCGGAGAAGGGCAATTGCTGATTTTAGTAGAGACCGGAAGTTAGCTCTATTCCCGCGACGGAAACGCATGTCCGCACAGGGGACAGCGAGATTCCGCAGTGATCAGGCTTTCGCCGCATTCGGGGCAGGTTGTGCTGAGGTCGGCGTAGCGTTCGTGCTGCAACCGGGTGATTTTGAAGCTAATGGAAGCACAGGCCCAGATGACTCCGGCGGCCGTCAGCAGGCTTAATGGCAGGACCCAGACGGGGCCCACGGCGGAGAAAGGAGGCAACGTCTGGTTCTCCAGTGCCGCCAACTGTTGGAGAGTCAGACTGATGGAAACAACGAATATCAGAATTGTCAGCCCCAGCAATATGAGCAGCCGTCCGCGGAGAAACATCGGAAACCGCGAGTTTCGATCCGCGTCGTCCGGGGGGAGACTTCTCCGGTACAGCAAGGGAAAATACCAGAACATCAACGGCACGTGCAGGTGCGGGACAAAACAGCAGACGAGCACGACCCCGCGGAACCATCGCGGAACGTCGCCCCACAGTTTCAGATTCCGGGTCGCCCGGAAAAGCCACATTGCGTACGCGACATACGCCGTGAACGCGAAAATGCTGCACAGCAGAAGCAGCGAGACATACACCGCCACGACAGCGGGATCGCGCTGGTCGTCGAGCACGACGACCGCAACTCCTCCGGAAACGACTTCGTCCATCAGGCATGCGTACAGAAACAGAAACGCGAACACGCACCCGATGTGGATATTCGCCAGCCGGTCCAGAGGCCGAAACAGGGGTTGAGACGCCATCGTTTTGTCTGCGCGGCTTTCGGAGTTCATAGGCTTCACTCTAACGTCTGATCCGCGTCATTTCGACTTCACTATTTTTCCGTCACCGCTACCGCACACGGGACAGCCGCCTTCTACGGATAATCGTGGCTCGCCGCATTGATCACACGTCGAATGTGGCTGGGTAAGAATTTCTGCATACTTTTGATCCTGGGTCCGGCTGAGGATCACGATCAGATTGGCCCAGCAGGGCATGGCGACCAGAGACAGGCATGCCCCGATTGTGGCCAGTTGTGTTGTGGTGTCGGCTCCGTAATCGAATTTCAAATACCGTGCAATGTATTCTCCGATCCAGACGACGCCCAAGAGAATCGATGCCGACGAAAGCAGTACGGAACGCCACCCGACGGGAGTGGCAAGAAGTCGCTGCTGTCGTTCCTCCGAGTTTTGCGGAAGACTGAGTCGATACAATGAACCGAAGACCATCGGCGCCAACAACGCCCCTATCGGGAATCCGAACAGTCCAAAGGAAAACCAATACATCTTTCGCCTGTTGAGGCCGGGATCGAGAAGGAAGGCGTTCCGCACGAAGTGTTGTACCCATTCGATGAGAACCCACACAAACCAGACCCACGCGATGGTTCGCGATGTAAGAACGATTGCCATGCCCACCAGGAAGACGGAACTGAAACGCTCAAAGTTTTCATCGGACGAAATAACCTGCGGAAAGATTTGAAGCGAAATCATGATCCAGACAAAAGGCATCAGGGACGTGATCAGCGCGGCCCAGGCCGCCACCCGTGTTCTTCGCACCAGCGATTCGGTACTCGTAAACTGGTCGCCAGGTTGCGGCAACATCTTCGTTTTCCGCAACATTTTCGTGCTGTGGTTGCTGTAATCCGGGTACAGCCACCGTTTCCAGCGGGGACGAGTATCAGCGGTCTCGGTATTCACAGGATTGCTCCAGACTTGGTTTAGACAATACGTTTCGCCGAGGGGAAACGTCACCGACGGGGCACCGGATCCTTAAGTTCCCGGGTTTGTCGCCGTTTTTGCACCACAAACCGGGCAACTCTCGAGGTCTACCTGAAGCTGTTCCCCGCAACTGGGGCAGAGTTGCCCTGACTGGCCGTACGTCGCGGACTGCCGATTCGTGATCTTCGTGAGCATTCTTAAAATGACGAAATACATTATTGAAATGCCTATTCCGAAAATGCCACCCGCAATGAGCGTCGTCGCTTCCCGATTCGCCCGCAGGGCCGGGTGACCCGAAAAAATGAGAAAGACGGCAATATAATTCAGCACTCCACCCGTCACGTACAACAAGATGAGACGACTCAGAATATAGCCCGGCGTTCCGAAAAAGATTGGCGGCGGCGCTTCATCGGCTTTATGACTACCCCGATACAGTACCGTTGCATAGTAGGGGGCCAGGACAATATGCAGATGCGGAATGATACCGCATGCGAGCACAATCCAGGGAAGGTAAGGGCGTTCACGACAGCTGATAAAACGCAGGTTGCGAGCGGCGAGAAACAACCAGACCGCGAAAAGCAGATAGATCACACACGCAAAGATGACCAGGACTCCCAGCCCGTTCAACATTGCGTACATCGTCGTATAAAACGTGTCAAGGTTATCGCGAGTTTTAGGTGGCGCCCGCAGAAACAAAATGGCGAGACCAACACAGATCATATAATTGATCAACGCGCATGGCCCGATGACCCTCAACAACGTGAGTATCGGTCGCAGCCACCGCAGTCCTCGCGGTCGCTGTATGTCGTTCCACGTGTAGTTGTCGCTGTTCATTGTGATTTTGTCCCGACCCATATTCAAACTGGTGAAAGAAGAACGTCATTGGTCATTTTCACCTGTAGCGAGAGTTGCAGTCGCGCCACACATCGGGCAGGTTTCGGTTACCTCCTGCAGGCACTCACCGCATGCGGTGCATTGAACGGTACGATGCCCGAGTTTTTCGTTCTGCAGATAGGAAATCTGCAGGATGATCAGCGGAGCGGAAAATACCGCAACAGCGAGTGAGGCAATCAATCCCGCGTCGAGCAAAGCTACGTGAACCTTGGCCAGCCGTTCCGAGGGAAGTTCCGCCAGCGACAGAATTCGGAGAATAATCGGTATCAGGACGCCGATCCCAACTACAAAGGCGACATAACGTCTTCCGACGTAAGGCACGATTTCCCACGGGGATCGCGGTTCCACCCCTGTTTTCATCAGGCTTTCCCGGTACAACAGCGACAGGTACCAGGGGCTCAACAGGGCGGACAGCGGCGGCAACAGAGAAATGGCAAGTAACCTGCGGGGAAGCCGACTGTGTTTTCCGCCGACGAACTGGTAGACATTTCTTGCGGCGACCCACAGCCAGAGCACGTAAACAACATAAGCGATGATCGCGAACGTCACCGCTATCGTCCACACGCTCCCACTCGAGCTGTTCGGCGTTGGCCAGATATTCCGCCTCAGTATTGATTCGGGCGGATACAGAAGTTTGCTCAGTTCTCCCCGCAGCGAAATCGCGGACCAGGCCGTAAACTGAGTCACGATGACAGCCAGAAACTCGACGCGGGTAATTCTCCGCCTTCGCCAGAACCACCGTTTCCACCAGGGACGATTATCGTTGTCGTTCGATTTCACGGTTCGCTCGGGTCTCGCTGGTGGAGGTCATCTCGAATAAGGCCAGAACCACATGGCCGGTCTAGTTACAAAGCATTCTAGCACCACAAAGCGGGCATTCCGAGAGTTCCTCCGGAACAACTTCACCGCAAGCGGCGCAGGATTTTCCGTTCCCCTTCGCCAATAGCTTTTCATAAAACGTCTGCTGCAAACGGGTGACTTGAAAAACGATGCTGAGGAGGCATCCGGAAATCGCTACCAATATCAGAATGCCGGGGGTCCAGACTTCCGCATAAGTTTTTGTGCCGCCGAACCCAACGCTAACCCAACTGATCAGCAGTAACCAGAGCGAAATCATGTCGAGACAGCGGATGAAGATGGAGATGTCGAAGACATACTGTGCGCCCTTGGTTCTCCAGCGGGGATTGCTTTTGCGGTAGAGGTAAGAGAAGTAAAAGAACGACCCCAACGCGTTCAGCACGGGCACAAACGCAATCACGGGGATGATCCGCAGCAACCAACGCGGAGTTCCCGGTCGCAGTACCTCCAGATTGCTTGCCGCATTATCAATCCAGCGAACGGTCAGAACGTACACCGCCAGGATGGAGAGGGCGTTGATGGCGCCCAGAATGTGATAATAGTCGTCCATAAACTGAAGAACGCGCCCCTGAAGCGAATCCAGATTTCCAGAATTGGGGTCGTTCACCAGAAGATCACGAATCACCGCAATAATGAATCCTCCAATCGTCACGATGACGGAGATGACGAGCACAATCGCGGAACGCCGCAGGGGATGATATTTCGGCGGTTTGGGAAGGAAGAACGTCATTGGTCATTTTCACGTGTATTGTTGGCTGCAGTCGCGCCACAAACGGGGCAGGCCGCATCGGCGACCACGGGGGCTTCACCGCAGGACGGGCAACGGTCGGGGGCGGTGCGCAGGTAGTCTGCGTAGCGGTCGTGTTGGAGGTCGTTGATTCTGGCGATCATACTGTTCCAGCACCAGTTCATTACGAACAGGACGAAGATGTAGATCACGATGAGTGCGCTCAACAGATTAACGTTCGTGCGATCCGTAAACGAACTCGTCCGGGATATAATGCCCATGAGAAATATCAGTGCCAGCATCGCGCCGGCAAGGAACACCGATCTGCGAGTAAAAAAACTGTAAATAGCGGCTCGCTGAGCGGGGAGTGTTGATTTCGGGACGAGGTAGTCGCACAGCACAGGGAAGTACTTCCAGGCGATGAGATTTCGCGCGATGGGGGCGCTGGCACATTGAAACCCCCCGAGCGTGAGAAATCGATTCTCCTCCCCCGACACGATGATGGTATTCCGGGTCGTGATATTCATCCATTTGAGGAGCAGTACATAACTACCGAGATGGAGAACCAACAACAACACACATTGAAGTCCCGTCGCCCATGCAACAACGTCTCGATATCGCCGGAATATCTTTCGCAGGAGATCCAGGTTGTCGCCGGAATCCAACGAGAATACCAAGGCGATTAACGTTCCCCAGAGAATCGTACTCCCGATGATAAACATGTAGGCATTGGAAACACGACGCAACCATCGAGCAGACCAGTCCGGAGATTCGTACCGGTCCCCGGGATCCAGACTGATCCGCCACAGATTAGTTTTCGACATGGCTCGATTTTTCTTCGGTTGAAGGTGCTTGCGCGACCTGCTGTTGATGACGATGTTCACGCTCGAAACCGCACATCGGGCAGGCAGCCACCTCTTTCTTCAACGGTTCGCCGCAGCGGGGACAATCGTGGTGGCCCACTTGACGCTCAAACTGGAGCATCCGCATGATTTCTTTCATGGACGTATAAATTGGCCAAACCAGACCGATTACCACAACAACGTACAGGATATAGAAGTCGGGATCCTGAAAGACGGAGCCGTAACCGGAACCGTAGAAAGACAACTGGAAAATCCATATCACCACCCCAGCCTCCACGATGTAAATCGCATTCAACCGCTCCGGGATGCGTTTACGCCCTTTATCGAGTTCCAGCTGTTGATCATCGAACCCGACTGCCAGCAGCGCATACATCCGCTTGAGCAGGTACGGCAGCAGCAGGAGCATGGCGGGAACAAAATAGATCGCGAACTGAATCAGTGACTTCACCCCGTGCAGGGGCTGATGGACCAGGAGACTCACATTCCGAATGGCCCGCCGCAACCAGACAATGAGCAGGATATAGGTGGTAAGGCCGGCCGCGAAAGTCGCCGATAGAAAACCGACGACAATCCAGGACATCACCCCGTAACGGGACCAATCGTCGATGAGGCTTTTGATCCAGCCATCGTTGAGCATGCCGATCGCTCCCGGCAACATCAACACCATCACTCCCGCAGTCAGAAAGCCTCCTTCGAATACACCTTTCAGTGCCTCGGGTGCCGGAGGTGGTGATGGATGTGTCGAGCCACGCAAGAAAATGACCTCAAAACAACTGGTACTGAAAAGGGAGGGCCGGTTCACCCCATGTTACCAACAGGCTTGGCTCCGCACATAGGGCATTCCTTCACCGAAAGGGGATACGTCCTTTCAACGATACACCGTCCGAAGTTCATCGACCTTCGCTTCCTGCAAAAGGGTCACCCGTCTTGTGAAGCTGTATATCGCCCAGGTTGTGATGGCAATTGAGGTAAACACCCACGTCACCAGAAAAAGATCCCCCTCCGGAAACCACAGGAACGGAAACAGCCAGACGGTGAGCATTGCACCGCACCGGAAGAAGACAAAAGGGGACACCACATACCACGGTTTCTGATGCGGCTGTCCGGGAATACTGCCGTAGAATAACCGGGACCACACCCAGAAATTGACGACGAGATTGATCCCCGGCATCAACTGCAGGAATACACATAAATCTGCCGTGGACCGCAGATAACTCGGATCGAAGACCCCCAGGTTGTGAAAGGCAGCGTACATCCAGAGCATCACGCCGATAGCGGACAGTACGAGAAAGACCATAAAAAAGACCGCCCCACCGATTTCCAACACGAACATCGGCCCCACCCACGGATTTCCCTGTTCAAACGGAAAGCCGGAACGTTCAATCCCCACTGTCGCCAGGAAAGTCAGTGCCGCCGGCACCAACATGATCAATAAAAAAGTTCGCACCGTGCGGAAAGGCTGAGCCAGAAAGACGTACCGATCGGGCGGTTCCGGTCCAAAAATGAGAGGAGGGACCTCGTTCATGATCTCCCTCCCTCGGAGGTTGTGTTGACCGGTTGAATTTGTGAAGCACCACACAAGGGGCATTCCGACAGGCTGGACTGGAACTCTTCACCGCACTGCGGGCAGCGCGTGTAATGGCTTGTTTTAACTTGTTCGTAGCGTTCCTCCTGCATTTCTGTGACCTCGCGAATGAAGGTCACCAGACACCAGGTGCTGAGGCAGATGAGATTGAACACGTAGATCATCAGGAACGTATTAAGCCAGGGGCGTAGATCCTCTGGGAGGATTCGAGGGATGGCTTGAAAGTTTGCCAGCCATATCCAAATCGTCCACCACAATACATTCACCAGCAGGCAGCGCCAGAGCACGAACCAGGGAACGCGCCAGAATGATTTGGAACGCACACTTTCGTCCGGGCTACTCCGACGATACAGATAGGAGCCCAGAAAGAAACTCAAGAAGAAGCCCACATAGATTACAGCGAGACAGAGCGTTGCGACGATCGACACGACTCGCCGATACCCGGGAACCAATACTCGCAAGTTATCGAAACTGCGAAAGCTCCAAACGAGCGTCAAGAAGTAGGCAATCAACGTTACCAAACCCCACCCGACGAAGCTGAGAAGACCTGCCCAGGCAATCAAATTCTGCAGGTTCTCGTTCTTCCCCAAATCGAACAAACCGCCGTTGAATACGAACGAAGCGAACCAGGCCAATACGCCCAATGCAGCATAACAAATCCAAAATCTTTGAGTGATCCTGGAAAGTCGCCGCGTCGACACAAACCTGATGCGGCCGAATGAGGTTGCTTCCGTTTTTCCCTCAGCCATAAATTCCCCCCGGCTTCATTTCCTCTCCTCTGATTCTCTCGGTCAGATATTTTTTCTTCTGCCTGTTACTGATTTCTGAATGCGACGCCAAGCCCACAGCAGACCAACATGCGATGTGCGAACGGTAACATATCAGCACAAATAAGACCCTGCTCATCGCAGCAGAACTCTTCCGAATGTTTTAGTTCAATACGATCAATCGGGCACAGTCAACGGGTGACCGCAAACGAGGCAGCGGGGAAAACTCGGGTGAACAAATTCGCCGCATTTGGGACAGGCGTTCGTCGATTCCTGCAGCAATTCAATATAACGCTCCAGTTGTAATTGGGTGATGTGACGGACCAGACTCGACCACGCCCAGGCGATCAAGAATATCATTCCGACGACGTAGGAGAGGGAGACAACGATCGACGCAAACAGTTCGGCCCCTGCCGGATGCGTTCCTGTGGCGATGTAATGCTTCTCCCGGAGCAGCAGCGAGTTAGTCCCGGCAAAAACCAACAACATCAATGGGAAGATCAGGCTGCGGACAACCACCGACCTGACTGCTTTGGGGTTTCCCGAAAGAATGACGCTGCGCTTGCGCGTCAGAAAATCGAGTGGAGGGAGATACAATACCGAAGCCAGCTGTGACAACACGGGTATCGCAACGGTGACGTTCACCAACGATGCAAAATGTTTATCCGAAGTGAGCCCCCACTTCTGCAGGTTCTGCAGACAGCAGTGCGTCCATGTCACGTGCATCATGTGCACGAACAACCCGAGCAACAGAAATGCCACGGCGACAATTCCCGCATATTCCCTCCAACGGTATTCAAAGTCCTCAGCGGCGTTCGCCGCGTCCTCCGCGAAAAGACCGCCACTATGGAAAAAATACGCAGCCATCGGATCGAAGAATTTGTTCATGAATGTAAGGACGACAGCGAGCAGCGCGCCCACCCAGATTCCAAGAATGAGCCGGCGTGATAACCTCACGATCGGATAAAACTCGGGTGGGCATTTCGGCGTGACAAATTTCTCCGGTTCCTGAAACATAGGAGCAATTCTTAACCGGTTGAATGTTGCGTTGAGGTCGGTGGAGGGAAGACACGCTTCTGTCTCTACAGCCTATGACCCACCGATAGGGACTGCACCTGCAGAATTCAAGATGATTTCATCGATGTCACGCATACCAGTCGGCGAATCACTTAAGCTTCCCTCCACACATGGGGCAGAAACCCGCTACCGAGGAAACGTTTTCCCCACAATTGCTACATTGTGGTTTAACTATTTCTGCTTCTGTTGCGAAGGCTGTCTCCTGCAACCGGGTGATACGATTAACGATCCCTACCCAGCAGAAGGCGCTCACAGGAAGTAAGGCTAAAAGGTAGATGGGAGTTATTAATTGCACTAATCGCTCTGAAAGAAATCCGCAGTACAATTCATGAACCAGAGGAAAAACCGTGGGCAACACCGCAACATAGTAGCCGATCGATATGATCACCCAGCGGGCGAATACGAAATGTCGCGTCTGTTGAACCTCGGCAATGTCTGCATTGGAAGCGTGACTGTAACGGGAAAGAAGTCTCAGAAAAAATATGCTGAAAAACACGTTGAGATGAGGAAGAACCAAAATGAAAGAAGCTGCCGGAGACGCTGACTTTCTCACTGGTTGCCCTAACCGGTGAAGGTTGGACACTGCTCGCGACACCCAGAAAAAACTGCAGAGAAATGCACCAATACATAGATAAAACGCCAAAACCCCAAAAGCCCCGAGTGGTGAAAAATCACCTGGCCCTGCCGGCGTGGGCCACTTCGATCCCATCAAAGCCAACCCCATCATGATCGCTCCCAGAGGGACCAGCAGATTGATGGCGAGTCGCAGGACGTCGAGGGGGATCATTTTTTTGTCAGTGTCAATGGTGGCCATACTTCCCCGGTGATCCCGTCTGTTAATGCTAATCCAACCCCAGACTACCGCTTCGATCGCGGAATCGCAATCTTGAACTCTCGGAACAGACCTTTCCGGGCGACCCTCAACGAACCTTTTGCGGTTAAATGCGGTCTGCTAAAATGCCTCGCGCATTGACCGAGGCGGAGTTCCATTCCCCCTCATCTTCGAACCCCCAGCCCGATAACCGGCGACATCCAACCATGGCAAAACAACCCAAAACGGCAATCAGTCCTACCCGTGAGGAAAATTATCCCGAGTGGTATCAGCAGGTGATCCGTGCCGCGGACCTGGCCGACCTCTCGCCGGTGCGGGGTTGCATGGTCATCAAACCGTGGGGCTGGGGAATCTGGGAGAACATGCAGGGGGCTCTCGACCGTATGTTCAAAGAGACCGGCCACGAGAACGCCTACTTCCCCCTGTTCATCCCGATGAGTTTCCTCGAAAAAGAAGCGGAGCACGTCGAAGGATTCGCCAAGGAATGCGCGGTTGTCACGCACCATCGGCTCGAGCCCGGCCCCAACGGGGGGCTGGTACCCGCG
This sequence comes from Planctomyces sp., assembly GCA_002702685.1. GTDB lineage: Bacteria > Planctomycetota > Planctomycetia > Planctomycetales > Planctomycetaceae > Polystyrenella. Next base: position 11,931 of record PABD01000204.1, read on the forward strand.
GGCGAACTGGAGGAGCCCCTGATCGTCCGACCGACCTCGGAAACGATCATCGGTTCAATGTACGCCAAATGGGTGCAGTCGCACCGGGACCTGCCCATTCTCATTAACCAGTGGGCGAACGTCGTCCGCTGGGAGATGCGGACGCGGATGTTCCTGCGTACGACCGAATTCCTGTGGCAGGAAGGGCACACCGCCCACGCCACAAAGGAAGAAGCGATCGAAGAAACGAACAAGATGCTCGAAGTCTACGCCGACTTCGCGGAGAACTGGATGGCGATGCCCGTGATCAAGGGCGAAAAAACCGCCGGCGAGCGATTCCCCGGTGCCGTCACCACGCTCACCATCGAAGCCATGATGCAGGACCGCAAGGCGCTGCAATCTGGAACATCGCACTTCCTCGGCCAGAACTTCTCGAAAGCGCAGGGGATTCAATTCCAGGATCAGAACGGCGAAAACTGTTTCGCCTGGACCACCTCCTGGGGCGTCTCGACCCGTCTCATCGGCGCGCTCATCATGTCGCACAGCGATGACGATGGCCTCGTCGTTCCTCCCCGACTCGCCCCCGCGCAGATTGTCCTGCTGCCGATTCACAAACCAGACAGCGAAGCCGCCGTCATGGAATACTGCGAAAGCCTGAAGGCGGAACTCGAAGCACAACAGTACGGCGGCGAGCGACTGCGGGTGAAAATCGACAACCGGGACATCCGGGGTGGCGAGAAGAACTGGCAGCATATCAAGAAGGGGGTTCCCCTCCGCGTCGAAGTCGGCCCCAAAGATATTGAGAAGGGGGGCGTCTTCGTCGGTCGCCGTGACACGGGCGAGAAACAGGGCTACGACCGGAAAGAATTCATCGCCAAAGCGCCCGATCTGCTCAACGAGATTCAGCAGACGCTGTTCGACCGCGCGTTGAAACTGCGCGAGGATAACACGCACGCCTTCCAGAAGTTCGACGACCTCGTCGAGTACTTCACGCCGCAGAAGGGTGACGAGGAGGGTGCGGAAATTCACGGTGGCTTCGCCATCTGCCACTTTGTCGACTGCCCCGAGATGGAAGAAAAGCTGAAACCGCTGAAAGTCACCCCCCGCTGCATCCCCCTCGACCGCCCCGGAAACCCGGGGACCTGCATCTTCACGGGCCAGCCGACAGACAAAATCGGCATCTTCGCGAAGGCCTACTAGGCATCACGGGACTGTTCCTTGAAAGACTGTTATACCAGCCTGACGTCGTCTCGGCAGGCAAGTGAGAAGTCTTTGCGCGCACTTTGATGTCGCCCCTGTCGCAGAAATATCGAGGCGCGCAACAAGCAGGAATTTATGGGGGGGCGTTCAAAGCGGAGATATCCCAGATTTTAATAGTCTTACCAGTACCGACGGCGATCGACCGCCCATCGGGGCTGAATGCGGTCGGCACGACGAGTGCTTCCTTCAACGTACCTGTCAGCGTCGCTCTTGGTTTTCCGGTAGCGACATCCCACAACCTCGCATTTCCGTCCAGACAACCTGAGACGAGCAATTGACTGTCGGGACTGAAGCCTATCGAAATAGCACCTTGATTCTGTAAAGACTTCACATCTAAAGTGCGACCTTTCTCGATATCAAACAATTTGATTTCGTAAGGGGGCTTCTCTGTCGTGCGTGACAAACTCAGAGTGGCAACGGTCTGACTGTCCGGACTGAATTCAATCCAGAGAGGGGCGGTATCCTTGGCTGTCGTCAGTTTCTTCAGTGACGGCAATTCAAAAAGTGCCAATTCCCCGGTTTGCGGCGACGGTACCCCGAGAAATCTCCCATCAGGAGAAATTGAAACGTACTGCCTCAGGTCGCTTGCGTGTATCACTTTGGTAGGTGCCAGAGTCAACGAGCCAAGTTCTTTGCCCGTACCAACGTCCCAAAGTTTCAACGTCTCCAGTTTGAGCGACGTGTCATTACTGATGGAAACCAGAAACTGACTGTCGGGACTGAATTTGATCAAAGGCACTTGAGTGGGATGAGAAAGTACGAATGTCTTCTTGCGTGTCGCTAATTCCCAGATCGTTATGTGACTGCGATTGTCGAATCCGGTGACGGCCATCCATTTTCCGTCGGGGCTGATGATGGCATCAATCACTTGCCCTTTCTGATTCAGTTTTCCGGATTGTTTTCTTTTCGCTAAATCCAATAACCGGATCGGACCCTGAATGCCGTCGTAGGCGATCGTGTTACCATCAGGATGGATAACCACTAACTCCCCCAGATCTACGTGCGAGATTTTTTTTCCATCGGAAACCCTCCACTTGGTGACGGTCTGCCTCCCCATCAAGCCGTCAATGGAAATAATCCACTTTCCATCTGCGCTGTATTGCAGTTGGGAAATACCACCCCAGGCTGTCTCATACGAGCCGGGGGAAAGCGAAAGCGTTTGAACGAGCTTGGGCTGTCCGGACACTGGCGAAGCTGCCATGACGAATATGGTCACCACCAGAATCGCGTGAGGCGTTCTCAACATGATCTGAAGTCCTCCTAAAGCTGCAGGTACGGGCAATGTCCATTCATAACGAACACGACCCAGGCGGAATCTGTCTCGCTCTCTTCGATTGCCGATTCCGCCTATGGTACGCTGATAATGCCTGTTCATCCACAAGTTTCCTTTCCTGCCGACGGTTTCGTTTCTTCTTAAGCGAAGGGCCCCATCACAGGATGTCCCCAGCCAAATCCCTGTAGAATCGAAACTTCAGCTGCGTGAATTTTCACAGGTGACAATTGAGGGACGATTTTCAGGTGGGCGTATCAGGAATCGGGAGATAGCCCTTCCAGATACTGTTCCAACTGGCGGACGTAGTCTGTCCACGCAGGGGAAAAGTCTTTGCGAGCCTCAGACAAACGCGCCTTCACATCAGGGGGAGCATCCCGGAGTCGCGTCGTTGCCAACTCATACAGTGCGGCTTCGTATTGCTGAATCAGAATCAATAATTTTTGACAGACTGTCAGCATTGCCGCCGTGAATTGTTGGAAGGCGAAACGGGATCGAGGAACATCGTAATCCTCGATATCAAGCCACTCATCCTTCCGCGTCAATCGCATTCTCGATTGCTCATGAGCCCAGACTTTAACGCAACGATTTTTTTCTTTGGTCAACTGAGCCAGACCTGCAACCCAACTCTCTGCGTTTAAGATAGTGTCGGGCTCATCAAAAAATGGAGTGCCGTCGGCCAGTATCACAAAGCCTTTCTCGACCAATTCGTCACTCAAGACTTCGTTCGCAAGGATATCCACGACCAATTGCGGGCGAGCAAGCAGATCGTCAACTGTCAGACGGCCACTTTCGAGGTCGAATACGAAGGAGATCTCAGCCACATTGACGGGAAGTTCGGGCCAGGCCCCGGAAGGCGTGAGATGTTCTGGAATTCCTTCTTCACTGTTGTCATGTTGATGTTCCAAGACCCCGACAAGCACAAAAACCAACACAACCGAAATCAGAATGACTGAGAGTACGATTGCGATTGAAATTAAAATCGGAATCATCTTGTCCGATGCCTTGGAACGAGCTCTTACGAAAGCGAAATTCTCCCATCCTATTCCTTTCCATGCACTCCTGACGACCCAATTTCAGCTGCAAGCGAGGAGAATTCACGACAGAAGAGAAACCGGACCATCCGGCAGTTTACGGACCGCTGTAACCTTGTGATCGTCGCCCGTCACCCGATATGATCGAATCGGAAGTCCGCGCCGGGCGGCTCCGCTGCGATTTGCGGCAGGCGCGCCTTCGACTCAGCTTGATCCAAACCAGTGAACTTAGAAAGACATGTCTCGATGGCAGTAACTCGCCGGTACGTTCAGGACCTGCAAGACGGAGAAACAATCGAAGAAGTCTTTCTGCTGGTGGATAAACAGCTGCGGGCAAACCGGAATGCCGATCTCTATCTGCTTGCCACCCTCCGCGATAAGTCGGGTATTATCAATGGCCTGATGTGGAATGTGAGCGAAGAGTCAATGGCGCATCTTTCCGCCGGCGACCATGTGCAGATCAAAGGGAAGGTCCAGCTCTACCAGGGGTCGCTGCAGGTCATCGTGACGCGCATCTCGAAAGTTCCCAGCGACAACCTCGACCCGGAAGACTTCCAGCCCTCCAGCTCTCACAATGTGACCGAACTTCTGGAACAACTGAAGGGCCGTCTGCTGGAGATCGATCATCCAGAACTTCGCAGCCTGATGGAATGCTTCCTCATCGACGAAGATCTGATGGATGCCTTCTCTCGCGCTCCGGCCGGTGTCAAAGCGCATCACGCCTATCAGGGGGGCTTGCTCGAGCATGTCGTCCGGTTGATGGAAATGGCGTATCGCGTTTCCGAGCTTTACCCCGAAATCGATAAAAACCTGCTCTTGGCGGGTGTCTTCCTGCACGATCTCGGCAAAGTCCGCGAAATGGCGTTTGATGGCGCTTTCTCATACACCGACGAAGGGCAGTTGATCGGTCACCTCGTTATCGGCGTGGAAATGATCAGCGAGAAGATTCGCGAAGTCGAAAAATTGACGGGCGAACCTTTCCCGGATGAAGTGGGTCTACGGCTAAAACATCTCGTACTCAGCCACCACGGGCAGTACGATTACGGCAGCCCCAAGCTCCCCATGACGCCCGAAGCGATCGCCTTGCACCACCTCGATAATTTCGACGCGAAAGTGCATGAATTCGCCCGCTCGATCGAAGACGACCCGAACACCGACAGCCACTGGACGCCATTCTCCCCGCGGCTCGATCGCAAACTGTTCAAAGGGGCCAACTGAGGCGTCCCCCGGGTCAATTGAAATGCCCCGCATGAGAAAGAACGGGACGCGGGGCGGTCAAATAAACAACGCGTTTATCGTCAGATAGCAGATGTCAAAAACTCGCGAAATCGTCCGTCGCCTGTGAAAAACAGAACGCGTTCCGGAATCGCCCCGCGTTCGCTTTGCGCGCAAAATTCCGCGAAACCTTCATTGTCGGTTGCCAGTAGTGATGTTGGTTTGGATAGTAGAACTGTAAGTAAGTAGTCAGAGAGGCAGGAAATTATGTCCGGAAAAGTCATTCACAAAATCAAACAGTACATGGCCCAGGCCGAATACAAGCCAATGACGGCCGATGTACTCGCTCAGAAGTTGGATCTAAAAAAGAAAGAACGCGCGACGTTCGCTCAGGCACTCACCCGGCTCGTGGACCAGGGCGAAATCACCCTGGGCAAGAAAGACCGCCTGCGGCTCGCATCGACTCGTTCCCACGAAATCATCGGCAAACTGAAAACCACCGCCGGTGGAGCAGGCTTTGTCTCACCGGCCGAAATCCCGCCGGACCTCAGCCCCGGAGATCGCCGCTCGTACGACATCTACATTCCCGCCGAAGACCTGATCGATGCGTGTTCGGGCGACGAAGTGGCGGTCGTCCTGTCGAAACGGACCCGCCGCGGAGGACAACGGTGTGGTCGAATTCAGCGCATCATCAGTCGCGCCACAAACACCTTCGTCGGCACCTATCGCGAAGACAACAACAACGGCTGGGTACAGGTGGATGGCAATATTTTCCATGAATGGATTTACGTCGGCGACCCCGGCGCCAAAGGGGTCCAACCCGAAGACACTGTCGTTATCGAGATGCTCCGTTTTCCCTCGCATCAGGCGGAAGGGGAGGCGGTCATCACCAGAGTTCTGGGACCTCGGGGAGAACCGGGGGTCGACCTCCAACTGATCATGTACCAGTTCGGGCTTCCACAAGAGTTTCCGGAAGAAGTGATCGAAGCCGCCAGTGAGGAAGCGGAACGGTTTGATGAAGAGTTCATCGGCGACCGACTCGATCTCCGTAAGGATACGATTGTCACAATCGACCCCAAAGAGGCACGCGACTTTGACGACGCCATCTCTCTCACAAAAAATGAAGCGGGGCACTGGGTGCTCGGTGTCCACATCGCCGATGTCTCGCACTTTGTGAAACCCGGCTCCCCCCTTGATCGTGAAGCGAGTTTGCGCGGAAACTCTGTTTATCTGCCGCAACATGTCATTCCGATGCTGCCGGAGGTCATTTCGAACGGTCTCGCCTCGCTCCAGGCCAAGCGGACCCGTTATGTAAAGTCGGCTTTCATCGAGTTCACTCCCGATGGCATTCCGGTCCATGCGAACTTCGCTAATGCCGCGATCAACGTCACCCGACGATTCGCCTACGAAGAAGTCATGCCGATCATCGAGGATCCGGAAGCCCACAAAGGGAAGGTCTCCGCCAAAGTTCTCGAACTCCTGCAGCAGATGTATGAGCTCTCGCGCATACTCCGCAAACGGCGAATGGACAACTCTTCGCTGCAACTGGAGATGCCCGAAATCCAGCTCAAGTTCAGCAAGCAGGGGGAAGTCATCGGTGCGGAAGAAGCGCATCACGACGAGTCACACGAACTCATCGAAGAATTCATGCTCGCCGCCAACGTCGCCGTGGCGGAAACGCTGACGGAGAAGGGGATCCCGTTCCCGCGCCGCGTACACGCCACCCCTTCCGCGATGAAAATGCAGGACCTCAAAGTCTTCGTCGAAGCTCTCGGCTTTTCACTGCCGCAACCCGAGGACCGGGGAATCATTAAAGAATTACTGGAGCAGGTGCGGAACACTCCGCTCGAAAGCCCCGTCAGCTACGCGGTCCTCCGCAGTATGAAGCAGGCCGTTTACACAACGACCGAAGAAGGGCACTACGCGCTCCATTTTCAGAACTACTGCCACTTCACCAGCCCGATCCGCCGGTACCCCGACCTGATCGTGCATCGACTCATCGATGATTTGATCAAAGGGAAGAAACGAAAAGGGCGTAAATCGCCGCAGGATATGGAGCAGGATTGTCGCCGTTGCAGTGAAACCGAGCGACGGGCCGAGAAAGCCGAGCGCGAACTGCTGAAACTGAAACTGCTGCAGTACGTCTCGACACAAATCGGGACTCAGTTCGACGCCATCATCACCGGCGTGCAGCGATTCGGAGTCTTCTGCCAGGGGATCGATATCCCCATCGAGGGTTTACTCCCCCTCGAAGGCCTCGCCGATCGGGAACTGTTTGACTACGACGACAAAACCATGACGCTCACCGGTCGCCGCAGCAATCAGGTCTTCCGCCTGGGCGACGCCATCCGCGTGCAGATAGCCAAAGTCGACCTGGAACGCCGGGAACTCGACCTCGAACTCGTTTCGCACCAGCCGTCGGTCAACATCAAAGGCCCTGATCGCTCCGGTTCGTCCCGCGATCGCCATCAAGGCCGCGACCAACGGTCTGGCGGGAAGGGCAAACCGCGCGGAAAATCGTCCGGTTCCAGCCGAAGCACGTCGGGAAATGGCAAGTCGGGTCAAACGAGAAAGGGAGGAAAGGGAAAAACATCCTCTCCCGGACGCCGCGGCGGTACGAAAAGCGGTGGTACAAAAAAACGACGCCGACGATAGAAATCCCCCCGTTCATCTCATCCATGGTGAACAGCATCTGATACTGATTCTCACTTCTGGCAATAAGTGTCTCACGCGATTGAACTTATTGCCTCTTCTCTTATAATCACTCCGATTCCATCGGGAACCGAGGATTGACTGGTTCTTGAGTCGATACCGACTACAAAAGAACTGGGAATTCCTCTCATTTCTCTTCCCGGTCAATCTCCCCCCGGAAATAAGCTTGAACAAAGCTTAACCAG
>PABD01000205.1 GCA_002702685.1 Planctomyces sp.
ACTCGCTCCAGTCGCGTGACGATCTGCGTGGTCTGTTATTCAAAAGCGGAAAGGAAGGACAGTTCATCGCCGGCGCCGATCTCAAGGAACTCGGCGCCCTCGCGTATGCCTCTGACGATGCCCGCCGCATGGGAATGAAAGTCGGGCATGACCTGTTCAACAAGTTCAGCGAGCTACCTTTTCCGACGGTCGCCCTCGTGTCGGGCAACTGCATGGGCGGGGGAACCGAACTCATCCTGTCGATGGACTACCGCATCGCCGGTCTGCATCGTTCGACGAAGATCGCCCTGCCGGAAGTCAAGGTCGGCATTATTCCCGGTTGGGGTGGGACGCAGCGCATGCCTCGCGTGGTCGGCATTCATAATGCCATCGACATGATCTGCTCCGGCGATCCGATCGACGCCAAAAAAGCAGCGGAGATTGGTCTCGTCTTCGATGCGGTTCCCGATGAAGACCTGGTTGATGCCGGTCGACGCCTGATCGACTACACGCAGGAAACAGGCGAGTGGAAAACCAATCGCGAAAAGTTCGCCCAGCCGATGGGTCTCAGCGAAGACCAGATGAATTTCAACTTCGCTGTTTCCGAAGGATACATCTACGGAAAAACGAAAGGGCAGTACCCGGCGCCGCTGATTGCCCTGAGCGCGATGAAGAAGGGGTTGAACCTGCCGCTGAAGCAGGGTTTGCAGGTTGAACTCGAGCATTCCATGGAAGTGGCGGGAACCGAGATTTCGGGGAATATGATCTCCGTCTTTTTCGCGAACAATGCGGTCTCCCGGGACAAAGGTGTTTCCAACCCGGATATCAAACCGCGCGATGTCAAATCGGTCGGCGTTCTGGGTGCGGGTTTGATGGGAGCGGGCATCGCGACCGCCCACGCACGCTCCGGTTACCCCACGGTCATGGTGGATGTGAATCAGGAAGCGATCACCGCCGGCCTCAAGCGGGCGACGGATGTCGTTGCCAAACGGATTCAGATCAAACGGGCGACGCACGAGGATATGCAGAACCTGCTGGCGATGCTCAACACGTCGACGGCCATGACGGCGTTTCAGAACAGCGACGTCGTGATCGAGGCGGTGCCCGAAAAAGAAGAACTCAAGACGCAGGTGTACGGTGAGCTTGCCAAAGTCATGCGGGACGATGCGATCCTCGCCTCCAACACGTCGACCATCTCCATCACCCGCATGGCGAAGTCAGCCCCCAACCCCGCACGCTTCGTGGGGATGCACTTCTTCCTCCCCGTCGATCGCATGCAACTGGTGGAAGTCATCCGGGGCGAACAGACCGACGATGAAACGGTCGCCACGATCGTCAATCTCGCCAAGAAGATTCGCAAAGTCCCCATTGTCTGTAACGACTGTGCCGGCTTCCTCGTCAACCGCATTCTGCTTCCCTACATGAATGAAGCGATGCTGCTCGTGCTGGAAGGGGTGTCGATGGATCGGATCGACAAGGTCGCCGAAAAGTTCGGCATGCCGATGGGACCGATCGCCCTGAGCGATATGGTCGGCATCGATACAATGTATGGTGCGGGCAAAGTGATGGGAGCCGCCTACAGCGACCGCACCGTGAACGTGAATATCGTCGAAGAACTCGTCAAAGAAGGACGTCTCGGCAAGAAGAGTGGCGCCGGTTTCCGTCAATTCGCGGGGCCCAAGGGGAAACCTGCTGCCGACCCCGCCTTCGAACCGATTCTCGCCCGCTGCAAACTCGATGAAATCGACATCAGCGATGATGAAATCAAGGACCGTCTGTTCCTCTCCATGCTGCTCGAAGCGGTGCGATTGCTCGATGAAGGGATTGTCGCCAGCCCGGCACACGTCGACATGGGGATGATCCTCGGAACAGGCTTTCCTCCCTTCCGCGGCGGATTGCTCCGGTGGTGCGATAACGAAGGGGCTGCGAACATCGTCGATCGCGCCGATAAACTGGCTCCGCTGGGCAAACGGTTCGAAGCGCCTGATTCTCTCCGGCAGATGGCGAAAGAGGATGGAAAGTTCTATCCCATTCCCAAAGATATCGTCGCCATGCTGAAAGAGAAGTAAACGCTTCCCGATCACTTCTATAATTGTCTTATCTCAATCATCTCTCTGATCCATAAATCACGTGTTCGTCAGACAGTCTCCAAGGCTGTCGAAATGATATGTGGAGAACAACATGAAACAAGCGGTCGTCGTTGATGCCGTCAGAACTCCCGTCGCCAAGGCTTCGGCTGACAAGGGAAATTTCCGGGATGTGCGCGCTGAAGATCTCTCGGCCCACGCAATCAAATCCCTCGTGGAACGAACCGGAATTGATCCGCATCTCATCGAAGATGTCAAATGGGGTTGCGTCCAGCAACAGGGGGAGCAGGGGTTCGACGTCGGTCGCATTGCCTGCATCATCGCCGGGCTGCCGATTGAAGTCGCCGGGGTCACGATCAACCGGAACTGCGGTTCCAGCCTCACGGCGCTGAACGATGCCGCCATGTATATCGCCGCGGGGAATGACGACATTCAAATCGTCGGGGGTGTGGAGCACATGCACCACGTCCCGATGGATAAGGGTTACAGCGTTGCTCCCTCGCTCCTCTACAAATACAGCGAAGCGATGATGAACATGGGGCTGACCGCGGAGTACCTTTCGATGAAGTACCAGGTCGGTCGGACAGAGCAGGACGAGTTCGCCGCCCGCAGTCATCAACTTGCGGCGGAAGCGACGAACGGTGGTCACTTCGAACCCGAAATCGTTCCTACCTGGGGGCGTGATGACAACGGTCACAAAACCCTGATCACGAAAGATCAGGGTATCCGTTACGACTGCACGACCGAAGGATTGTCGGCGCTCCGGCCCGCATTCAATCCCGCCGGGGGGTCAGTAACGGCGGGGAACTCGTCGCAGCTGAGCGTTGGTTCGGTCGCCATGCTGATGATGTCCGAAGAGAAAGCGAAAGAACTCGGTTACAAACCGATGGCGAAAGTCATCGCCAATGCCGTCGTTGGTGTCGATCCGTGCGAAATGGGGATCGGTCCTGTTCCCGCGGTCAACAAAGCATTGCAACGGGCGGGGCTCACCATCGATCAGATCGATGCCATCGAACTGAACGAGGCTTTCGCGGTGCAGGCACTTTCCGTTCTCAAATGCCTCGGCGTGGGCGTCGATAACGTCAATCGTCGTGGCGGGGCTGTCGCTCTCGGACATCCACTGGGAGCCAGCGGCGCGCGGATCGCCACGACGCTGCTGCACCGCATGCGTGATGAAAATGCCCGTTATGGCATCGCGACCATGTGCATCGGTCAGGGTCAGGGAATCGCCACCGTGTTCGAGTCCTGTCTGGTGTGACCGGTTTGGAGTCAAAAAAAGATTCTCATTGAGATGAACATCACGTCCAGGAATGCTCGCCATGAAAACCTATACCAACCTCGTATCGATGAATCGCGGGACGTGTGCCGAGGTCGGACCGCGAACGGCGCTCCGCTATAAACGCTTCGGCCGTTACACCGATCTCACCTGGAATGACCTCCGCGCGCAGGCGGACAAATGCGCGGCCGGTCTCATCCAGTTGGGCGTGCAACCGGGCGACCGGGTCGCGATCTTCGCCGAGAACCGGTACGAGTGGATCATCACGGACCTCGCGATTCTCTCGACCGGAGCCGCCGATGTCGCGCTCCACGCGCCACTCGCTCCCGAACAGGCGGCCTATCAACTGGAGAACAGCGGCTCCCGCGGCGTCTTCGTGTCGAATCAGAAGCAGGCCGACAAGGTCTTCGCTGTGATCGACGAGCTTCCGCAGCTCGAGTTCCTCATCTCTTTTGAACCGATCATTTCCCCTGTTCCCGAATCGCGACTGAAAGTCCTGTCCTGGGAAGGATTAAAACAGCGCGGCTGGTCTCAATGGGTGGAACTGCGACCCGAGATCGAACGTCGCGAACAGGCGATTACCGGCGATGATCTGGCGACTCTCATTTATACCAGCGGGACGACCGGCCATCCGAAGGGAGTGATGCTCTCGCACGGTAACCTCGTCACCAATGCGGCGGCGGTGCTGTCGATCTCCGCGATCTACCCGCAATACGTCATTCTGAGTTGGTTGCCCTACAGTCATATCTACGCGCGCACGGTCGACCTGTACGTCACCCAGATGATCCAGGGAGTGATCGCACTGGCGGATTCCGTGGAGACATTGATACCGAACCTGCGAGAAATCCAACCGCACTGGATGACCTCCGTCCCCCGGTTCTATGAAAAGGTGTGGGGCAACATTGAACGACTGCCGGAAGAAAAACGAGGCCCCGCTCTCAAGGGGATCTTCGGTCGCCGGTTGCATCATCTCGCGTCCGGCGGAGCACCACTGCCGAAGCATATCTGTGAAGCATTCAACGGCCTGGGGGTCCCCTTGCTCGAAGGTTACGGGCTGACGGAAACGTCGCCGGTGATTGCGTTCAATCGCTTCGGCAAAGTCCGGCCGGGAACCGTCGGGCAGGCGATCCCGGGTGTGGATATCCGTATCGCCGAGGATGGTGAAATCCTGAGTCGTGGTCCGCACATCATGCAGGGGTACTGGCAGAATCCGGAAGCGACCGCCGAAGTCATCGTCGATGGCTGGTTTCACACTGGCGACGTGGGGGAAATCGACGACGATGGTTTTCTGAGCATCACTGATCGCAAAAAGGATATCATCGTTACCTCCAGCGGCAAGAATGTCGCGCCGACCGAGATCGAACGCCTGTTGACGAAGCATCCGCTCATCGATCAGGCCGTCGTCTACGGCGACAACCGGAACTTCATCACGGCGATACTTGTACCGACGTTTGATCTGCTGGAATCGAAGTTGAAAGAGCAGGGAGTTGCGCTGAAGACGGACGACGAATTCATCGATCAACCGGAGGTGATGGAGTTCTTCACAAAGATCGTCGAAGAGCAGATGCAACACGTGAGCAACCCCGAACGGGTCCGCCGCTTTCTCGTCCTCTCGCGCCCGTTCTCGCTCGCGGACGACGAACTGACCGCTACCCAGAAAGTCCGCCGCCGCCACATCATCGCCAAATACGAACAGGAACTCGAAGCCCTGTATTCCGGCGGCGCCACCTACGCGAACGGCGATTGAGAGCCGTGCACGGAATTCGCGAATAGACGGCTTATCTGCAGACAATTTAGATTTCAGATCCTGCATCGCGGCGCGGGGGGGAACATCGTCTGAACCGAGAGATCAGGAAGGATATTGCTATCGCGGATTCAGTGCCTGCGGAGGAGACGATCTACCTGATACCCGGTTTCATGTCTCCGGCCTGGATGTTGTATCCGCTGGAGCGGGCGCTCCGAAAACCGGGGAGGACGATTGTCCGGTGGGACTATCCGCAAGTCCTTACGGATCCTTACCGCACGGTCGACGCGCTCTGCGAGGAGATGGTTCGCAGCGCGGCCCCCTCTGTCTCCATAGTCGGCCATAGTTTCGGAGACTGGATCGCGCGTATGGCGATCAATCAAAGTCAGTTGCCGACGATTCGCAAGCTGATTTCGATCTGTCCCGTGGTGGCCCCCGTCCCCTTCGCCAGCGTCTTCTCGCCTGTGCTGGGAAAACTCATCCCGGAACTGGTGATCATGAATGACAGGGAGCTTTCCTCGTCCCCTTTGTCATCGACGACACAAGCCAGACGGTCGATCATCTGGGCCAAAGTCGAGTTGATCGTCGCGCGGCCGGAGGGTCTTGCCGTCGACCACGAAATCTGGGGAGCGCACATCTCCTGCGTGTTCCAGCCGAATCTCTGGCGAATCGTGGAACAGGAACTTTCCACGAGCGGTGATTCCTGAATGGCGCCCCGCGCTTGGAGTAAAGGGCACTACCGATCTCACGCGATGATGTCGAGAATCGGTTCTCCGTGATCGATCTCGAGTCGCTTGTGACTGGGGAGTTCGAGCTTGCGGGAGTCGAGCCCCAGTTGTCTCAGAATGGTGGCGTGGATGTCGGTGACGTAATGCCGATTTTCGATGGCGTGGAAACCGAGTTCATCCGTCGCTCCGTGGACGATGCCCTGTTTCAAGCCCCCTCCGGCCATCCATACGGAGAAGCCGAAGATATGGTGATCCCGTCCGTCCGAGTTCTGACTTCCGGGCGTGCGACCGAACTCTGTTGCGAAGACGACGAGGGTCTCATCGAGCAGCCCTCTGCGGCTCAGGTCTTCGAGCAAGCCCCCGATCGGTTGGTCGACTTCGAAGGCCGAGGCGCTGTGTCGCTTTTTCAATCCGCCATGCGCATCCCACTGACCGGCCCCGCCACCCCCATGTTGGATCTGAATAAACCGGACACCCTTTTCGATGAATCGACGGGCGGCCAGCAGCTTCATACCGAAAGGTCGGCTGGTCTCATTTTCGATCCCGTACATCCGCTGTGTTGCCTGGGTTTCTTCGGAAAAATCAAACAGCTCGGGAATGGCCGACTGCATTCGCCAGGCGAGTTCGTAAGAACGAATGCGAGCTTCCACCGCCGGGTCGTCGGGAAACTCGTCGCGGCGCATTTGATTTAACTGACGAGTCAGATCGCGCCCGATGGACTGCGCCGCGGGCGAAAAGGGAATTTCCGGGTTGGCGTAGTCGAGTGGATTCTGAGGATCCACCTGCAACGAGACAGCATCGTGGCTGGGGCCGAGGTAATGACCATCCCGTGTGTTCCACTCGGGTCGTCGTCCCATCGATATGAATTGAGGCAGATTCTCGTTAAGAGTTCCGAGACCGTAGTGAACCCACGCACCGAGGTTGGGGAAGGTGCCGTCGTTCATATGGCGGCCCGAGTGAAACTGCGTCTGCGCCCCATGATTGCTGTCCGTCGTCCACATCGACCGGACGAACGCCATCTTGTCAACGTGCTCGGCGATATGGGGAAACCAGTCGCTCACCTCAATGCCGCTGTTGCCATGCTTTCGGAAACCGCACTGTAGCGGATAGATTTCATTCCGCTGATTCCCGTTGGCGTCGGGTACGCGCAGGCGTTCAATGGCGAGCTTTTCGGGATCCTGTACATCCGCGAACGGAGTTTCGGCAATCGTTTTGCCCGCATACTTATTGAGCATCGGTTTGGGGTCGAAGCTCTCCATGTGGCTGACGCCCCCGTTCATGAAGAGCCAGATCACATTTTTCGCACGCGGCGTGAAATGCGAGATACCCGTCGGGGGGGACCAGGCGCTGGTGCTGGCCAGTGCATCCCGGTGCAGCAGGCTCGCGAGTGCAATCCCGGCGCAGCCGGAGCCCAGCCCTTTCAACCATTGGCGACGGTTGAGCCCGGTACGGGGACGATCCATGTTCTCTGAAAAACCATTCAACGTGTATTACCTCAACGTTACAAAGTCGTTGTGATTGAGCAGTGACCAGATGAAAAACGAACGGGCTTCGATTGGGGAGGAGCCCGCTTCCGTCTGCCACGACTTCAGCGCGGACTCACTCGCGCTGACTTCCTCGTCGCCGGGCTCGATCCCGAGCAGGACAAGGAACGCCTTCCTGATGAAAGTGGCGTCATCTTCATCGCCCGCTGAGATTTGCGACGCAATCGATGGAGTCGCCTTCAGAACCAGTTTGCTGTTGTTCAAGGCCAGCGCCTGCTGAGGCTGGATGCTCGATTCGCGCCGATAACACCCCGTGACATCCGGGGAATTGAAGTTGCCCAGAAACAGGTTCACGGTATCTGCGGAATGGAAGAAATAGAGGCTGCGGCGATGAGAATCGGCTTGTTGATCGCCCTCGACAGGCGAGCCTCCCATCGTTTCATCCAGCGTGCCGGCATGGGCGAGAATGGCATCACGGACAACTTCCGATTCCAGCGGCATCGGTTGGCGACGCCACCAGTAGCGATTTTCCGGATCGAGATCGGTATTCTGGTCCCCACCGGCAGTCGCGGATGAACGACGATAGGCGGCGGACATCACCATCAGCCGGTGGAGATGTTTCATCTTCCAACCACTCTCGATCAGTTCGGCCGCCAGCCAGTCGAGCAGCTCACGATTCTCGGGCGGCGGCGTTTTCAGACCGAAGTCGAACATGCTGGAGTGAAGCGGCGCTCCCATGTGCCGCGCCCAGATGTGATTGACCGCGACGCGTGCTGTCAGCGGGTTACGCGGATCGACGATCCATTCCGCCAGCATCGTGCGACGACCGGAGCTTTGCGGCACGAAGGCGACCTCGGGGTCATCTGTTGTCGAGATCGTAAAGCGGGTCGGGGTCCATTCCGCGCCGGCGATCCAGGTGTAGCGGTCGTCTTCCGAAATCGGTTTTTCCTGTGCCTTCTGTAGCTTCTGGAGTGCGTTCCGGGCGGTGTCCAGTTGCTCCTTGAGTTTTTTAGAATCGGCTTCCGCGGCCGAACTCAGTTTTCGCTCGGCTTCCGCGACGGCCTTTTGAGCGCGGGCGACTTCGATGTCGCGCTCCGCCTGAATAGCGAGTCGGGCGAGTTCTCTATCGGGCGCATTCTTCAGGATGGCCGCTTCCCGGGTGCCTGCCTCCCACGCGGATTGCATCGCCTTGATGCGATGTTCGAGTCCCGACAGTTCCCGTTCCGCCAGCGTCAGTTCGGCTGCGGCCACGGACACGTCACCCGGGTGAGAATCGGTTTTCTCAGACAGACTTTTTTCGCGAGCTTCCGCTTTCACAACGCGCTCGCGCGCTTTGTTAAGATGGGATTCGAACACCCAGGCCCGTCGCGCGGGCTGCCAGCTGCTGTGCGGAAGATCGACAGGTTCGACGGTCACCTCGGAGAATCTCAGCGTCTCCGGCACATTCGGTTCGATGACTGCCGATTTGTCCGGGTTTCGTTCATCTCCCCGTATGAAGAGGTAGGTCGGTTCCTGCAGCAGTCCGTCGAACGCGCGCGGGATGGCGTCCTTGACGAGGTCGGTTTCACCGGGAACCATATCGAGCCGCACATGATATGGTTCGAAGAC
This sequence comes from Planctomyces sp., assembly GCA_002702685.1. Taxonomy (GTDB): domain Bacteria; phylum Planctomycetota; class Planctomycetia; order Planctomycetales; family Planctomycetaceae; genus Polystyrenella. Next base: position 8,907 of record PABD01000205.1, read on the forward strand.
CGCGCGCAGGGCGTAGTAGTCGTGCTGGCTGATCGGGTCGTATTTATGGTCATGGCATTTCGCGCAGTTGGTCGTCAGTCCGAGGAACCCTTTGCTGACATGTTCCACCACGTTGTCCATCCACTCGGTTCGGTTGAAGAGCGTCCAGTTTCGCGCGAGATAGCCAGTGGCGCGCAGTTTGTCCAGGTCGTCGGGATAGAGTTCATCCGCCGCGAGCATCTGCCGCACCATCTCATCGTAGCGAATGTCGTCGTTAAGCGATTCGATGATCCAGTCGCGCCAGTGCCAGATGTGTTTCTGACTGTAACGAAGTTGGCCGTTTAAACCGGACCACTCGCTGTAACGCCAGACATCCATCCAGTGGCGTCCCCAGCGCTCGCCATACCGAGGATCGTTGAGGAGCTGATCGACTTTCTTCTCATACCAGTCGGAGGTGGGCGATTGTTCAACGGCGAGGACTTCTTCGACAGGGGGCGGTACACCGATCAAGTCGAAGTAGAGGCGACGCAACTGCACAACGGGGGCGGCTTCTTCCGTGGGCGTCAGCCCCAGCTGCTGATGTTCTGCGGCCAGGAAATGGTCTATCGGATTTCGGATGGCCGGTTCATCGTTCGCCACGGGTAAGGCCGGGCGTTCCAACGGTCGGAACGCCCAGTGCTCGGAGGGATCGGCCGGAATTTCTTCCTGTGGCGACTCCGCCCCCTGATCGATCCAATTGCGGAGGATGGCGATCTCTTCGGCCGTCAGCGCCGATCCCTCTTCGGCGGGCGGCATCCGTTCTTCCGGATCCGCAACGATGCGCTCGATCAGCAAACTGTGCTCGGCATCCCGGGCGATGAAGGCTTCGCCACTGTAGCCCCCTTTCAGCATGAGTTCCCGGGTTTCCAGTCGGAGGTCGCTTTCCTGCTTCAATGCGCCATGGCAGGCATAACATTTCGTCGAGAGGATCGGTTTCACCTGTTTCAGGTAATCGACCCGTTCCGCTCCGGCTGAATCGCTCGCTGTCGACAGAGCAAGTATGGCAACGCAGAGAAGAGTCAGAGGACGAAACATATAAGCGTGTCCTTTATCGAGCAAAAGAGCCCGAAAGACAGGGCGGGATGAAGGCGAGGGGAGGGGGCCGGCGAGGGTTTGCGGGAACCGGCCTCGGGGTGGAAATCAGGGCTGACGTCAGCAGAACGTCAACCATCCATTTTACATCCCTCAGGATGGAATGCACCCCCCGCTTCGGAGATTATTGCGGTTTTTGCTTCTACGCAGAGAACGGCTAGAAAACGATAGACAAGCCGTCAGCGAACGGGGCAAGCGGTTTTTTGATTTTCAATGTCGGGTGGATGCCTTCAGGCGACATTACATCGAGAACTCACGAAAAACCGTACTCAAACTTCTGCCCATCGACAGTTTTCAGTATTCCAATCGCCTTTTCCAAGCTTTCAGCGACGAATTCATATTTCCCATCGTGGCTTTTGTTCCAATCGTCCATCTCCACTTTCAACTTCTCAAGTTCATGGATCATCGAATTTCGATAATCTGCATCAAGCGACCCCATGTCAGCAAAGCATATAGATGCCTCCGCCAATTCTAGCCCGTTTTTTTTGCCAATGGAACCCAAAAATTATGATAAACGCTCTGAGCACAAATTGGAAAGTCAGAATATTCGCGGGTATTCTTGTCTTTTAAGTAGAACGAAACAGACATAAAGCCGCTCGCTAATCTCGTTGACAAAACAGGGGATGGGAACTCGGTCAGAATTCGAGAAATGTTTTCAGTAAGGTAATACGCTCTCAAAAGGTATGGAAACCGCGTCTGCGTTAGTGATATCTTTCCCCATGAGTTGAACTACCATGTAACGTCAACGGAAGCGTTCGTGACCGTACCCGTATTCGTGGAACTCGATTTACAATGATTGCGACGGGTCCCCCAACGCCTCGCGAATTCGGCGTCTCATTTCTTCAGGATGCATCAGCTTCGTTCACTATAATAGGTTATCCATCTCCCATCGGGGGTCTGGGCAATACAAAGTTGTTCGTCAGGTAGTCCTCCATTGAGACAGTACCAACTAGGCGGGATATTGTTGGCGAATAATTCTTGCCTAAGTTGTTCAGTATTCATGCTATTCAACTCTTCTGAAAGCAGTCTCGAAACTGTGAAAATATTGAACAGTTTGGTCTGTGGATTGCATGAAATGTCTCCTGAAAAGAGACTCAACGATGGAGGTGACGCTGGAACTGTACCCCTCGCTCGAATGAGCCTCTCCCCACCATAAAGAACGGAATCATCAGGGACTCGACAATCAGTTGATCGAACGTGGTGATGAAGCCGGACGCGTCACAGGTAAGATCGAATGCTGCGTACGTCTCGGTGGTCTGCCCTAGTGTTACTGCCGCGACGTTGCGTCGCACGGAATCGATCGCAGGCCGTAATTCTCGAGAGTTAATCTTCCGCTACCATTGCGTACAAAATGTACTATTCGAAGTAAATCGGACGTCATGCGCCAGGCCTCGAAAGTAAGCTCGTCGGAAATCCTACACACGCCGGCGATCTAAACGCCTGGAATCGCTGCATTTTCGTGTCGGCTGAATATTTTTACGATACGCCCTCCGGTATCATCGTCTTCAGTAACGCAAATGGATCACGTGAAAGTCGGATCTACAGTGGCCCAGAAAATGCTGCGAGACGTAGAGGCGTTTGTCCGTTGCACCGAATGCTGATGGTGCTCGGCAACCCTACGTAAGTTGTTCGCCCAAAAAATAGTGCCTGACCCTTCAGATCTCGGAATTAGTTTGCGCTTATCGTGACCGTTACCGACGCAAAAACGAAAACAGCGGATGTGAGCAGCTCTCAATAAGTCGCAGCGCCAAGAACCTTTTCCGATTCACGGTAGCACATGAGCAATCAAACTGAGCACGGAGCGACCGTATGGCCAAAGAACTCGTTTTCTGGAATTCCGGTTCCGGAAAGTCTGATGAAGTAGACCTCATCCGCGACGCCCTGACAGATAATCGCGCCGAGTGGGTTGAGCTTTCCTGGAATCTGGACCTGCCGCAGACGATTGAGAAAGCGATTTCTCAGGGTTGCCGAACGGTAGTTGCAGCTGGTGGGGACGGAACTGTTAATGCATTGGTGAATGCGATGATGGCGGTCGACGAAGCCAGGCGGCCCGCACTGGCAATTATACCGTTAGGCACGGCGAATGACTTTGCTGGAACGCTCAATATTCCTGACGTCGCGACTGAGGCGGTGAAACTGATCGACGCATCCGCCCCCATCCCCATTGACGTCGTTCGAATCAGCAGCGGAGACGAAATGGTTCGCTACTACGCTAATGTTGCAGCTGGCGGCAACTCCGTGAGAGTCAGTGAAGCGATGACTGATGAAATCAAATCACGTTGGGGGGCGTTCGCTTATATTCGTGGCGGTATCGAGGTGTTATCCGACATGACGACGTATCGCATCACGGTCAAATGCGGGGAGGAAGAGTTCAGCAACCTGGATACTTGGGCCGTACTCGTCGCGAATGGCAAGACGAACGCTGGACGAATCACGATCGCCCCTAAAGCGTCACCCGTAGACGGTTTGATTGACGTGATCATTATTCGCGACGGAGACCTGTCTGACATGGTTCAAATCATCGCGGACAACTTGTTCGGCGAGTTCCTGGACTGCGAACAGGTTATATTTCGGCAAGTCAAGTCGCTGGATCTTCAGTCAGAACCACGAATGCGGTTCGCTCTGGACGGGGAGGTCGTGGATGAGGAGCCTGTACTGTTTAACGTCGTGCCTGGAGCAATTCGGATGTATGTCGGCACACACGTTTTCGATTGAGATCCTCAGCTGGTAGCGAACTTCTCCCATCTTCAAAAGAGTTTCTCCAAACGCCCGTGCAAACAAACGGTGCAAAAGGTGATTAACAAAATAAAAGGCTGAGAAGGGAGCGCTCCTGGAAAGTCTTGGCGAGAAATGCAGTTTTCTCGGTGATTGCCGACAGGGACGCCTCGTCATAAACGGTAAAATACTCGGATGGAATGCACGGTTTTCCGGACAGTGGCGGACGTCATGGGCAAACCGGATAACATCGGGTTTGAGGCTCGGATTTAATCTGGCAATTCCTGCATGCGTGTTTCGGGCAGCAGGAGGACGAGCCCGATTCCGAGGAGAAACAGGAACGACAGCCCCGTCACCGCGTCGGGGAGAGCGATGGCATCGTTTCCCTTGATGTAGCCGGAGAGGAGCAGAATGGGGACCGCCAGGAGTCGTCCTCCATTGAAGCAGAAACTGGTGCCCGTCGCCCGCAAGTGCGTGGGGAACAGCTCCGGAAAATAGATGGCGTATCCGGCATGAATACCGAGCGTGAAGAATCCATAGATGGGCAGGATCGCCAGCAGTTGCCCATATGTTTGCGGAAGGTAACAGGCGACGGGGACGATCAGAAACGCCAGTGCCTGAAAAACGATGAATGTCTTCCGGCGGCCGATGCGGGCGCTGAGAGGGCCGAAGGTGAGCAGGCCGATACCGCCCCCCGCCGTCTGCACGATTCCAAACGCGAATTTTGCCCGCGAGCCGATCTCTCCCTGGCTGAGTCCACTCGAGGCGAGCATCTCCTGAACCAGATTCTGTCCGGCGACCGTTACGGACCAGAAGGTTCCGAGTCCGACGGCGGCGAGCCCCATGCCCGCCAGCGCGTGTCGTTGCCAGGGAGCGATGGTCAGCAGTTCTTTGAAACTCCCGCGGTTGCGACGATTCGTGTCGAGTTCTTTCTTCTGCCAACGTTCCGGTTCGCGCACGCTCGCCCGAACCCAGACGATTAACAATGCAGGAAGGATTCCAACCAGGTAACCGTATCGCCAGTTGCTGCCGACAAGAATCCCCGCGATCGCGGCGAGCCAGGTGCCGATGACGCTCGATGCGTGGAAGATTCCGGAAGCCTGAGCCCGCGCTTTGGGCGGGAAGACCTCCGAAACCAGACTGGCGGCAACGGCCCATTCACCGCCGACGCCCATCGCGACGAGGAATCGCAGAATACCGACCTGCCAGAGGCTGTCGGCGAAGTACGTCAGACCGGAAAAAAGCGAGTACATCAGGATGGTGGCGATCATAATCGGCCGCCGTCCATAACGATCCGCGAGAGAGCCGAACAGCAGGCCACCGATCGTTCCGCCCGCGAGGAAGACCGCGAGAAAGCGGTCACCGTAATCATTGACCGTGTTGGTCAGTTCTTCCGCGGAGAGATTCTGTTCCTGGAGAATCTCCCGCAACATGTCGTTCCGGGTGATGTTGAAGATCTGGCCTTCGTATACATCAAATACCCAACCCGCCGACGCAATGATCAATACCAACCACTGGTACCGGGTGACGGCTTGATACCAGGGACGTCCGTCATCGTCCGCGGCGGGAGGAGTACTCTCTGACATGACTTCACGTTTCGGAGAAATGGGACACAGCTGGGAGAAGAACGTACAAGCGAACGATTGTTAACAGCGAATGGTCGTCACGCCATCGATTCAAAGGAGTGCGTCTGCTTATCGGCGAGGGAGGCCAGCACTTTCCGAGTCCCCTTGAAGGGTTTGCGACCGTGCATGATCAGCGTGTTGTCGACCAGCACTGCGTCGCCCGCGTGCCATTCGACGTCGAAGGTCAATTCATCGGCTAGCTCGACGGCCCGCATCACGGCATCTCGATCGAGGCGAGAGTCGTCGCCATGCCGGATCGCATCGGCCGGGTCGTTGCGGGCATCTTTCCATCCACAGAATGCGGCAATCAATTGGTTGAAAAAGACTTTCCGCCCGGGCGAGACTTCACGAACGCAGGGAAGAACGGGGGTCGTCGCGCGCAACGAACCATCCTCGTTCCACTTCCAGGAATACCCCAATTCCAGCAGCCGCGCTTCTGCTTCCTGCCTGGTCTCGACACGCAGCGTGCTTTTCCAGCTGCGTCCCATTCCGGACTGAGCGTCATCGGCGTCGGGCATCACGTTGGAATACTTGAGTCCTTTCGTTTCGCAGTTATGGGCGAACTCGGGGCATTCCTGCGACAGCCGCTCGTACAGCACATCCGAGCGGCAGATGGGTGTGGCGCCTCCTTCTGCGGGGGCGATTTCGCAGAAGAAGAAGAGGGTCGTGGGAAACATGGGTGTCTGCGCCATTTCATGATGGAACAGAATGTGGACGTCCGGTGGGGCTTCATTTGCCGAAAAGACGCGTTCCGTGCGATTCACCCGCACGGCGTTCGACAACGATTCCTTGTACGGAAAGTTGGGCAATCCGAATGCGGCGATAAAGGCATCGAAGTCCTCCGCCTGAACCAGCGGAAACCCGCGGAAGAGGACCGCCCCATGCTGATGGGCCAGATCCAGCAGACCCTCCCGTTCACTGGAGAGCCAGTCGGTGACTTCCTCAAGCGTCGCATCGGTGGATTGGCAGCCGATGACGTAAGGAAAAACCGTCTCTCCATGCTCTTGCTGAGCAGGCAGTGATAGCGGGGCGATCTGCAGCGACATGGAGACTCTCCTTCAGGAAAATGTATCTGGTCGAGTTAGGTCACTCGTAAATGGGCATGAATGTATTGAATGCCTCTTCGCCGAACTTGCCGGGATCGTTGAATCGGCGGTTTTCATTCAGATTGTTGATGGTAGCCATTTCATCTTCGGTGAGTTCAAAGTCGAACAGCGAGAAGTTCTCACGCAATCGATCGGGATGGGTCGACTTGGGAACAATCGCGGTTCCCCGTTGTACTCCCCACCGCAGAATGATCTGGGCCGGGGTGCATTGATGGTCGGCGGCAATCTGTTTGATGACCTCGCGATCCAGCAGGGACTCACCTTCTGCGGCCATGCCAATGGAGAAGTACGACAACGCCCCCAGCGGTGAAAAGGCGGTCACGGCGATATCATTCTCTCGACAGAACCGCAACAGTTTCTCCTGTGTCAACAGGGGATGCATTTCAACCTGCAGCACGGCCGGGGGGATCTTCGCGTAGCTGAGCAGATCACGCAGCAGCGCGCAATTGAAATTACAAACGCCGATCTCTTTGACGAGCCCCGCTTCTTTCAATTCCTGCATCGCTTCCCACGTCTCCCGGATCGGCACTGCGACGGGTTCCATATGGGGTGACGCCTCGTCCGGATTCGTTACCCACCCAGGAGGATAACGTTTATCGAAGGGAATAAACTGGAGCGAGATCGGAAAGTGGATCAGGTAGAGATCGAGGTAGTCGAGTTGGAGATCGGATAAAGCTTTCTCGAGCGCCGGTCGAACATGTTCGGCCCGATGATAGGTGTTCCACAATTTCGAGGTGATCCACAGATCGTCCCGTTTCACTTTCCCCGATTGCAGGACCTGTTGCAGGGCGTTGCCGACTTCCGCTTCATTGCCATAGTCACAGGCGGAGTCGAAGTGGCGATAGCCGATGTCGATCGCCGACGTTATTGTCGGCGCGACGTCGTCCGGTGCGATTTTCCACAAACCGAGGCCGATGGAGGGAAGCTTACTGCCGCTGGCAAGTTGAATGTTATCCGTCATGAAGTTGATGATTTCAGGAGAGTCGCTGGATTCGGGAATGCAGGAAGCTTTTCTGCAGAATTCATCACAACAGATCACCCACAGCGAGTCAACTTAGCGTGCCGAAATGGAGTGCAAATCGCGATTCTCGTTTTATTTCTTGTTCCCTGTGCTTGATACTTCTAGGATGGAAATCAGGCCGTTGGGTGCCGTTCCATTCCGATTTTTCCACTTCCGATACTTCTCCTCCACGGGCTCGTTATGTTCTCTGTTCGACTTCTCTCGTGGCTATTGTGCCTTCTGTTTTTCTCCATCTCTACAGCGCGGGCCGAGATCACGGAGGAATTCATCGACGCGAATGGCGACAAACGGACGGCGGCCCAACTGGAAAAGCACGGTTTTCAATCGTTATTTGCAGGGAAAACCCTCGACCAATGGGATGTGCAACCGGCGCACGAAGGTCACTGGCAGGTTTCCGAGGGAATCATCACGTACGATGGAAAATCGGAGCAGGCGAAACACTATGACAAGTCCCTCTGGACCAAGCAGGAATTCGGGGACTGTCTGTTCTACTGCGAGTGGCGGCTTCCCGCCGAACCGAAAATGAAACCGCACCCGATCGTGTTGTGGAATGGTGACTTTCTGCTGGATGAGCAGGGCAAGCGGATCACCCGACCTCATCTGGATGCGGGGGACAGTGGCATCCTGTTCCGCGGCATCCTCGACTGTCAGGCGAATATCTGGTGCCAGGAACTCGGGTCCGGCGAAATCAATGGATACCGCGTTAACAGAAAACTGAGCCAGAAAGTACGCCGTTCGTGTATCCCCATTATCAATGCCGATAAGCCGCTGGGAGAGTGGAACGCGTTTCTGATTTCGCTCGCGAATGACCGGATGACTGTCTACCTCAACGGCCAGAAGGTTCTCGAATCGGAACCGCTCCCTGATCTTCCCGCCCGCGGTCCGATCGGCCTGCAGCACCATGGCGATGAAATCGAGTTCCGCAACATCTGGGTGAAAGAACTCAATTAACGGAAAAGACTTGACCCATGCACCAGCGCTCGTCCCGTCAATCGAAACCTCTCTCGCGTCGGGATCTTCTTAAACTCTCCGCGGGAATGTTTGCATCGTCGATGCTTTCATCTCACCCTCGTGCAGGTCGCGCCGCTTCTCCGAATGATCGTCCCCGGTTCGGTCTGATCGGCACGGGCTGGCGATCCGACATTCGCCGCACTGGCCGCGGTGTGCCGATCGGGCGGCAGGCGAAGGAGTATGGCAATCTGGTGGCGCTTTGCGATGTCGATGGCGTCGCGCTGGAATGGGCCAAAGACCAACTGGGGGACGGAAAGTCCGAGCAGTATCACGACTATCAGGAGATACTCGCGCGGGAGGATGTCGAAGCGGTGCTCATTGCGACGCCCGATCACTGGCATACGAAAATCGCGATCGAAGCGATGCGGGCCGGGAAAGATGTCTATTGCGAGAAGCCGCTGACGTTGACTATCGGCGAAGGACAGCAGATAGCACAAGTGGTGCGCGAAACGAATCGTGTCTTTCAGGTGGGGACTCAGCAGCGGAGTGAAAACTCACTCCGGTTCCTGACAGCGGTCGCGCTCGTGCAGTCCGGTCGATTGGGCAAAATCACGAGAGTCTCCGTCGGCATCGACGAAGGACTCGATGGCGGCCCCTTTCCAGTGGTGAAGCCTCCCGGCTATTTTGATTGGGATCGCTGGTTGGGACCCGCGCCGCAGACACCGTACATCAAAGAGAGAAGCCACTGGACCTTCCGCTGGTGGTATGAATACTCGGGCGGCAAACTGACCGACTGGGGCGCTCATCATGTCGACATTGCGCAATGGGCGATCGGCATGCAGGAGACGGGACCGCTTTCAGTTAATGGGACAGCCACTTTTCCGCAGGAATTACACAGAGGCTTCGCAACACGGCCGGATATGTATAACATGCCGATCAAGTTTGAGTTGACGTGTCAGTTCCCGAATGACATTTCCATGGTCATTCACAGCCGCGACAACGGGATTCTGTTTGAGGGCACCGAGGGACGCATCTTTGTGAATCGCGCCAAGTTGACCGGAACTCCCGTCGAAGAGCTGAAGGTCAACCCGTTGCCCGAAGAAACCATCGTCAATCTGTATAAGGGCAAACAACCCACCAGTCACATGGCGAACTTTTTCGAGTGCATGGTTTCGCGAGACGAACCCCAGTCCGATGTCTTTACTCATCATCGCACACTTTCGACCTGTCATCTTGCCAATATCAGCCTGCGGTTGGGACGGGAACTGAAATGGGACCCCGAACGGGAACAGATTTTGAATGACGACGAAGCCAATTCGTTTCTCGCCCGAGAACCGCGCGAAGGCTACAAAATCAACGCGTCATAGCGAGTGGCGATATCAGGATTGGCAGACCTTTTCTTAATACTTCAACCCGTGAACAGAACAGACAGAGCATGACCTCCAGTATTAAATTTGGACTTATCGGCTATGGTGCGTGGGGAGGCTGCCACGCCGGCGCAATCGCCACGACACCTGACGCGGAGCTCGTCGCCATCTCGGCTCAATCAGCGGCTTCCTGCGATCGCGCCCGCACGGACTATCCCGGGGCCGACGTCTATCAGGATTACCGAGACCTGATTCGCCGCGACGACATTGATGTCGTCGACATCGTGTTGCCGAGTCATCTGCATCATGAAGTCGCTGCGGCCGTGCTGAAAGCGGGGAAACACCTGTTGCTCGAAAAGCCGATGTGCCTGTCGATCACCGATTGCGACGACCTCATCCGGCTCGCGAAAGAGAATAACTGTCTGCTGAATGTCGGGCACGAGCTGCGATTGTCGTCTCTCTGGGGAACGGCGAAGGAACTGGTGGCGAAAGGTTATATCGGCACACCACAATACGCCCTGGTGGAACTCTCCCGCAATCCTTACCGGACGGGGGCGGATGGCTGGCGCTACGATATCGAGCGGGTTGGCAGCTGGATCCTGGAAGAGCCGATTCACTTCTTCGATATGGCCCGCTGGTTTCTGGAAGGTTCCGGTACTCCTTCTTCGATCTACGCGACCGGGAACAATCGCAACCCCGAGCATCCGGAATTGCAGGACAACTTCAGCGCCATCATGAAATTTGACAGCGGCGCGTATGCGGTCGTCACGCAGACCTTAAGTGCCTTCGAACATCATCAAACGGTCAAAGTCACCGGTTCAAAGGGAGCCCTCTGGGCCTCCTGGAGCGGAGCCATGGACCGGACGCGCGAGCCGTCATTCTCCCTGCGTGCTTTTGATGGAGAGAAGGTTGAAACAATTCCCATCACCAAGGTAACCGGCGAACTCTTCGAACTCGAAGACCAGATCGCCATGATGGTCCGCGCCGTGCAATACGGGGAACCGCTGACCTGCACGGGCGAAGACGGCCGCTGGTCGGTCGCCATGTGCCTCGCCGCCCAGAAATCCATCGAAACGAAGTCAGAGATCGATATGCGGGAATTCGCGAATTAAGAATTCTCATCCTCCGAACGACAATCATGCCGGCGTGTTCATGTCCATGTGCACGTTATAATCACCGGTCCGCTTCACCTTTCCGGCAGAGATAATAGTTGTTCATGATGTCGTGTTCTAACCGATGCACGGCGACATTACGGAATCCGGCTTCTTCGAACATCTGGAGCGCGAGCTCTTCGCCCCAGCAAGTCCCCAGGCCGCATCCGGAATGCGCGAGGGAGACCGTCATGCAGTGCATGGTCGAAACGGTATATAGAAACGGCGCTACGGGGTGATCCAGATTCTTTTCCAGATGACTCGAGGAGTGAATATCCTGCGCGAAGAACAGCCCTTCGTCTTTCAGTGCCCGATGGATACCTGCAAGCATCGCATGCGGATCGATCTGGTCGTGAATCGCGTCAAAGGCGAAAATTACGTCAAAGCGATCCTCGTCTTGAAGTCTGGCCGCGTCCTGAACAGCAAACCGAATATTAGTGAGACCACGTCGCTTCGCTTCATCAGTGGCCCAATGGATGGCATCTGCGGAAAAGTCGTACCCGACAAACGTCGAATTGGGAAACAACTCGGCCATACGCAACAGCGCAAGACCACGTCCGCATCCGACATCCGCCACGTCGACCCCCTGTATGAGTGCTTCCAGCAGGCCCTCAGCGAGAGGGAGAATATGCTCCTCGAGAGCTGCGACCACTGTCTGGAACGACTCTTCGGCCATAATTTCATGGAAGCGATCGAAATTTTCGTAGGGAACGCCTCCCCCATTTCGAAAACAGTCGAGGACATGGTCTTCAATCTTGCCGAACATCGACATGAATTGCATGACACCCGCCAGGTTGTTGGGCGTCGCTTCACGCGTCAGCCAGGCGGCATGTTCCTGAGGGAGCTGATAGCCTTTTGTGGCGGGGTCATAATCGATCACTCGGCCAGTGACCATGGCCCCTAACCACTCGCGAACGTAACGTTCGTTGAGACCGCTTTCATCCGAGATGGCCTGTGCGGTGGCAGGGCGCCGCAGCTTTTCCAGGGTGTCGAACAATTCCGTCCGGTGTCCGATGCTGATCATGAAGGAGAGGGCCGCATCATTGAGCATCCCCATCATGCGTTCGCCAAAAGCGGCTTGAGTTGCGGCATCAGGCTCGGTTTTCTGAAGACGGTCGGAGTCCACAACCAGGGGAGAAGAGAGAGGAGTCATAGAGAATTCCTTTCAGATGTAGTCAGCAGACGATACAATGTACAGTTCTTGAAGCATGATCCAGAGTCAATCTGAATCGACGGCCTCCAGGCCATCACACGCTCTGAGTGAGGATATACGGTAAGATTAAAGCCATGCTCTGAATTGGACAATTTACTTGTCGTCAAGTTCGGTTGACTTGTGGTCAAGTATGCCAGGCTCCGACACTGGAGAGGATTTTCCCATGCCCATGATGACGACTCGCGAAAAGCTCATTCAGGCGGGACATGAAATTTTCTATCGCGAAGGATTTCTGGCGGTCGGGCTCGACCGACTACTGAACGAGGTAGGTTGTTCCAAGCAAACGTTTTACAACCATTTTGAGAGCAAGGACGATCTCATTGTTGCGGTTATTGACGAACACCACCGCTGGTGGAGTGGCGAGGTACGGGAGCGAATTCAACGAGCAGCTGGTCCCGATCCGCGTAGCCAGCTGCTGGGCATATTCGACGTCATTGAGGAAATCATGCACGATCCGGAATATCACGGATGCATCTACATCAATGCCGCCGTTGAATTTCCGCAGTCTCATCATCCTGCACATCAATCGGCGCGACGAGCCAAAGCCGAGACCCGCAATCTGCTTGAAGATCTTTCGGAACGGGCCGGCGCCTCGGATCCTCCCACACTGGCGGCAGAGATCGACATCATCATCGAGGGTGCCCTGATCACGCATCAAATCGCACCGGAATCGAACGTCTGCGAAACGGCCCGCAGCGTCGCCAGAACATTGATCGAAAAATATCTCCCCACCCCATCCGTCTGAATGACGGAGGCTACGAAGCGAGACCGAACGATCTGTTTGCGGATTGTCTCACTGAATGGCCGCACGGGTCGCGCGAGTGATCGCAGGCGGTGCGGTAACGCTTCCTGGTGCATACATCCCAACAGAAAAGAAGGGAGTCCGGAACCGCATCGGCTCGCGGCACAAGTCGCGGCGGGAATCTTGCAACGATATGAACGCCTTATTTCGAACGCTGTTGCCACGCGGCAGGAGTGGGCGAATCCGGCATGCAGCCTGGTGTCAACGACCTGACTTCGTGAATTGGCAGAAGCCCCAGGCTGTTAATTCTTCTCTGCCGCCGCCACTTCATCGACAGAAGGTGTTTGGAACCCGCTGGCGGGGCGTATTCGACCAGCCTGAAAAATATTTCTCTGTTTCTGATTTTTGGCGAATCTAAAAGTGAGATGTCCTGGAGAAAGCGGTAGACTACTGATATACGCCTGTCCCTCACTTCTACGCCTTGTATCAGGTTTTTGTCCATGTTTTTCAACGACTCTTCGGAAATGGAGCTCCACGAAAAATACTCTCCCCAATCGACGGACGAAGCCATGCTCGAGCGGGCGCGCAATCGAGACGAAGAATCCTGGACGACGTTGGTTCGTACCTACGGCCCGTCGGTCTATCAAGCCGCTCGGCGAGCCAAACTTCAGCCAGTCGACGCGGCTGATCTGACGCAGGTCGTCCTGATTGAACTTCTGCGGAGCCTCAGCAAATTTGAGCGAGGGCATAAGGGCTCGTTTCGAAAGTGGCTGCGGATCATCGCTCGGAATAAACTGATCGATTTCGTCAGGAGCCGACAGGACCCGATGAAGCTGGAAAGTGATTTCCCCGAGGCCATCTGGCCTTCGCCCTCCGATCCTGACGCCTGTCTCCCAACAGACCGACAAATTCAGATGAAGGAAGTCCTGGATGACATCAGGCAGTCCGTCTCGTCGAACACATGGCAGGCTTTCGAGATGATGGAGGCCGGGCTCGAGACCTCTGAAGAGATTGGTCAGAAACTGGGGATGTCCGCGGCCGCGGTCCGCATGGCCCGCCGGCGCGTCGTCTTACAGGTGAAAATAATGATGGACCGGAGAATGGGTCCGGACGGGGCAGATGACGGGGATTCGTTATAGCTCTTGGGGATCGATCTAAAGTCAGTTGTCATCCCCGGATCTCGACGGCTCCCTATCTGGAATCTTGCCATGCCTTGCCCCACCTTCTCCGATCTGGAGGCTTTCCATTCGAAATCGTTGTCTCCAGAACGGCTCGACGCAATTCTGGATCATGCCTCCACGTGTGATACCTGCTATGACTTGCTGAGTTCGAGTATGGATGCCGTTCAGGAAGAGGCTCTGGGTCGGGAAGTGCGGGAAGTGCTGCAGCTATCGAAGCTGGCCGGAGAACCTGAATGCACTGCCGTCATCGAGAAGATACTGCAAGGGTTTTTAGCACAGGAATCGTTGCGGGATGGGTCGACAAATCATCATTTTCTGGAGGCGGGCTCGCGGTTCGGCGATTTTCGCATCAAGAGATTAATTGCGCGCGGTGGGATGGGGGTGGTTTATGCTGCGGAGCAGATCTCTCTCGAACGCGACGTGGCGCTGAAGGTGCTCGTTTCCGGGCAGCCACTGACAGATCGAAAGCTGCAGCGTTTTCGAAACGAGGCCCTTGCCCTCGCACGTCTCGACCACCATCACATTGTCCCAGTACTTGCCTTTGGAGAGGAACGGGGGTTCAACTACCTGGTGATGCGACTGATCGAGGGAATCGATCTCGCAAAAGTCATTCAGCAACTGGAGCGCGCGAACCCCGGGAGAGGCTCTGCCCATTCGGCGAAAACAGTGGCCTTTAAAGAGGATGCCGATCTACAAGCCGAAGGGAAGGAGCGAACCGTCGAATTCGAACTCACTCCCATCGCTTCAGATTTGACGGGGGATTTCGAAAAAAGTGCACTTGAGTTTCCAGTGGATATCTTCGGCTCATCGAATATTTCCGACGTTCTTTACATCAAGCAAATCCTCAAACAGTTCGCCCGGCTGGCTGACGCCCTGCAATACTCCCACGATCGTGGCATCATTCATCGAGACAT
>PABD01000206.1 GCA_002702685.1 Planctomyces sp.
ATTCGATCCAAGGCACGATCCAACTCAATCTGGGCGGCTTTTTCTGCCCTACGCAGTGCCCGCAGATTATTGCTGGCCGGCCATCTTCGATGCAACATTGCATCGAATGAACGTACCCAACCACCGATCCTGCGACTCTGGCATTTTCTTCGTAAAATCACTCCAGGAAGTGGAGTGTACTTGTATGGACGAAAAAGAATCACAGACGCACGCATCGTTTTTGACGCTCTTCACGGCGAATGAGCCGGCGATTCGCGCTTATGTACGCAGACTTGTTCCCACACGGCAGGATTCGGCCGATGTGATGCAGGGCATTGCGCTCGTGCTTTGGCGGAAATTTGAAGAACTACACGATCCGGACGGATTCCGCCCCTGGGCGTTTGGAATCGCACGATACGAGGCTCTGGGATGGTTACGCGACAAGGCTCGCAATCGACTGGTGCTGGCCGAGGATGTTCTTGAAGTCGTGGCCGAGGAATCGTCACAACAGGAACCTCGACTGGCTGCTCAGCGTGATGCGCTGGCCGACTGTCTGGAGAAACTGCCTGGCGATCAACGAGAGCTAGTTTTGGCAGCGTATGCGCCGGGTGCCAGCATTCAGAACGTGGCCGATCGCAGTGGTCGGACGGTCGCTGCGTTCTATCAATGGCTGCATCGAATGAGGGCTCGGCTGCTGGAATGCACTCGGAGGACAATCCAGACGGAGGGCTTGACATGACAAACTCCGAAGAACTGCGAGTCATGATTGCCGAGTATGCGCGTGGCGATATCTCTGAAGTGCGACTTCGACATCTTGAGGCTGCGCTTCGTGAAGACGATAAGTTGCGCACCGAATTCATCGAGTACATGAATGTCGACGCGGCATTGGGTGATCTGGCAGCGCTGTCCGAGTCGGAAATTGCTCAGTTGGACGGGATCGCCGCTGCGTCAGGTCAGGTGGCGAACTTTGATACAGGAAGTCACGCGGAGCATGTGACGTTCGTTGAACCAAATGACAGGACGGCGATCACATTGGTTACCAAACGTACTCACTGGAAAATGATCGCGGCACTGGCGGCCTGCCTGATCGTGGCAATCGCTTTCTGGTCGCAATTTGGTACGGACGCAGGAGGAGATGCAAACGACGTTGCACACGAGAATGGCGGCGCAGCGGAATCGGTGCGAGGCGCCAACTTCGCTGCCTTTGCCTCTGTCATCCAGTTGGCGGACGCGAGATGGGTGCATGGCAAGCCTCTGGCCATTGGAGATCGAGTTTCAGCGGGTGTGCTTCAGCTGGAATCGGGGATCATTCACCTTCAGTTTGACAACGGGGTGGGCGTGACATTGGAAGGACCGGTCGAGTTCGAGGTGACGTCAGTCGACGTAACCCGGCTTCGATCAGGTTTGTTGACCGCGACCGTTCCACCTGGTGCGGAAGGTTTTCGAGTCGATACGCCTTCGGCTCAGGTGGTTGATCTGGGGACAGCGTTTGGAATCGATCAGCGAGCTGACGGAACGTCGACTGTTTCGGTGTTTGACGGAGAGGTCGAGATCCTCAGCGGGGAGGACAGCGGCAAGCGTTTGCTTACCGAAGGTAGAACAGTGCGGCTTGCCGCCGATGGCAGTATGAGCGATGTGGAGTTTAACTCGCAACCATTCGAGAAACTCTGGCCGACCGCGTCGGGGATTGCGGGTTCGACGGGTGCCTTTCGATTTGCTCCGCCATGGCCGCGTGGGCTGAGTCGAATTCAGAGCGATACTGAGATTTTTGTTCTGCCCGAAGGTTATGCGAGCAAGCTGGAGGAGCCATGCCCGATCGACATGACGGAATCTGAACTGAACACGTCCAGCATTCCCGCCGGACAACGGGTTCGATCATATCTCCTGCAGTTCAACCCGGTGGACCCGACCGGACAAGAGGCAGCCAGCATCGAGCTTGGCAGCCGGATGCGGCGGATCGAAGGCAGTATCACATTCGACCGCCCGGTGATCGGAATGATCGTGAATGGTGAAACATTGAAGGCGACCGATGAGATCTTCTCGCTCAACAGAGGCCCGATACGTCCTTTCGCTCGTGGGCTGGAACTGAGCCAATCACGAACTGCCGATGTCGTTTCATTGAGCGAAGACCGTCATACATTGACGTTGAAACTGGCGGTGTTTGACCAGTTCAGTGACCACGTGCGGGTGATTGTGGACGCCTCACTCGATGATGTTGAAGACTGATTAGCATTTCCCAAATGGAACAACGACTCCATGAATATTATATCCGCTGTCTTTCCAGTGGGCACCAATCTGACGATGAGAATCCTCACCGCGATACTGTGTTTGTTATTCACTGCCACCACGATCATCGCAGACGAACTCACGCCCGAAGAATTAAACTTCTTCGAGGCCAAGATTCGCCCGGTGCTCATTCGCGAGTGCTACAGTTGCCACTCGAACAAGACGGGCAATGCTCGTGGCGGTCTGAAACTGGATACGAAACAGCTAATGCATCTGGGTGGCGAATCGGGGCCGGCGATTGTACCGGGTGAACCTGAAGAAAGCTTGCTGTACAGCGCGATCACGCATGAAGACTTTGCCATGCCGCCTAAGCGGAAGTTGTCGCAGAAGATCATTAACGATTTCAAAACCTGGATCGAAATGGGCGCGCCCGATCCACGTGTGAATGAAGTCGCCAAGGTAAACTCAACGATCACGGCCAAAGATATTCAGCAAGCAAAGGAGTCGTTCTGGGCATATCAAAAGGCACAGTACACACCACCTCACAACGTGGAGCGGACCGATTGGCCACGCACGACGATCGATCGCTATATCTTGGCAAAGCTTGAACAGGCCGAATTGGCTCCGTCCGACGATGCTGAGCCCTATAAGATCCTGCGTCGCCTGACGTTTGATCTCATCGGCCTGCCCCCGACACCTGAGCAACTTGCATACTTTGAAGCTGCGTGGAAAACGGATCCTGACAAGGCAGTGGAATATGTTGTGGATCGCTTGTTGAGCATGGATCAATTCGGCGAACGCTGGGGGCGGCACTGGTTGGATGTTGCGAGGTACGCGGAATCAACAGGCCGTGAGGTCAACATGACCTATCCGCAAGCCTGGCGGTATCGCGACTACGTCATCGACTCATTCAACGCCGACAAACCTTATGATCGCTTTGTTCAGGAGCAGCTCGCGGGCGATCTGCTGCCTGCGAAGACGGATGAAGAGTGGACTGAGAATCTGGTGGCGACGACATTTCTGGCGATTGGGTCGAAGAACGTCAACGAAGAGAACGGCTCGCAATTCGCTGCCGACGTCGTTGACGAACAGATTGATGCGACGAGTCAAGTATTCCTCGGCATGTCAGTGTCGTGTGCCCGATGCCACGATCACAAGTTCGACGCTATTCCGCAGACCGACTATTACGCTCTGGCTGGAATCTTCAAGAACATGAAAACCTACTTCGGACGTCCCCAGTCCGACTACGGCGAATTCATCAGCACCGTTCAGGAACGGCAACTCAGCACGCTGTTGGTGATGCCTGTCGAAGACCCAAATCCTTTCGACATGAGTTAGTCGCCTGCACGACTGCAGCGTCTCAAAGAAGCAATGGAGGCGAAACTGCAGCAGTTGAGAACGCAGCGACGTCGCAACGCAGGCGAGCGTAGCATCGCGGCACAACGACAAACGATCGTGTTGCTGCGGCAAGCGTCTGCACTTTCGAGCCAACTTGCGACAGTCAACGACAAAGGCCAACCGGTTAGCTTCTGCATGGGAGTGCAGGAGACCGAGAACCCAGCGAATGCTCGCCTCCTTGTGCGAGGGGAAATCGATCAGCCGGGTAAACTCGTGAAACGCGGCTTTCCGCAAGTGCTGACCGACAATCCCGTCCACATCAATTCCGAAAAGAGTGGCCGACTGGAGTTAGCACGATGGATCGGGAGTGACGAGAACCCCTTGACTGCGCGTGTCATGGCAAACCGAATTTGGCAGCACTTGATCGGCCACGGCATTGTGCGATCGACGGAGAATTTTGGCGTGACTGGAGAAATGCCGACGCATCCGGAACTACTGGACTATCTGGCGATTCAATTCGTCGAGTCAGGATGGTCGGTGAAGTCGTTGATTCGAGAGATTACCACATCCCGCGTTTATCGCATGCAGTCGACCTTTAATGAAAAGAACCACGAATACGACCCGGACAACACTTTGGTGTGGCGAGCGAATCCAAGACGATTGGATGCCGAGGCCATCCGCGACGCGATGCTGAGTATCAGCGGCGAGCTTGATCTAGAGCGTCCGCGGGCTTCGATTGTCGCCGAGGCGGGACACACACGAGTCCAGGATGGGCAGTTTGATTCGGGGCGTCCGCCGGAACAACAGGATTCCCCGAGTGGAATGCGCGGCATGAATGGCATGCGTGGTCCGGGACGAGGCATGTTCGGTCGCGGCGGGATGAGCGGCCAGTCGAACGGTTCTGAGAAGAGCCCATTTGATATGGAATCGGCTCAGTTCCGAAGCGTCTATCTGCCAGTCGTGCGTGATGCGCTGCCACACTCGATGACAGTGTTCGACTTTCCCGACGCCAGCACGATCACGGGGACTCGCGACGATTCCAACACCCCAAACCAGGCTCTCTACATGATGAATAACCCGTTCGTTGTGCAGCAGGGTGAATCATTTGCGCGTCGCTTGGCGGAGTCGAATTCCCAGCCTGTGAAACAAGTAGAGCAAGCGTTTTTACTGGCCTTTGGACGAACGCCAACTTCACGAGAACGATCGGCAATGACGAAGTTCCTGCAAAACTATCGGCCAAGTCGAGGATCGTCCTCGCTGGTCGCCATGTGCCAGACCCTCTTTGGAGCGGCGGAGTTTCGTTTGATCGATTAGCGCATGAACTGTTTTCAATGGACGGGTTGAACTGTAGTGGGATTCGCCAGAATTCCTTGTCACTGGGGAATTCTGGCGAATCCCACGACTCGTCACAGGAAAATGGGCGAAGCACTGGTCCACAACTTATTTCAAATCAATTTATCTGGGAGCGAAAGATGTTCTATTCCCGACGTGAAATCCTAAAGAGTGCTTCAGCCGGTTTCGGCTATCTGGCGTTTGCTGGCTTGGCCAACGCTCAAGCCGCCAAGGAAGACCCACTTGCTCCCAAGTCGTCGCACTTCCCCGGCACTGCTAAACATGTCATCTTCCTGTGTATGTCGGGTGGTCCTTCGCATGTGGACACGTTCGACTACAAGCCACAACTCATCAGAGATCATGGCAAGCCGGGACATTACGGAGGCACGCTTTTAAGTTCGCCCTGGAAGTTTCGTCAACGTGGTCAAAGCGGCCTGTGGATTAGCGATCTATTCCCCAACGTTGGCGAACATGCAGATGATCTGTGCCTGATTCGGTCGATGCAGTGTGATCAGCCAGCTCATCCCAGCGCGATGACGCAGATGCACACCGGGACTTCCCGGTTCATTCGACCTTCGTTAGGAGCCTGGACGCTCTACGGCTTAGGTACCGAGAACGATAGCGTTCCCGGTTTCATCTCTCTGAATCCAATTTCCGGAAACTCCCGAAACTACGGCAGTGCTTTTCTTCCCGCGATCTATGGCGGCACCAAAGTTGAATCAGGCGGGCAAGGAAACAAAGAAAGCGTTCGAGACATCACCAACAAGTCGCTCTCAAGAAAACAGCAACGCGATCAACTGGATTTGCTGCAGATGCTCAATCGCGAAAAGCTTGAGCGAGACAAAGTCCAACCGCAGGTTGAGGGTGTGATCGAGGCGTATGAACTCGCCTTCCGAATGCAGGATGCGATGCCAGCTGTCATGGATACTTCGAAGGAGACTGCCACGACATTGGCGATGTATGGTGTGAATAGAGAAGAGACCGCGTCATTTGGCCTGCAGTGCCTGTTGGCTCGTCGAATGGTGGAATCCGGCGTCCGCTTTGTTGAAGTGACACTCGGTCCGTGGGATCAACATACGAACCTGAAGTCGGACCATAAGGCTCGGGCCGTGGCCTGTGACAAACCGATTGCCGCACTGCTGCAGGATCTGAAGCAGCGCGACATGCTGAAAGATACACTTGTGATTTGGGGTGGTGAGTTTGGTCGCTCGCCCGAGGCACAGGGTTCCGCTGGCGATGGCCGCAACCACAACAACAAGGGCTACACAACCTGGATGGCTGGTGGTGGCGTAAAAGGTGGTTTCAGCTACGGAGCGACTGACGAATACGGCTACGAAACCGTCGAAAACAATTGCCATATCCACGACTGGCACGCCACCATTCTGCATTTACTGGGCCTCGACCACGAACGGCTTACTTACCGCTATGCAGGTCGCGACTTCCGCCTGACCGACGTCCACGGCGTCGTCGCGAAGGATATTCTTGCCTAGAGCATTCGATTCGGCTGGCAAAAAGCGAGCATTCCTTCGAAGAATGTTTTTCGGCCCCGTCTCAAACCAATGTGATTGTACAGGAAGCAAGCCAATGGCGCTGTCCGGTTCAGGTCGCACATTGGTATTCGAGCCCCCCAGTTAGCCTGCTTCAGGACTCAAGCAAGATCTTGGCCATCACTATCGGCGTGATGCAGCCATTTCCTTTATCGGCGACGAGGGATCGCCACCGCCTTGATGAAGGCCAGCCTGGACTATCTCGACAGCCGAAACATCGACTGCATCAAACTCGACGCCAGCCCAGACGGGTTTCCCGTTTACGAACGAACGGGCTTTCACACCGAGGCCAAGGTTCATCGCTGGGAACGTACGGGTGGCGAGAACGCTCCCGTGCCGCCGGAAGGTGCATTCCCAAAACAGCTCGCCGACCTGGATTCGCGAGCGTCCGGGACATCGCGAATGCGCCTCATGCAGTACATCGCGGATCCTGCACGAGCAACTCAGTACATCCACTCGACTCATGAGCGAATTGATTCAGAAGAAACGTGGTGTGCGCGTATCCGTAGGCAGTCCGTGCTATGTGCGGCTGGCGGAGTATTCCGATATTGGTGAATTCTTTTAGAACGCCTCTAGCTTAATTGACGCTCTGGACATTGCAAATTCTGCTTAAATCTCGCTCAGCGGTTGGTCGGCATCACCGAACCTGTTCCGATGTACCCCCATTTTCTGCATCATGCTAAGATACAGCCGGCACATCTGCCGATCGGATTTGCCACTGTAATCCAGATTCAGGCCGCCCTGAATTTGACCGCCTGCACCGCCCAACATCACCACCGGCAACCGACTGGCGTCGTGGCTTCCGGTCAACATGCTGGAACAGAGCATGATCATGGAGTTATCCAGAGCCGTGCGATCCCCCTCCTGAATCGAATCCAGACGTCTGGCGATGTAGGCCATCTGTTCGAGAAAGAACTGGTTGACTTTCAACCAATCGTCCGTGTCGCTGTGCGAAAGGAGATGGTGAATCATGTAGTCAACGCCGATGTGCGGAAATCGCAGCGTGCCGTGATCGTTATTGAGCTTCAGCGTGCAGACCCGAGTCGTGTCCGTCTGGAAAGACAGGACCAGGATGTCGCACATCAGCTTCATGTGCTCAACGATGTCCTGCGGATAGCCGTCATCCGGACGAGGGAAATTCGGTTTCGTAAGTGTCGGTCGCCAGCCCTGCAGCTCACCTCTCTGTCCGGCTTTGTCGATGCGGTGTTCGACTTCGCGGACCGAATTCAGGTATTCGTCCAGCTTCTGCTGATCGAGTCGGCTGATTCCTCGCCGCAGGTCTTTTGCATCCGCGAGCACGGCATCCAGGACGCTGCGATCACCCTTCTGAGATTTGTCTTTGAACAGCTGATCGAATGCGAGTGCCGGGTAGACTTCCAGAGGAGTCGGCGTTGTCGGGCTGCTCCACGAAATGTGCGAGCTGTACAACATCGAATAGTTTTTGTGGACAGAAGGATTCGCCTTCTCGCATCCCAGCACAAGACTCGGCAGCTTCGTCTGATGCCCGATCCGCTGGGCAACGACCTGATCGATACTCGTGCCGGACTTGATTGTGCCGCCGGCAGCAAGCGGTGCACCTGAGAGGAGATTTCCCGTCTGAGAACTGTGGATATTTCCTTTGAGAGCTTCCGCGTTGTACAGGCCATTAACGAAGACCATTCGGTCGCGGAAGTCGTTCAAGGGGTGGAGCACTTTTCCGAGCTGCATGTCCGGGCCCTGTCCTCTGGCCCACCACTCTGTGGAATGATAGCCACAGCCGGAAAAGAGGATCGCCATCCGTGTGGGTGCCTTGCTCGACGGCTCTTTGCTGTCCGGCTGGTCCCCCCACACCCGCATGGACTCCATCCAGGGCAACGCCATACTCACGCCAAGACCTCGAAGCATTGTCCGTCGAGAAACATTCCAGGACATTTTGAATCCTTATGTGCATTCGAGTTAGACAGGTCACTCATCAACCGTATGTCGGCCGCGAATGCTGCGAAACTGGTGGCTGGTGACGATCGCGTCAACCGCCACACTGAAACGGTAGTCATTATCTTCCAGATTGTTCTGCATTTTCGCCAGAAGAAGTTCGTCAGAAAGCTGCACCTCGCGGCCCAGAGCGAAGCCAAGCAGTTTTTTGCAGAACTGTCTCACGACATCGTCTTTACGTTGCATCAACAGGTACTCGCGCAGTCCGGCGAGACCGTCTACGTTCTCTCCACCCAGTAACGTTGTCTTTGTGTCAACTTTCTGAGATCGCACTCGACCGAGAACATCAAACTGCTCCAAGGCAAAGCCGTATGGATCAATGCGGGCGTGACATTTTGCGCACTCAGGGACGGAGCTGTGTTTCTCGATGAGTTGGCGAGCTGTGAGGCCACCTGGAACTTCCTCGGGAAGAACTGGCACACCAGCAGGTGGTTTTGGAAGTTTCTCGCCGAGGAGTGTCTCGGATATCCAGTTGCCTCGAAGAATCGGGCTCGTTCGAGAAGCTCCTGACTGGCTTGCCAGGAACGTCGCCTGAGCAAGGATTCCTCCGCGGCCCATCGAGCGAACTCCGCTCACTTTCTGCCACTCCTGCCCAGCAACCTTCTGAAACTTAATCCCATAGTGGCTGGCCAGCTGCTCATTCAGAAACGTGTGATCGGCATTCAGCAGATCAAGGATTGATCCGTCGTTACGGAACATGTCTTCGAAGAAGCGAACCGTTTCTTCGTACATGTCGCCGCGCAGCTTCTCGAACTCGGGATAGAGCTTTTCGTTCTTCTCGTCGTTCTGATCGAAGTTGCGAAGGTGCAGCCACTGGCAGGCAAACTGAACGGCCAGTCGGCGGGTCCGAGGATCGTTTAGCATCCGCTTCGCCTGCTGGCGGATCTGATCGTCCGAATTCAGTTCTGAGGAAACTGCGGCCGTCGCAAGTTCCTCGTCCGGAGTAGACGACCACAGGAAGTAGCTCAGCCGGGTCGCAAGTTCGATGTCTGAAACGGGTGCTGCGTTCGAGCCCTCCGGCTGTCTTTCGCGTCGATAGAGAAACGCGGGCGACGTCAGCACTCGGGCAAGCGTCAGGCGGATCGCGTCTTCGTGAGGAATTTCTGTCTCGCGCAGTTTCTGGTAGAGGATTCGCAGGTCGGTTTGTTCGGTCGTCGTTAACGGTCGGCGCCACGCTCGCGCTGCGAAGTCATGGACGGCATTCAGATGAACCGGTTCGGTGTCCAGCAGTCGTTTCCGAAACTCGTCGGCTCGTTTAACGATGCCGGTTTTGAGCGGGTCCCAGACTTTGACCTTGTCCGGGGCATCCTGTGTGGCAAATTCACGGATCTGCTCGAACGCCACCTCGTATCGCAATGGTTCCTGGGCAACGAAGAACAATTCGTCCCACATCCGGTTCAGATCAGCCGCCTCCGCTTCGCTCAGCATCAGACGCTGCAGAGCCACATCCTGGCGGTAGAAGAGGGTCATTGTGACGACCTCGTCGACGGGAACGATTCGGGCGTAACAAAGGTGCGCCGGGAACAGTTCGCGAAATGCATCGAAGGCTTGCAGGATATTCTGCCGAGCATGGCTTTCCGCGTTCGTGACCACCGGACTTGAAGCTCCGATGGATGACGGTTCGATCCGGGTCAGGCCGGCTTCGATCCGTACTGTTCCTTCTTTGCCGGCTCGAGCATCGAGAAGTGCGCCGGTGACGAATTTACGCCCCGCTGCGAGTTTCGCGGGCACTTTGAACTCAACGAGCGAGGGTGCCCTCACAAGCAGATCGGCCGAAGACACGGTGTGACCACCGGGATGTTTCCCGAACCGGCCATCGGCTTCGACTTCTTTCAACAGTGATTCAAGACTGCGCGGAGAAAGCATTAAATCCATCAGCTGCCGATAAAGCAATTCGTCAGGCGAACCGGCGACGGATGGCGGGTTACCGGTTGCCAGTTTCTGAACCGCAGTGGCAAGCTGGTTTCTTTTATCTGCGTCCTTCTCCTGTTGCCACTTCGAAAGTAGAGAACCGGCCGGCACAGCGACCATTGTGCCGGGTTCTTTTTTCACCGATTTCATTTCGCCCTTGTAGAAGTGCCACGTCTTTGCGAAACCATGGCTGTCGACGTGAGGATTGCCTGCCTGAATGTCACTCGACACATCATTAGCCAGATCCCATTGCCTTTTCGCACCGGCGACTTCGGTAATCGTCAGGTTCATCTCGGTCAGGTCGCAGAAGTAGCTCGGACCCGGGCCGAGGATGAATGAAATCAGCTCGTCTTTCCGAACAGTAATCTGCTTAGGCTCCATCTTTGCCGAGCCACCGGCCTCAAATGATCCTTTCCAGAGTGTGCCAAACTTTCGCGCCGTGCGATGCTGAAGGTACCACTCCTGGCCATCACCACATTCCGGGTGAGCGTCCGAAATCTGAGCTTCGATCTTCACCATCCCATTGATCGGACTTTGCCAGCCGATCGCTGCAAAGAGAGTCGGCGACGGGTGAGCCGTGATACCGTGCGGGCGAACGATTCCGGGAACACGGACCTGCATATCTGACGAATTTGCCGAGATCACAGGTGTCGCCCCGGTGCCCCAGGATCGGATGAAATTGTACTCGCCGTTTGTTTCCTTTTCCGTAAAGTGTCCCGACACGATGACTGGCTCGGACGGTCCAACTCCAAGGTAGCTGGCCCACGCTTTCAGAGCACTGACATCGAGCTTTCTTACTGTCGCCACATGCTCAAACTGTTCTGTCGACACCTCTGTGCCGAGCGCCTCGAGTTCGGAAACGGCTGCTAGATACTCAGCCGTTCCCTGGAGCGTCTGTTGCTGAGTCTGCCGCATCCGTTCCTGCAGGCCGGCCAGGTCGCGCAGCAGGATGTCCGGCCCGTTTTCGATCGAAAGTCGAGGGTTCTGCCAGACGACATAGTCATCCTCATTCCCGTCTCCGATGTCTGATGCCGAGAGAAAAATCGAGACATCTCCATCCGGACTTTCAGGCAGGTTGACTCGAAAATCGCGGCGGGAAGCAACCGGATTCGAAGGCTCCATCCAGATTCTGGAACGACCGTCATTTCCGATGTGTCCGATAGGGTTGTACTTGAAGAGTGCGTTCTGATGTTCGGAAATGAATGTCACGAGTCCATCCACTTCCGACGGACTGGCTCGGTGCCATCGCTCACGAATCTGGTCAATTACCAGAGACCTGGAGTTGCCAGCCGAAGTCAGCGTTCCCCAGAGCCGGGTCAGATATTTTGTATTAAGCCCGCGAGCTTTTGCGACTTTCTCAATCGTCTCCGTTCGGTTCCGAAGTGCGTCACGTTCCTCCAGAGTTGCGACCAGGTACGGCTTCAGGGGAAGCAGTCCGTCCTCGTTTGCATCGAATGTGAGGCCATGCAGCGTCACGGATTGCGTACGGCCCTCAGTCGTAAATCGACGATAAAACGACTGAATTTGTTGGACCAGGTGGTCTGTTTTGTCCCGTCTCGTCGCTTTGGGAGAAAAACGAATCCCGTCAGGAAGTAGCATGGCGTGCTGTGAAACTTCTTTGGCGGCATCGAGATACTTGGTCACAAGCGATGGCGACATCGCCTGACCGGCTCCCGAATTGATAAAGCCCTCGCCGGAGGCTCCGTCAACCGGGAACTGGCGGGTGGGGTTAAGCGCGGCGATTCCGGTCAGATCACGGACGGTGTAGTTGTATTCGTCGTTTGAAAGCCGCCGCAGAATAACGGGGCCCGGGTCGCCTGCGTGCTTTCTGGCCTCGCTGAGCAGAAAGTCTTTCACCCAGCTACGAAGTGTCTGCAACTCGGTGTCGCTCGGCTTCGGAGAATCCTTTGGTGGCATTTGCCCGGTTTCGAGCATCGTGCGGATCTTCACCCAGACCTTTGTCTGTTTTCGAGCCGAGTCCACAGTTGGAAACTCGCCAAAATCGATGTCGGCTTCGGTGGTCGTGCCTTCGTGACAATCGAAGCAGAAGCTTTCCAGCAGTGGCTGGACCGTCTGCGTGAATTCCGTCGTCAACGCGTCATCCTGAGCCACAGCGCTGGCGGCCTGCCAGCCGGCTAGAAGACCAACAGACAGAATCAACAGAAACAGCGAACGTGCGGTCCAGTCAACGCTGCGCATCATCAGTCGCCCTTCAAGGAATCTAAGCGAGGATCGGGTGTGACTATATTACCATGCACATCGGTCAGACGATAACCCCTGCCGGCGTGGCGGAACGTCAGGCGTTCGTGGTCGAGGCCAACCAGGTGCAGGATGGTCGCGTGAAAATCGTGAACGAGAACGCGGTTTTCCGCGACAGCGATGCCGTGTTCATCCGAGGTCGCCGAAGGCGATGCCGTTTTTCACACCGCCGCCGGGCAGCCATGACGAAAACACCTGATGATGCTCGGGGCCGGGATGATCGACTCGTTCGTGATAAGGAGTCCGACCGAACTCAGTCGACCAGACGACCAGGGTGTCCTCGAAAATGTCGCGCTGTTTGAGGTCGCAGATCAGAGCGGCGATCGGCTGATCGACGTTCTTCGCCAGCGGACCGTGAGTAGCCATGTTGCCGTGCGCGTCCCAGTTGTTTGACGAACCAACGTCGATCAGTTCAATGAACCGAACGCCGCGCTCCGCCAGTCGTCGACCGACCAGGCACTGCCAGCCAAAGCCAGTCTTCGGGCCCGGCTGCAGGCCGTACATCATCAGAGTGGACTCAGTTTCGCCTGAGAGGTCCATGGCTTCTGGAGTCGCTCGTTGCATCGGCTCCTGGTTCCATAGCGGGCATGGTGGGCCAGCAATTGCCCGGTGAAGTGATCGTCAACGGATTGTTGTATGTGGAATACGCTCGATAAATGAACGCGAGGTCTTCGTTCATCAACCAGCTTGAATGGCCGAGGTCGCCGGTGAATTCGTTTGCCGGGACGATCTTCGTGAGGCCACTCTTACATGGCCGACGCTGTCCTTGATCATGACGGAAATCCTGCCACCCAATTGATGGTAGATACTTTCGATCGGATAGGTGTGATTCACCGAAAGCGGGTCAAGACTGCCGCAGACGTGCAGCAGCGGTACGTCGCGTTCGATCAACCGATCGAGTTTCATGAGGCTTTCGCGCGTGATCAGCGGATTGTCGGCATAGATGCAGGAAACATGGTCGGGGTTCATCGTGGCCCAGTTGAAGGCGTTGCGACCGCCACCGCTCATTCCGACCAACGCCGGCTTGTGGGAAAGTCCATGTTTTTTGGTGACGAATTCAAACCACGCCTGCCAATATTTCATGTCGTCGGATTGAATAAATCCGATGTGGTAACCGCGCTTCAGCAGAGCGATCTCCGTCTGTGATTCATGATCGAGGAATCGCCCTCGCCACGACCAGGGATTCGCTTTTGCGGCTTCTTTTGGTACCACCACGATACACCGCAGCTTGCCTTCCACCTGATGATGGGCACCGGTCCCTTCATCCGAAGATGCCCTGATCGGCGTCACCGACAGATCATTGGCATCCATCAGAAATTCAAACCGGTCGAAACCGTGCCAGTCGGTCGCCTCACCGGTAAATCTCTTCGGAGATTCAGCATGGGCCGTGGCGGCTATCAGAACGCTGGCGTCGTGAACGACACTCCGGTCATAAGCCTGGACCTCACAGCGACGATCTTGGACGCAGCATGTGTTTCTCTGCCACAAGGTAAACGGCCTGATGGCGAATCGTTGAGGCCGCTATTGATAAGTGCGAAGCCGCGTCGCGACGCGCTGTTTTTCCACTATCCTCATTTTGCTTTTCATAAAGCCAACCGGCCTGGCTCAGCGATTCGTCAGGGGCGTCATAAGTTGATTCTGCGATATGATGACGACTCCACTGAGTTGTATGACGTAGTCGAAGACATCAGTGAAACCAAAGATCTGACCCAAGCTCAACCAGATCTGACCCGACAACTGAAGTCACACTTGATTCGCTGGTTGCAAGAAACGAAGGCTGGCCTGCCGCGTCCATCGGATTCCGTCAAAAGTAATGAATGATAGAGAAGTCATGCCGCAAAGTTTGCACGTGCGATTCACATCTGCGACTCTGAGAGACACGTCGAGGTATAACTAACAAGCGCAATGTGTTGCGACAAACCCTGAAATTCACTTCTCTAACCGAACAAACTTTTGATCACACGTCCGTTGGGAATCAAACTCACCGGGCGGCCGGTTTTTGTGTAGTACTCTTTGTGGTGGTCAATGCCTAGGGCATGAAAGATGGACGCCCCCAGGTCGTCGGGATGAATGTCGGTATCCTCAGTTGGTCCCGAGCCGTTGGCGTCGGTCGCACCGATGAGTTGCCCCGGTTGTACCCCACCGCCAGCCATCAGGCACCAGTTGGCACGTGGATAGTGATCGCGACCCATATTCTGGTTGATTTTGGGAGTGCGACCAAATTCGCCCATGGCAACAACTAGAGTTCGGTCGAGCAGTCCCTTTTCTTTCAGCGCCGTCATCGCCGCCGTCAAACCGGCATCCAGCGGAGGCAGTAACTTTTTATGTCCCGTGAAATTGTCCAGATGCGTGTCCCATCCCTGGCTGGTCACTGTGACGAATCGGCATCCCGATTCCAGCAGCCGAACTCCTAGCAGCAAACTCTGACTGACTTCGTCCGCCGCAAATAACTTGCGAATGCTTTCCGGTTCTGCGTTCACATCGAACGCCTGCTGTGTGCGCGACGACGTAATCATGCTGAAGGCTCGCTGGCCGAACGTGTCCAGGGCTTCCAGCAACTGACTGTTGGTGTCGACTTCACGCATGCGTGTATCAAGGTCTTTCAGCAGTTTCTCGCGACGGTCAATCTTGTCGACCGTGAGGCCCTTGGCAGGTGAGATCCCGCGGACAGAAAACGGTTGTCCCGGCCTGGGAACGGCGTTTGTCTTGAACGGGGCAAATGCATCACCCATGTAACCGGCGGACCATTCCGTCTGAGGAATGGCCACATACGGCGGAAGATCCGGGTCGCCCGGCAACTCCTTCATGATGACCGAACCATAAGACGGATACTTCACCGCGGGATTCGGCCGATTGCCGCTGGCAATGTAGGCTTGCCCCTGCGGATGATCGCCGCTCGTATGGCTGATGCCGCGAATCAGCGTGAAGTGATCAATGACGGTCGCAAGCTTCGGGAGATGCTCGCAGATTTTCAGTCCCGGCAGTTTCGAGGAAATCGCCTGGAACTCGCTCCGTGTTTCCGCTGGCAGGTTGTCTTTCATGTCCAACGTGTCGAGATGTGCCGGGCCGCCGGCCAGGTTCAGAAACAACACGGAATCCGCGGTTGTTTTGTGTGTCGGCGCAGCGTCTGCGAATCGAA
>PABD01000207.1 GCA_002702685.1 Planctomyces sp.
CAAGGGGGACCGTGTGAGGCCGGGCCAGCTCCGGATGGAAACTGTTGCCATGTGCATCCTCCGTGCGTTCCCAAACGGAATCAGCGTCGTCAGCGTGGTGTCGCTTCGGCGTTAAGTTTTCTGTTCACGCTGGGAGTCTTGCTGGTCGTCTTCGGTTCTTCCAACTGGCGTACTACAGTGGCGCCTGGGCCGCTTTCCAGTCCGCACGCGCAATTATTCCAGTCGCAGTCGGATCCCGAAAAATGCACGGCGTGCCACCAGGAGTTCGGATTCCAGTCAGGAGAATGGTTGACCGCCTTCTGGGCGACGAATCAGCCCGTGGATCATCCGCAAGCCAGGAAGTGTATGGAGTGCCATACGCGGGATTTCTCGGTGGAGTGGGCGGCGGAACCGCATTCGTTGTCTCTGGAAGAAATGGCGGCGCGGACGAAAGAAGTCATGACTCGCGCCGGAGCGGTGACCGAGAACTCAACGCTGACCCTCGCCAGTTTTCTGTCGCCGGTAACCGCCAAGCCGACTTGCGGACAATGCCATCAGGAGCATAAAGGGACGGGGCACGATCTGACAGCGATGACAGGGCAGCAGTGCCAATCCTGTCACGCGCAGCAGTTTGAAAGCTTCTCGCACGGCCACCCCGAATTCGACAACTGGCCGCTCGCAAGGCCGGCGGCGATCAAGTTCAATCATGTCACGCATGCGGGGAAGCATTTTGTTGACAGCAAAAAGAACTTTGACTGTAACAGCTGCCACCATAACCCGCAGACGAACGAGATTGTCTCGGTGGTCAGTTTCGAACACTCATGCGCGGAATGTCATCAGGAGCAGTTGAATCAGTCGGTGGCCGATGGGTTGCCGCTGCTCACGCTCCCCACAATTGACCGAACCGCGCTGGCGCCACATCTTTCGAATGAATTTAACTGGCCGAACGCCGCGCTGGGTGACTTTGATGGTCAAGTTCCCGCGCTGATGCAGTTTCTTATTTCGAAGGGTGAGGCGGCACCGCTTCCGGAACCATTTCAACACGACCTCGATTTTGCACTGGTGGATCCCGAAAACCCGACTGACCTCGACCTGATCGCAGGGTTTTTACCCAGGATGCAGGAACTCTGGTTTGAACTCGCCGCAGAGGGCCAACCGGCGTTGATCGCGCGGATCGAGGCAATCACCGGCCGCATACTTTCCGCGAAGCAGAAACAAGACCTGAGTTCGCTGCTACCGCTGGACCTGTTTCGTCTCAGCTACGAGGAATGGTTTGGGACCGAGCCGAAAGGTCCACGAGTAACAGAGGCCGGCCTGCAACGTATCCGCCTGATTGCCGGGGAGGATGGTGCGCAACCGAGGATGTATATCACCGACGAGATGATTGTCCTACCCGGGGATGAACTGCTGCTTGAGTCACTCCCCCCCGGAGAGTGGGTCGGCGATGCCATTTCCGAGCCGGTTCCGGACGAGATAGAGGAACCGGAAAAACCTGATCCGCAGAAAACAGTTCCGGTGACTCCGCCGCCACTGATTGTCGAAGCACCGAAGGAAGAGGTCTCGGAACCTGAACCGGCAGTCGTTCCGGAAAAGCCGAAGGCAGAGATCCCCACGACAGAAGTGGAGTGGCAGGCGATTCCGCAACGGGGTTGGTATCGCGATGACTTGACCCTGACGATCGGATATCGCCCGGTGGGTCACGCCGATCCTTTTCTCACCAGCTGGCTCGAACTTGCTTTCGCCGAAGCGAATAAAGAAAGCTCTCCCGCAGTTACCGTATTACGAAATCAGTTGCGAAAGTCGGCGGCGTTTAAAAATTGTCTCAGCTGCCACGATCTCGATCGCCCGGGTTTTGGCTCTGAGACCGTCAACTGGCGTACGCATTCTAAACAGTTCCAGCCGAAATCGTTTACGAAATTCAGCCACGCTCCTCACCTGACAATCCCGGAATTGCAGGATTGTACGGCCTGTCACACGCTTGAATCTGCATCAACGGGTACGGTGACCACGGAGTTTTCGAAACTGTCGATTCAGACCTGCGCGTCCTGTCACCGTCCGAAGGGGGCGAAAGAAAACTGCCTCGAATGCCATTTCTATCACATTGATCACCGCAGTGTGTTGTCGCCCTCGGGGCATGAAAAACGTCACGAGGAAGTGATACCCTTTCCCGCGACGAAGTGATGGTGATCGTCGAAAGCCGAACAGATTCAGTTTCGATATCGCCGTAGATTGCTATCATTCGCTTTCGGCGAGGATCGGTTTCAGCACGCGCTCGAATTCGTTCGCCTGCCGGTAGAAACCGAGGTCATTCGGGTGGGAACTGTCGACCGTCCCATCGCCATCGTCTCCCAGCAGATCCGCCCCTTTGAGGTAATAGAGGTTCTGGACTCCCTCCGCGATCAGCTTTTCGTACTCAGCGGCGAGGGCTGCCTGGCTGGTTTGATTGCGTTGACGCTTCGATTCGACAAGAAAAGAGTCTGTGTAATTGCGGTCTTCTACAAGCAGAATCGGCGTTTCCGGATGAGCTTCACGCAGCGTGCGAACCAGCGGGCCGGTTCGTTCCGACACCTCGGCCGCCTGCATGTTGGGCAGGCAATCGATGATATAAACGGCCGGATCGAGTTCGGCGATGAGGGCGGTGACTTCGGGATCCATTCGACCGTTCCCGGAGAAACCGAGGTTGTAAACGGGTCGATCAAATCGTCGACCAACAATTGCGGCGTGGCACATACCGGGCCGAGAAGCGGACGCCCCGTGAGTGATCGATGTTCCCCAGAACAGAATCGGTTTCTTGTCGCGCGCGTCGACTTTCACCAGCTGACTTCCGGTGGGAATACCGATACTCAGACTTTCGACCCCATTGTACAGCGGGAGATAAACCATGTATTCGCGCATTTCGGGAGTGAGGCCTTTGATCAGCGCGCTTTTGTTGTGGACATCGTGAGGTTGACCGGCGGATAGCCAGCGGTAGCCATTGTCCGTCCGCACATAGAGGTCAAGCCCACTGACACCGAGGGCCGGCATGTGGGGCATGGCGAGGCGGCTCCCCTTCAATTTCCAGTCGGCCCAGATCGTGGGGGCATCCGTCTTGAACCGAACAGCGATCCCCGCTGACTGTCGGCTGAGGTTCCAGACTGCGTCGCGAACGACTCCTTCGGCCCGGGCGGGAAGCCGATCGTAGAACTGGGCGACATCGTCGAAGGCTTTGCCTTCCAAGGTCAACATTTCGGCGTTGTACCAGGCAAGCTTGTTTTCGGCGTCGACAGTCGCTTTATCCTGGGGGATAACCTCTTCCGCGAAAAGCGGGGCGATCGTCAGCATCAGCAGTGGAACGAGCAACAGGCAGAGAAAGGGGCGCGAGCGCATGAGTGATCTTTCTGGTTGGCGGGATCGGCGGTGGGACGGTGCAAATTGAACAATTCTTCTGAATGGGTCCCGTTCAGCCTAACAGATAAGCAGCCCCGGCAACAATTACCAAATGTGGCCGACGGCCTTCGGCACCTGTTTTCTGGCTTCGGAAAAGGCTATACTGGGTGAAGCTCGCCTCACTGTTAATATACAAGCAGTCTTTCGCTCTGTTCGTACCCGTATTCCGAAAAGCCTGCCGTCCAATCAAGGCCCGTTCGTGTTCCAACTCTCCGAATCAACGAGTTCGAAGTCTTCGATTTTTCAGCGTTCGACTTCTCAGGCGATGCGACTCGTCCGCAGTCGTGTCTGGGTGTGGCCGCTCGTCGCGATCAGCCTCCTGATACTGATGGCGTTCTTCACTCAGTACAAAGTCGAACAGGAACTCAAAACCGAAATTCAGGAGCAACTGGTAGTCATCCTGAATACGGTCAAAGAAGGACAGCTTCGCTGGTTTGCCGATCAGAAACAGGAAATCACCGCCATCGCGAGGGATAATCGTTTGCGGGGACCGGTGTCGGAGCTTCTGCAAAACGTCGCGACCGGTGAAGAGTCCTTCTCGCTGCGGGACGCGCGCCAGCAGTCCCAGATCGCGGACATACTCGACAACTATGATGATGTCTTTGACTTCCTGTCTTTCGTCGTCCTGACGAAAGACGGTCAGGTCATCGCGAGTGACGATGCCTATCTCATCGGGTTGTCTCTCGCTCGAGTGAACGATTTCGACATCGACCGCGTTTGGGAAGGGAAATCGGTCATCACGCACCCATTCCGGTCGGAACTCCCCCTGCCCGAGGTCGGAGCGGACGGCGATCCTACGAAACGGCGGCCGCAGGAAGTGATGTACGCGGCGGCCCCGCTGCGCGATGCGGAAGACAATGTCATCGCGACTCTCGCGATGCGACTCGATCCGCACGATGTCTTTTGTCGCTTTCTGGACCTGGCCCAGGCGGGACAATCGGGAGAAACGTACGCCTTCAGTCGCGAGGGAGTGATGCTTTCTCACAGCCGGTTTGAAGAAGAACTTGTTGAGATCGGCTTACTGCCAGCTCAGGACGATGTCTCAGCGATGCTCTACCTGCAAATCAGAGATCCGGGTGCCGACCTGACGACCGGAAAACGCGCGGAGCTGAAACGGACCGAGCAACCCTTAACACTCATGGCGCAATCCGCCACTGAAGGCGAGAGCGGTGTGAACGTCGAGGGGTATCGCGATTACCGGGGCGTCCCCGTCGTGGGAGCCTGGGTCTGGTTGGAAGAATACGACTACGGGCTCGCCACCGAACGCGACCGGGCCGAAGCTTACAGCAGTGTGATCCTGCTGCGCTGGATTTTCCGCGCGTTGATCGCGCTGATTTTTGTGACGATGGTCATCCTGATGATCGCAGCGCATTTCGTGCGGAAGCTGCAGCGTTCGATGCAACAGGTCGTGACCGAGTTCCAGGAGATGGGACAGTACCAGGTGCTCGAAAAGATTGGCCAGGGGGGGATGGGTGCCGTCTACAAAGCGCACCATTCCCTGATGCGCCGTCCCACGGCGATCAAAGTCCTCGATCCGGCCAAAGCGGGGGCAACATCCATTGCCCGGTTTGAACGGGAAGTTCAACTTACCTGCCGCCTGAACCACCCGAACACCATCGGCATCTACGACTACGGGCGGACTCCGAAAGGAATCTTCTACTACGCGATGGAGTTCATCGAAGGCATCACCCTCGAAGACCTCGTCAAACGGTACGGGGCCCTTCCCGAGGGACGCGTCATTTATGTTCTGAGCCAGGTGTGTGGTTCTCTGTCAGAAGCCCACAGCATCGGATTGATCCACCGGGATATCAAACCGGCGAACATCATGCTGACGAATCGGGGTGGCCAGCCTGATATGGTGAAGGTTCTCGACTTCGGCCTCGCCAAGAGTCTGATTTCTGAAGGCGATGCCAACCTGACTGCCGAACAGTCGATCCTGGGGACGCCGTTGTACATGGCCCCGGAGGAGATCGAAAGCAAAGAGACGGCCGACCAGCGCGTCGATGTTTATTCACTCGGGGCTGTCGTCTATTTCCTGCTTACGGGCCGGCCTCCCTTCACCGGCAAGACGATCAGCGAAATCATCATGCACCAACTGCACACGTTGCCTGATCCTCCTTCGACAGTCAGTCTGAACAGAATCAGTAAAGAGATGGATCAGGTCGTCATGGCTTGTCTCGACAAGAGTCCGGACAAACGGCCGAAGTCCGTCAAGGAACTTGTGATCGCGTTGCGAAAATCTCCGGCAGTCGACGATTGGGGTTACAACCAGGCGAAAAAGTGGTGGTCTGAAAATGTCGTGTTCGAACAACTGGACGAAGGAGACTTTCAGGGAGATCCCTCAGGTACCCATGATATTGCGCCCACTATCATTAATTACCACAATCTTGAGGTGGAAGAAGATCCCGTCAACAAGACATGACCTATAATTACGGGTGAGACAACCATCCGGTTCGTTTCTGTGATAACAGTCGCATCCATGCAACTCACAGTGTGAACAGGAGACAATAAAATGCACATTGTTTACCACCTTGTTGATCGCGACAATCAACTGACACGTATCTCGCCGGAACTCATCGAGAAGTTCTGGGAACAGAATGGCGGTGTACCTGAAATTGCACAGATGGTCGATGACCGGTTGCAATTGATAACGTCACTGCTCGAAGAAAATCTCGACCCGGTGATTCACTACCTGCTCGACGTCGAACTGACCCATGGCTGGATCGATGCCGAATCGAAGATGCAGGCATACCAGGCACTGAGCCACCAGCGAGCGGAAACCCGCTTTGAAGAGCTTCAGGTGCTGCTCGATAAATGGCCCATGGACTGGCCGACACAACTGGCCGTCGCGCTCGACGTCCCTGTGGCGAATCTCAACAAAATCGGGCTCGGCGGTCCGCTGCCGATGTGCGACTTGTGGGGGATTTCGCAGGAGAAGTTGCTCGAGTACTTCGAGGAAGTTCGCGACCGGGACTAGTCAGTGCGACGAAAGCACAATCAACAATGACTAAAGGCTGCCGAATCGGCAGCCTTCTTCTTTTGAGTGTTCCCACTTTATTTTTCCAGCGGGTAACCTGCTCCTTTCCAGCCTGAATAGCCACCGTCCATCGAGATCACGTTCCGGTACCCCATCTGCTGCAGGTTGTGCGCGGCCAACGCGGAGCGGTAGCCACCGCCGCAATAGAGAACGATGGGACTCGCGGTGTCGGGAATCTTTTTCTCGATGTCCCGCTCGATGATCCCCTTGCTCAAGTGAATGGCTCCGGGGAGATGATCGGCGGCATACTCGCTCTCTTCCCGTACATCCACCAGGTGGAACTGATCTCCCGAGTCGAGTCGCTGCTTGACATCGTCAACGGTGCATTCCGTTACATGTTTCCGCGCGGTATCAACGATCGCCAGAAAGCGGGGAGCATGATCTTTTGCCATGAAGGCGTCCTTTAAAAAACGGGCTACTTTTCGGAAGAAATCTGTTCGATACGGAGCCAGTTGAGACAGGTGTTGGTCGTGCCACCCGGCGTACCGATTTCGAGGGTCAGCAGTCCGTCATCAACGGTAACAACCTCGCTCAACTCCATAAAGTGACCAGCCCGGGTCGTTTTGTCTTTCAAGACCTGCTCGCCCTCGATGGCGACATGCTGCCCGAACTGCTCGTGGACCGAATCCCCGATGCAAACCGTCACCCGATACTTGCCCGGCGGGAGATTGTACTCCCAGAGGTCGTGCGTGCGGGTAAAGAGGAACGTCTCTTTGAGAGTAAACGTGCTGGCTCCCCGGTCGCGATGGTTGTCGCGCAATGATCGCCTCCAGCCATAACCTTCCGAGTCCGAATAAACCGCTCCGGAATCGAGTACGAAACTGTCCACCTCGTCGGTCTCGGGACCACCGAAGTAGAATTGGGCAACGAGAGTATCCGCCGCAGCGCGTTCGTCTGGCAAGCCGTCCTCCGTGGGATCCGGCTTCCAATCAGTCCAACTCGTCGTGCCGGTTGTATAAGGGAGCGGATCGACTTCGTCGGCGATTCCATCGGCATCACGGTCATCCGGTTTCAGATTCGGAAGTTCCAACGGCTTAGAATGAACCTGCGACCAGAGCGCGATCGCGAACTCGCCGCGAGTCATTTCCTCATCTGGCATGGTTAAGTCGGAGATCGCGAGACGACTTTTTGCCAATGCTGACGCTGCCTCTCGCCACGGTTTCTCCGCCGGCGAGTCGGCCTGAAATTCAACTTCGGTCGGATCGATGGGGAGCAACTGGCGAATCGATAGCTGGTTCACCGCGACGAACGCCGGGTGATCCGGCTCGAGGTCGCGCCATGGCCAGAGCATCGCGGGGATACTGTTCGGGGAGTTCGCGCACAGACCGGACCAGATCTTTTCGAGTGCGGCGGGTTGAAATGGAATGGCGTGCGGTTCCGTATTGGTATTGATCGCTACGGCAGCCAGGGCCCCGATCCCCTGTCCGATGGCCATCGACTGGTCATGCAGTCGCACGGCGGAACTGACTATGCTGGTATACCCCAAATTCTTCTGCGCTCCAAGCAATCCGCGCATCTCTGTCGGTATGACGCTCCGCGCCGGGAAAAGACTGAGACCGCTGTAAGGAGGGCCCCACGTGCGACCCTTCCGGAAGGCGTTTCGCCACGGGCCAGCGGGATTGTTTTCATCGAGAAAGACACGTTTCGTCGGGTGAAAGTCGTATTCGAATTGAAAACAGGCAATCCCGTCATGAAACATACAGTCGGCGAAATAGAGCGAGTTGTTATTGAATCCCGTCGTATCCTGCTGTTTCAGCATGTGCAGCGCCTGTAAGCGGAGCGATTCCCGGATGTAGGGTTTGGGAGGCAGGCTGTCCGCCGTGCCAAAGTCGTTCTTCAATTTGAACCGGCGGAAGCTGTGCGTCTTGTCCGCCATCTGATCATGTACGGCGGTTTGCAGGTAGTACAAGTATCCGAGCGAATGTTGTTTGGCGTCTTCAAACACGATCCGCCGTTGCGCCGGCGTCATCTCCGCGATATTCTTCTGCGATGCTCCGGCTTCGTTCGCTTCCAACCTTTCCACCACCGATCTCGGCAGCACATCCAATGGGTAGTCACACGGCGCGAAGCAGAGCAGGATCACATCAGGATGGTTGATATCGGAGAACCCGTAATGATCGATAATTCGTCGGGCGCGATAAATGTAAGCGGGGTCTTTCGGATAGTTATTCTCCGTGTAGTTGCGGATGTCGTATCCCGCCGGTTTCGGAATCGGCTCGTAGGTGTCCGTCTCCTCGATGAGCATGTTGTACGTGATCGGATTCATGTCCGTCAGCGGATACCCCTCACGCGTGGCAGGGGCAAGCGGCTCATCGTATTTACTTTTGAGATCAGGCCCGAATTCATAGCCCGCTCCTGACAGACTAATGACATCTCCCCAGTCGGAGGCATCTATGACGAGTTCCGCGCAGACATTCAGGGTCGACCGACGCGTCTCCCCCCGTTGGGCAAACCGGACGCCGGTGACCCGGGGATGTTCTCCGGAAGTATCGATGTCCACCGAGACCGGTTCATAGTTTGAGAGGACCTGTATCTGGCCCGATTCGGTTCCCGGCGCGAGCAGATCGCGGAAGGCCCGTTCGGCGTCTGAGGGGAGCGCGGTCGTGATCACCTGCGTATTGCCCGGGCGCGGGTGGCCGAACTTTTCTTCGTTGATCGCTTCGATCCGGTCCATCACCTCTTTGAACAGACCCGCCCGCGGGAAGGGAACACCATTACCGTAACCACTGGGGGGCCGGTTTTCGTCGATGGCGACGAGCGACTCCGCGGTAAATTGCCCACCGAGCCACTCGATGTCGTTGACAATCGTGATCGACTCAACTCCCATCCGTGCCGCTTGCACCGCGGCCGCGCAGCCCGATTCGGTCCCGCCGACGATCAGAAGATCCGTCTCGATCTGTTCCACGTCATCCGAAGCGGACAACGATCCGCAGAGTGCGGGACCAAAAGTGGTCACAATCGACAAGGTCATTGCGACACGGAACATTCGGTGGGAAAAAATCATGAGCGCACTTTCTGTGTCGGGAACTTCAAAGCTTCTCGATGAACTTGCGGATGGCGTTGTTCACTTCGACCGGTTGTTCCAAGGGAGCAAGGTGACCCGCTTCGGGAATCCCCACGAACTCGGCCTGCGGCATGGAAGCCGCCATTTCCTGCATCTCCAAGACAGGAGAGATAATGTCTTCCTCGCCACAGAGCAGGAGCGCGGGGATATTGAGTTCAGTCAGCAGCGACCGGCCGTCGATGCGGTCCGCCATTCCGAGTTGCCCCGCGGCCATGCCTTCGGCATTGGCTTTCAGCATGATCTGTCGGAATTCTTCGACCAGTTCGGGATTCCTGTCACGGGTCGTCATGCCGAACATTTTGGGCATCATGGCAAAGACGACATTGTCGGCCCCATTTTCACGCAGTTCTTTGGCGGAGTTAAAGCGTGTCTGGCGCGTGTCGTCGGAGTCAGAGGCCGCTTTTGAATCGCAGACGATCAATCCCGCCAGTCGTTCGCGGTATCGCTTTGCGAATTCCCAGGCGATATAGCCTCCCATGGAAAGTCCGCAATAGACGACCGGTTCGACGACCTTCAGCGCGTTCAGCAGATTATTGAGATCATCCGCAAACTGCGCCATGGTAATGGTGCCCGAGGTGACGTCGCTTTCGCCAAAACCGCGCAGGTCGGGAATAATCACACGGTAATCGGCTGCAAACGACTTTCGTTGCTCGCGCCACATGCGGTGATCGAGCGGGAAACCATGCACGAACAGAATCGGCTTGCCTTCACCTTCGTCGACGACATTCATCGTGAGGTCGCCCAGCTGTATTTTTTTCATCTCTCTCCTCCCTGGCTCTGACATTCTTTTCTTCTGGTGATCATTTAACGATACTGATTGCGAGGGGATACCTGAGTTTACGCAATTCACACATCAGATGCCATAAGTCACATGGGAAACCGACCGATGACGACTCTTCTCGATCGCTTTTTACGATATGTCAAAATAGACACCCGCGCTGATGCCCATTCTGAGAGTTATCCGAGCAGCAAAAAGCAGCTCGATCTCTCTCGCCTCCTCCAGGAGGAATGTCAATCGCTCGGTCTTACCGATGTTCAGATGAACGAATTCGGCATCGTTACCGCGACCGTTCCGGCCACGGCCGGCTGCAGTGCGCCGGCGATTGCGTTCTTTGCGCATGTCGACACCTCCCCCGAGTTCACGGGCACGAACGTCAACCCCCAGGTCCGCGAGAATTACGACGGTTCCGATATCCCGCTCAAAGAGGGACGTGTGATTCGCGTGGCCGATTC
Source organism: Planctomyces sp. (assembly GCA_002702685.1). GTDB lineage: Bacteria > Planctomycetota > Planctomycetia > Planctomycetales > Planctomycetaceae > Polystyrenella. Next base: position 10,740 of record PABD01000207.1, read on the forward strand.
CCCGGAACTGGCAGCACTCAAAGGGGGGACCATTATTACCACGGACGGGACGACCCTGCTCGGGGCGGACGACAAGTCCGGGATCGCGATCATCATGACCGCCGCGGAAAAGCTGTTGAATGCCGATTTTCCTCACGGCCCGGTGAAAGTCTGCTTTACCTGCGATGAGGAGATCGGTCATGGCACCGATCATATCGACCTTGCGGCGCTCGACTGTATCTGCGGTTATACGCTCGATGGCGATGGCACCGGTAAAATAGATACGGAAACATTCTCGGCCGACATGGCGAAAGTCACGATTCGCGGGATCAACATTCATCCTTCGATCGGCAAGGGAAAAATGGTCAACGCGATTCGCTACATGGCCCAGTTCCTCGATCGGCTGCCGCGCGAATCGGATTCTCCGGAAACGACGGAGGACCGACAGGGGTTTCTACATCCCTACCACATGACAGGCACCGTCGCGGAAACATCGGTTGAAATCATCCTGCGGGACTTCGAAACGGATAAGCTCAAATCGTACGCCGAATTGCTTCATCAGATTGCGCATGAACTGAAAGCACGCGAACCGAGGCTGGAGATAGACATCCAGATTATCGAACAGTACCGCAATATGCGTGAGGGCCTGGCGAAAGAGCCGCGGGCACTCGAAAAAGCGGTATCGGCGCTCGAAGCACTGGGGCAGAATCCCGAACTCAGCATCATTCGTGGGGGAACGGATGGGTCCGTCCTCACCGCCAAAGGCCTGCCGACGCCCAATCTCTCATCGGGCCAGCACAACCCGCACTCCCCTCTCGAATGGGCCAGCCTGGAAGAGATGGAAGAAGCCGTTGAGGTCGTGGTGCAGCTCGCAAAATTGTGGGGAACAGAGCACGAGTGAAGAAGCGCCGTGCCCTTCGGCGGCAGTAATATTCGAATACCTCTTTTCCACAGTGTGGAAATATTTCCGCACAGATGGCAGAATATGGGCCGTGATGTGCGCAATGTAGAATAGGGTCGGTGAATTTGAAAGTGTGGAAGTATGAGCGGCGAGTTTCTGATCCCTGTCTTCGCCGAAGGTGAGCCATTTGGTTTAGGTGCGTTGGCTACGGTCGTCGCGGTAATTCTTTTAGTCGTCGTTGCCTGGTATTACATCATTCTACCGTTGATCGTTCGGCCCACTTTGAAGTTTAAAAAGGACCCGACGATTGCCCCCTTTGACCCCGACGAACTGGTTGAACCACTTTTGCCCGCCCTCGAAGTTTTTGCTCACCAACACGAATCGCTAAGGGGGCTTGGGTTCGAATTTCTGACAAACTTTTTCATATCTGACGCGACTCTCAGCGGCAGGACAATTGGCGAATACTGGTTTCATAATGAATTCCGTACGATTTGCGCAGTGAGCTATGTTTATGTAGTGCAGAACAATGCTATTGTTGCTCCCAGTATGCTGATTTCCTTTGCGACACGTTTCAGCAACGACACTCTAATCGTGACCAACAACGCGAGTGATCCTGGCTTATTCCCGGAGGAACCAAAGGCGTATACCTACTCCATGTCCTGGGAGGAAAGCGTCGAGAAACTAAATCAGTTTCATCAGGCGGCATGCGCTCAGATCGTACCAGCGACTCGTTCGAATCGGTTAGATAATGAGTTTTCTGGGGACGTCTTCGAGGCGCATAAGGCGGGGATAAGAGCCAGCAATGAATACTCAGTCGACGTCGGATATCTCCGGCCTGAACCGGGTGACTACTATGTCGCCACAATCCGCGGAGCCTATCTGATGACCTGGAAGCTGCTCAGGCCATTCAAACAAATTCGTTTGTGGATGATGAAGGTCAAAGTTCGTCGAAAAATGACGGAACTTGGTCTTCATGACTTTTAGGTATTGGTTAGTTGTGCGTCGTCTAATTGGAGGGATGGCCTGATGATGAATGCAATGGTGGGGTCGATCGCCGCGCCGATTTTGGTCGCCGACTTGGGCGGGTTTGGATTGTGGGCGGGAATCGGTTTCACCCTCGGGTTTCTGCTCGTTGCCGTGCTCCTGTTTTATTTGGGCTTCCCCCTCCTGATTCTTTCCATCTTCAAGATGAACAAGAATCCCAAGATCACCGACTTCGACGTCAACGCCGTTCCCGCGCCGTTGACGGAATCGCTCGACTATTTCGAGGAAGAACAGGGGAACATCGAGAAGCTCGGTTTTGAGTTTGTGACGAACTTTTTCATTCGCAACCTTGTCCCCACGGCGAAAATGCTGGGGCAACTCTGGTATCATCCCGCTTCCCGCACGGCGTTTACGATTACTCATACCTACGTCGTGAACCAGGGAAACAGCACGATGTCGTCGCAATCTTTCGAATTCTCCACACTTTTCAATGATGGGACGCTCGTCGACACGAGCAATACGAAGGACTTCGGTTCGTTTCCCCACCCACCTTTCAAAGTCCGGCATGTGCTCTTCTGGGAGAGGGACATGGAGAAGGTATTTCGATTTCATCTGGCGATTTGCCGGGACGTGCGAAATGCCATCCCAGTCGACGCACTGGACGAAAAGTTCGAGGGTGATGGACTGGAATTCCTCGGGGCATCGCTCAAAGAAGAGAATTTTTATAACGTAGAACAAGGTTTTCTGCGGGACTC
>PABD01000208.1 GCA_002702685.1 Planctomyces sp.
ACAGGTTTCGTCGTCGATCAGTTCTTTCACGGCATCGAGGTCATTGAACCGGGCATATTTGAAACCAGCCATCAGGGGGCCGAGCCCTTCCTGGTATTTGGGCTGGGCTGTCGCCGTAAGCGTTGCGAATGTCCGCCCGTGGAAACTGTTCTCGAAGGTGATGACCTTGTGTTTCCCTTCCGGGCTGTGCAGTCGGGCGAGTTTGAGCGCCCCTTCGTTCGCTTCCGCGCCACTGTTACAGAAGAACGCCTTGCCGAAGCCATGAGTCGTCAGCAAGCGGGCGAATTCCCCCTGCTGTTCGGTGTACCAGGTGTTCGGCACATGAATCAGCCGGGCGGCCTGTTCCTGAATTGCGCTCACGAGCCGTGGAGGCGAGTAACCGATGATATTGCAGCCCCAGCCGGGAAACAGGTCGAGATAACGTTTCCCCTCCGCATCCCAGACGTGGCAGCCTTCCCCGCGAACCAGGCTGATCGGGTATCGACCGTAGTTCGGGATGACATGCTTGTCAAAAACCTGAATGACTTCCTGACTCGAAAGGAAACCGGTGGTGCTCACTGGGCAACCTCGTTCTGGTTAATGGAAAGAAACGTGTGAATAAAAAACTTCAATGGGGGGGGAATCCGTCGCCACCCCCAACCTTCTGGTCAGGGAACAATCTCTGTCCCGATGCCAGTGTTCGAATAAATCTCGAGCAGGACGGTGTGCGGTTTCCGTCCGTCGACGATGTGAATCTTGTTGACGCCGACTTCCAGGGCCTCAAGTGCCGCCTCGACCTTGGGAATCATCCCCGAGGATATCGTTCCGTCCGCGATCAGTTCGCGAACGCGACCGATGGTCAGGTGCGACTGCAGGGTCGACGGGTCGTCGGGGTTCAGATAGATACCGGAGACGTCGCTGAGGAAAATCAGCTTCTCGACACCCAAGTCCCGTGCGACAGCCGCGGCGGCCGTATCCGCATTGATGTTGAGCCGGTTGCCGTCTTTGTCGAGCCCCACCGACGGGATGATCGGGATCAGCCCCTGTCTGCATTTTTCCTGAATCAATTCGCAATCGACATGGGACACGTAACCGACAGCGCCGAGATCGATCGGGTTCCCGGAATTGTCCTGGAGAACCAGCTTTTCCGCGAGGAGACTGTTCTGCGTGCCGAAGTGCAGCCCGATCGCCTTCGCTCCCTGCCGTTCGATCTCACTGACGAGCGAGGCGCAGATTTCATTGGCGAGGACATTCGTCGCGATCTCAAGCGTCATCGGATCGGTGTACCGTCGTCCCTGGACCCAGCGCGATTCGATGCCAGCCGCTTCCACCGCTTTGTTGATCGACTTTCCCCCACCATGCACGATCACAGGGTACATGCCGACCGTTTCCATGAAGATAACGTCGGTCAGGAACCGGCGGATCGCATCTTGATCTTCGAGTGTGCTCCCCCCCAGTTTGATCACCACGTATTTGCCCCGGAACCGGCGAATCCAGTTGAGGGCCTCGACCAGGACTTTGGCTTTTTGAACCGCTTCGTCCAACATGTTGCTCCGACAGATTTTGCGGGCGCTCGCGACTGTGCTTCTGCCAGCCGGCGCCCCCTTCGTAACCGGGGGAATGGGGAAATCGCCTATTTTGATTGCTGGCCAGTTCGATGTCAATCAACGGGGCGAATTTCCGGCAGTCCGCTCCTCCCGTCGTAGCCGGGCCGTAAATCCAATAATTAACCGGGCTTTTAAGCCTCCCCTATGTTGACACGCAACCCGAATCCGGGTCGACTGGAAGGTACATTCTGTTCACATTGATCTCCCGCCCTCAGTCGCCTGACTTCACAGAAAAGTCGCTCCGATGATGACCTGCCTGCAATCAATTCTTACCTTCGCCCTGATGACAGTCCTTGCCAGCGGAGCCGCAGCCGCAGAGAAAATGAAATCCATCAAACTTGACGAATCGAGTTCTGGCCCGCACGCCGTCGTGGTTCATGACCAATCCCTCGTTCATACCGGCCTGATCCTGCCCGTCAACGAGAGCGGCCGAGTGGTGTCGACGGAAACCCTCGATCAGTTGCGGCAGTTGGGCCAGAATGCTCGGACCCTGATTGAGTCAATCGGTTCGGGACAAGACGACATCGTCCTGTTTCGCGTCCATTGCGCAACCCGGGACGAACTCGAATTCGTACGTCAAAAACCAGCTGGCCTCAGCAACAGTCTGGCGACCTACCTGATCTCTCCCCTACCCGATCCGGAAGCCAAAGTGGGGATGGAAGTGATCTTCGCCAGCGATAAAAAGTACGACAAAGTAGCGCACCTCTCGTCTTCCGTTCCCGGTGTTCGCTTGTCGGTCCTTCCCCGCGGTCGCGCTGTTTATATTTCCGGTCAATTGGAACAGGGGAACGGGACCGTCGAAACTGCCAGGCTGACGATGGAAGGATTGCACAGAACGCTTACGCACATCGGTCTCGACGCGTCACACGTCGTTCACATTCGCACCTTTCTCGCCCCGATGTCGAAGGCGGGGGAAGTCGACGACGTCATCGACAGCTTTTATCCCGAAGATGCTCGCCCGGCTGTCACACACCTCGAATGGAAGACGACGGACAGCATCGAGATCGAAATGATCGCCTGGGTGCCGGATGACCTGCAGATCGAGGGGGCCGATCCTGAAGCCACCGTGCAGCACTTCTGGCTCCCGTGGTTGACGGTCTCCCCTGTCTATTGCCGCTACACCCTGGTCATCAGCCCCGACCGAATCTATGTGCGAGACCTCATCGCCACGGATGCCGAGTCTCACGAAGACCAAATCCATGCGATCTTCGGTAAGCTGAAAAAAGTCCTCGAAGCGGCCGGCAGCGATCTCGAGCACCTGGCCAAAGCCACGTACTACACGACCAACGCGGAGGTCAGCAAACCCTTCGGTCAGATTCGACCGGAATACTACAGTCCCGAACATCCCCCGGCAGCGTCGCTCGCCCGGATCGAAGGAATTGAAGTCCCCGGAAAAGCGATCGCCATCGACATGCTGGCCGTTCCCGCGAAAGCGGAGTGAATCTGACTGCCTCTAAGCGACAGCTTCTTCGATCTCCGCGGCGGCAACCGGTTGTGACAGCAACCCGTTGAGATCGAGTTCGTAGTAGTGATCTTCCCGCTCGGGCTGCATTGGCCCGGGCGTGATGAAGAGGCGACCTTCCTGCGGCGCGAAGACCAGGCTCCCCTGGTTGTCGTTCCGGCGGACACTGTTCTTCGTCGGATGGGCGGGAACGCGACCTCGCTGCAAGTCGAAGCGATCCCGCAAAGACGACTTGGCCAGTTCGAGATCAATTTCGCCCTCGTTTTCCCAGTCCAGGATTTGTTCGAGTCGCTGCAGACGATACTCCGAGTGCATCACCTTATTGCCAAACGGCGGGAACAGGATGGCGTGGTTGGTGCTCACAAGCCGCTTCAGATTGTTGCGAACGAAAATATCGTGGCCGTCGTATTCGAGATAGCAGATGCGGCCCGTGTTCGCTTCGCTCAGGCAAAGTGACCAGGCGCCGTTCCGATCGAGGCTGTGGAAGACTGCGAGCGCGGATTCGATGCAATCCGCATTTTCGAGGATGTTCTTGACGATCGCGGGGTGAATGCGACCCTTGGCCGTTTCGGGGCGGCGTGGACGATCCAGCAGAATCGTAGTCGTTACGGTGAGACCACATTCATTGATCCCGTTAAGGCCCCCCACCTGGCCGGCGATTGAATAGAGCAGACTGCGATACCCGTCGGCGGGATTTCGTAATTGCAGCACCCGTCGCATGGCCGAACCGATGATCATCGTGATGGGCGAATCTTCGTTCACGCAGTGCAGCATGCCACTCGTGCCGTTCACGTCTTCGGAGACGACGAACTGCGAGCAACCGGGAATGTACTCGGGATACAGTCCGAGGTTGTGACCGAGAACCGCTGGAAAACTGATGCCGAGTCCGTCGGCCAGTCCCTGCATCTCTTCAATTTCCGATTCACCGAAGTACAGCGTCGGATCGCAGATCGCTTCGTTCAATTCCGGGATATCGAGAATGCGGGGTCCGAGAACGCGGGCGACGGCGCGGGTGACCTGCTTGGTCTGTGCCGCCTGGTTGCGGCCGTGCTGGAATCCGATTTCGTACGGCGAGCCGGTCAGTTCCACAACGGGAATCGGGAAGTCGGCGGGAAGTGACGACTCCGCCCGACGACGAAGATCAAGATCCTGATAGACCTTCTCGGAGTCGAGGTTCCGATGAATGAAATTCAGGAGTCTGCGGAGCGTGCAGGATGCACCGAGGTCGAGATCGCGAATCAGCCCGGTGAGCGGGCTCAGGTCAAACCGTTTCGAGACTTCTATGAGCATCTCGACGAGCATGTAGCCATCGACGCCATACGCCTCTTCCAGCGAGGCGTCGAAATCAAAAACGGTAACAGGATAGCCTGTTTTACGGCTGAGAAAGCCAAGGCACGCCGCTGACAGCGCATCCGTGCCGCCGGCATCATTGCCGAACACATCCACGCTCACGGCATCCGTAGGAGCGGAAAATCGAGGGGGTTTCATTTTAGCTTGCCAGTAATCGCTACCTGTTCCCAAGGCGATCATGCGGTTGGTTCCTTCTTACGAGAAACAATCGACTCTGATTCGTCTTGCAAACATCGCTTCAGTGCGGGAAGGAAACTCCGGCGGTCACACTCAGTAGCGTGACAGGAATCGCATTCAGGAATTTCCAGTAGTGATTCTCGCAATCAGCGTCGCTGCCGATTGCAATCTCCATTTTCAAAACAGTACCCATCCCGATTCAAATCTGCAAACAGAAAATGGGTCTGTCGGAAAACCTTTCCCGCACTCGCTCGATCGAGTTCGCAAGCTTATCTATTTTCTCGGATAGCTTGCCCGTCCCCGTTTCAGATTTCGCAAATGAACTGTTAAATTCTCGTTCAGACGCCCCGACTGAGTTGCAGTGTTCCGAGTTTTATGCGTGATAACCATCGCGCTGATTCGACCGAAGAAGATTTACCTCAATCCCTGAAGATACAGAAATAAAGTCAATTCCCAGGTCAGCGGTTGCCCCGGGCAATTTACACTCCCGGTCGTGGATTCGCAGGCTGATCATGGACAGCCTGACGCCGCTGGAACTAAGATTGAACCCGCGCGTTCAGTCCCTGACCGGTATCCATCGACTGAATGAGTGCAATTATTTCTAGACATCAACGAAACAATCTCAGGTCGCCAACGCGATCATCTGGAAGGGCGAAACCGTGCGTCGCAGTAAAGTATTGGAAAAAATCCGGGCCGGCAAAGTGGCGCGGATCTGTTGTCTCGGTCACGTGGTCCCCGCGTTCATCAAATTTGCGGCCGAGTTCGGCTATGACGGCATCTGGTTCGACAACGAACACCGGGCAATGAGCGACCGCGAAGTGCAGATGATGCTCGCCTATTTCCACCTGCACGACATCGACTGCATTCTCCGCCCACCGACGCTCGAGAAGACCCGCCTCTACCGTTACCTCGAAGATGGCGCCACGGGGCTGATGATCCCGCATGTCTCCACTCCGGAAAAAGCCCATGACCTGGCCCAATCGATCAGGTTTCCGCCAATCGGCGACCGCGGCCTCGATGGCGCCGGTCTCGACTCGGACTTCATGTTCGATCAGGTCGATGAATACGTGAAATTCGCCAACCGGGAAACCTTCCTGTGTGTGCAGATCGAAACGGTCGAGGCGGTGAACAACGCGGAAGCGATCGCGGCCGTTCCGGGTGTCGATTGCCTCTTCGTCGGCCCGGGAGACCTCGGCCTCCGGTTGCGCAACATGGACAATCCCCCCTTCGACATTGCCGAAGCCCAGAAGATTGTCTCCGCCGCCGTTAAGAAACACGGAAAATCGTGGGGACAGCCCGCCTTCAGCAAGGAAATGGTGAAGAGCCTCCACACCGAACTGAACGCTCAGTTCCTCTCCCACGGCGGCGACTTCGGCGCCCTGCGGGGAATGCTCGAAAAGAACGCCTCCGAATTTGACGAAGTTCTGGGAGAGGACTACAAATCGGCCAAACCCCAACAACGGACTTATTGACGTGCCGGCGGGTAAAATTGCCCGGCACACACGTACGACACCAGCGAGAAAGAGGTTTCTGATATGCCGAAATTGACCGTGGAAGGTTACGGCGAGTTCGATGTCCCCGCCGGCAAACGGCTTGTCCTGGCGATGACCGATGAAGCGGGAGTCGATCAACTGCACGCCTGCGGTGGCGTCGCCAAGTGCACCACCTGCCGTGTCGAGTTCATCGATGGCGAACCCGAGACGATGACCGACGCTGAGAAAGCGGTCCTGGAAGCTCGAGGCATCGAAGGGGCTCGGCTCAGCTGTCAGATCGTCTGTAACCACGACATGACGGTGCGGGCGATCAGCCGATTCGAAGGAAGTGGTCGTAAAGACTCCGGCCCCCGACCGGCTGACGAAGTTCAACCGTAGTCGGGCTCACAACCCGTTCCTGCAAAAAGAAAAGCCTCCCCGCGACCATTCGCAGGGAGGCTTTTTGATTGGTTGGAAGCAACGGCAAACCGCCAGCGATCAGTTATTTCGGCGCCCGCGGAATCCACGGCGACCGCCGCCGAAGTCATTCTGCGGGAAGAGTTCCTGCAGCACTTCTCGGGCACGCGTCGAGTTGATTTTCTTGAGCGGAACAACCTTGAACGTCTGAGTCGATTCGGTCTCCGCTTTCTTATCGAGTTCGTGGATCAGGTCGATAACTTGTATCACCAGATGATCGGCCCCCGCGATGATGATCGAGTTGGTATCTTCATCCACCGTCAACGTCAACAGCGGTGCGGCTCGTGTGATGTTGATCTGCTGAATCGTCGCCGCGACTTCATATGAAACCCCCGCTGGAATCGGGATGGGACGCGAACCACCCGCACTCCGAAGTTCCGAGCTGTAGATATCGCGCAACACACTCTCAATGCGTGTCGCTGGTGCATTCTGCACCGTCACAATCTGGGGTTTGTTCTGCTGCAGCACGTCGTTCGTTTCTTCCGTATCTAGAATGCCGAGAAGTTCCTCGATCATGTCCCGTTCCTTTTTGTTCCCATAGACGATCAGGGCGTTCAACCTCTCGTCCGCCTGAACCAGGATCGAGGAAAACGGATTTGAAATCGACGACGTGTTTCGATTGTTCCCTCCCCCCCGGCGACGGTTACCGCGGAACAGATCATCCAGAGTATCCTCAACGCTCTCTGCGCTCGCGTACTTCAACTGGAAAACGACAAAGTCTTTACCAATCGACGGACGCGATTCTTCACGCGACATCGCCCGGAGTAAACGCTCAATCTGGTTGAGGGCTTCCTGATCGTCGGAGGAAATCGTAATGCTGTCATCCCCCGGCGCGATGATGATCGGAGGAGCTTCCCCCGCGGGTGCTTCTGCCGGAGTCGTTTCATTCGCTTCCCCGGTCGAGGGAAGCGGTGTAACGTCTGCCGGATTCATGGGCGCCGCAGGCTCTTCCGGTTCTTCGGTGGCCGGCGCCGACTCAGCGGGCAGAGGCGTAGCCGGTTGCGGCGTCACGTCCGGATCGGTCGGAGCAGGCTCAAGTTCGGGAAGGGATTCCTGTTCCTCGGCCTGTTTGGCCTCCGCTTCCGCCTGCGCTTTCAGTTTGGCGCGGGCCTGTTCGACCAGTTTGCGAAACTCTTCGCGCTCCTGCTCGCTCGGCTCCGCTTTCTCTTCCGATTTCGCATCGTCCTCTACTGAGAAATTCGCGCCCGGTGTCGGCTTCGCATCCCCTTCCGGCTCGCGCAGTTTTCGCATGGTCGGGGCGACGGCTGAGGGAACCACGAGTTTGATCTTGTTGGATCGCAACTGCGGCCAGACTCGCTGCAGTTCTTCGATCGCTTCTTCCGTGTTTCCATGGAAAGGAATGACGCGGATCTTGCTGTCATTGCTGCTCGGCGTCGCCTGGGCAAGATGCGTCTCTCCCATTTTGATAAGCATCTGCCGGATGTCCGCCAGCTGTTTCTCCGTTCCGCGCACCAGCAGTTGCTGATTGACCTCATCGGAGTTTATCTGCGGCGAAGCGGGATTGCTGTCCCAGACCGAATTGCCGAAGAACTGCTCGATCGTATATTCCGCGTCGTAGGGTTCATTCACCTGTAGCGTGAATACTTCGAGTTGCTTTCCTTCATTCGGATCAATATCGAGTCGCTCAATCGCTTCCCGGATTCGGGCGTGGTCCTTTTGATTGGCTGTGGCGACCACACTGTAATTGTTGTCATCAACCCCCAGCTTCGCATTCGGCACGACACTTTCGAGTGCCTCTTCCACCGAATCGGGATCCGCGTACTGCAGGCGGTACACCTCGGTCGTCGCGACGGCGGTACCTTCTTCGAGGGCCGTCATCGCACTGGCGATTCGCTCATGCTCGGATGGTTTCGCATACACGATCACCGAATTCGTTTCGTTGTTCTCAGTAATCGACATCCCCCGGCTGTTCGGGAACATATCCCGCATCATGCGGACGAGGGCGTTGGGTTCGATCTTGTCGCTCTGGTAAACCTTGGAGACCTGCGACGTCACTACGGTCGCTTCCTGCTCTTCGAGTTCACGGATTAAGCCTTCCACCAGCTTCTGGTCTTCTGCGGAGCCCGCGAACAGAATGGTATTGCTCTGATTGTCGAAAGAAATCGACGCGTCCGGCACCACTGTCCGCAGCACTTGCCAGGCCGAACGGGCGTCCGCTTCCAACAGCTTGTAGACCTTGCTCACGACCTCTTTGGCTGAGGCTTCGATGGCCGCGACCGCTTCCTCGATCTCGTCCATTTTCTTCTGAGGAGCAAAGGCCATGACCATCCCTCCCTGGCGATCGATCGAGAAGGTGATTTCCTGGTTGCGTGAGAACTGGGTTCGCAATAGATCGAACAGGGCCTGCGACGACACCTTCGAACTGGAAAACGCCCGGCTGACCGACTTGCCTGTCTGGGTGTCGATTTCCTGTATCGTGCTGGCGATCTTGGCCTGATATTCCTCCGGCGCGTGCGCCATGATGATGCCGTTCCGCTGATCAATCGCGAAATAGATATCAGGGCGGAACTTATAGAGACTCTGCAGCATATTCACGAGCGAATTCGGTTCGACGTTTTCGATCGTATAGGACTTCACGACCTGATTGGACTGACTCGGCGCCGAGTCGATTGATTCGATCATCTGAGCCATACGCTCATGATCCGCTTCGGATCCGACAAACACGATCGAGCGCGTCGACTGATCGGGAACGGCGGGATTGCGGGGGAACATCGAACGCACAATACCGAAGACGGCGTTCGGTTCGAGATTCTTGAGCGGATAGGCCTTCGAAGTCTGGTTCGCTCCCACGGCATCGAGTTCTTTGATAAATTCGGCGATCTTCGCGTGCTGGCCTTCGGATGCATACGCGACCAGCGTACTGGTATTCGCGTCAATGGAGAACCGCACCTCGGGTTCATAGGCGAACAACGATTGCAGCATGTTCTGCATGCTGCTCACTTCGACGTTGTCGAGTTTGTAATGCTTCATCACCTTCGCGGAGCCACCGGTATCCATTTTGGCGACCGCGGCGGCGATGGTTTCCTGGTCAGCAGCCGAGGCGGTGACCATCAGGCTGCGCGTACGTTGATCCACGGCATAGCGAGCCTGGGGAGCCAGCGGTTGCAGTACGGAGATCGCCGAGTTCGGGTCGCCGTTTTCGAACTGATAAATCTGTACGACCTGACCCTTGTCGATGTCGATCGAGTCGATCATCTCCTGCATTTTCTTGTGGTCCGCTTCCGAACCGACGAACACGATCGAACGCGTCGCCTGATCAGGAACAGCCGGGTTGCGGGGGAACATCGCGCGAACGATTCCGAAGGCGGCGCTCGGGTCGAGGTTTTCGAGCACGTACGCTTTCGACGTCTGGCCGGCGCCGACCGAGTCGAGGTCATTTATGAAGGCGGCGATTTCTTCGTGCTGACTTTCCGAAGCATACGCGACGAGCGTGCTGGTATTGGCATCCATCGAGAACCGGACTTCCGGCTGGAATGCAAACAAGGTCTGCAACATCCCCATCATGCTGCTGACTTCCACGTTGTCGATTTTGTAATGTTTGAGAATCTGCGCGCGGGCGGTGGCATCCTCGGCGTCCATCTCTTCGATAGCGCCCGCGATCGTTTCGTGGTCAGCAGGTGATGCCGTCACCACGAGGCTCCGCGCCCGTTGGTCGACGGCGATATTCGCCGCCGGTGTCAATGTACGCAACACGGCCGCAGCCGCGTTCGGATCGCTGTACTGGAAGCGGTACACATGCGAAACAGGCTTCTCATCGCGGGGGAGCTTTTCAACGAGTTCCGCTATCGCGGCGCTCAAAGCCTCCATCTGATCCTGGGGAGCCTGCACGATCAGGCTGTCGGTTGCCGTATTCGGAGTGAAGTTCGCATTCGCTTTCAGATCAGGATCGAGAAACTCAAGCAGCGTCGTGTGAGCGATATTGTTGAGCGGAAACACCTGGATCGCGCGATCATCATCCGCGGCGAGACTGGTTTCCAGTTTCTGCACGACGGCGCCAATTCCTTCATGTTCATTCGGACGCGCCCAGATCGCCAACTGCCGCGGGTCCTGCGTGGTTGTGATGCGCGCCTGCGGGAACGACATCTGCAGAATGCCGATCGCGTTCGCGGCGGGCATCTTGTTAAACGTGTAGGTTTCGACGTAGGCGTCCTTACCCGGCGCGCCATCGGCCTTGATCTCTTCGATAATCTTATCGGCCTTCTCCAATTGAGACGGCGTCCCCCAAACCATCATCTTGCTCGGGTCCTGGCCGTAGGATATCACGACCCCGGGAACAGCGTTCGCCAGAATGGGATAAGCGTAAGCCGCCCCCGTGGCTTCGAGCGTATAAATGCGCAGCTGAGACCCCTTGCCGTCGGTCTGGTTTTCCAGTTGATCGACCATCGCCTGAACTTCGGTGTGTTGTTCGGAGTTCGCCCAGACGATCATTTTCTTGCCATCGGGACTCGCCCCAAACCGAACAGAGGGCATGGCCGCCTGAATGATGGACTGCGCGATGTGCGCCGCGACTGCATCGAGATGATAAACTTTCATCTCGCCACCGGCCTCGGCGCTCCAGTTCTCATCCATCTGGTTCAGCGTTTCCGCGTACTGCTGTTGTTCTTCCGCCGTCCCCCACAGGATGATTTTGTAAGGGTCCGCTCCGCTCAATGTGTATTTGGCCTGAGGATACGCCAGCTGCAATGTCTGCGCGGCATTTGCCCCCGGAATGGCTTTCAGCGAATAAACCTGAAGCGACGCCTCGGAGTCGACCTGACCGGCATCGAGCTTTTCGATGATTTCGCGAACGATCGCGATTTCGCTGGGACGCGCGATGACCATCACGGCAGTTCCATCATCGGAACTTTCCAGTTCAACATTCGGCAAGGCATCGCGTAACAGGCGACGTACGTCATTCGCATCAACTTTTTTCAGCGGGATGCGGGCCGCTTCGGACTTTTCCTGGGCATCAAGTTCCGCCTGGTATTTGGTGAGGGCTTCCTTCAGCTTTTCATGATCTTTTGCGGTCGCGACGGCGATGATGGTGCCGGCTTCGCGATCTTCTTCAATCATCGCATTCGGCACCAGTTGCCTCATCAACCCGGAGAGATCCGCCGCCCGACGGCCCCGCGCTCCGGGATAAATCTCGGTCGTTTTCGCCTCCGAATCACTGGCGGCTTCCGTCTGCTGCTGCATCTTCTCCAGTATCGCGGCGAGCGTGTTCTGTGTTTCTTCATCGGCGAAGATGATGATGTTATTCGCCGTTGGATCGTGGGTAATCCGCGCGGCCGGCGCCGCTTCCTGCAACATCGGTTGAACGACGGCAAAGCTGATATTCTTGAGCGGCAGAATCACGAAGTTCTGCTGAAACTCACCCGGTTTCCCGCTGTCGATCTGTTCGATAGCCGCTTTAACGGCCTCCTGCATCGCGGGCCGGGTCCAGGCAAGAATAGAACGCGAGCGCGACTCGACCATGAACTTAGTATCGGGGAAGAGATTCTGCAGGACCGCGATGGTTTCGTTCGGTTCCGCGATCTTCAGTTTGTAGGAGAGCAGCTGTTGTTTATCAGCCAGCGGCACATCGTCCCGGATCTGGTCGAGGATACCGGCCAGTTTTTCGTGTTGCTCCGGACGCGCCCAGATCGAGATTTCTCCCTGTACCGTTTCCGGCAGCACCTGGATACCGGGATTGTCCTGCTGCAGGGTCGGCACCAGTGCCTGGAAACGCTGTTTCTGAGTGGTCGTCAGCGTATAACTGCGTAGAACTTTGTCTTCTTTCGATTCGGTTCCGGCGAGGAGCTTTTCGATGTTGGCTTTGACCTGGGTCTGTTGCTTGGGTTTGGCGATGACCACCAGCCGATTGTTTTCCGGTTCGTGGGTCACCGAGGCTTCAGGGGTCATCTGTTGCAGCAGGCTGAGAAAATTGGCTTCGAGTTTTTCCGGCACCGGGTAAAACTGCAGCTGCTTTTCAGGTTCCGGTTCCACCTGGTCAAGTTGCGCGACGACGGATTTAATCCCCGCAAGGTCTTCCGCGCCGGCGATCACGATCAACCCGTTGCGCGCGGGATCGACCATGAATTTGGCCTGTTTGAAAAGTCCCTGCAGAACCTGCATGGTCGTATTCGGATCGACTTCTTCCAGTCCGATCAGTTCGAGCTGTTTCGCACCTTTATCGGTGACTCCTGTCTTCCACTCGTCGAGGGCTTTCTGGATCTCTGCATGATCGTCGCTGTCGGCGAACGCGATCAACTGTTCGGTATCCGCATCCCAGCTCATCCGCACACTCGGCAACAGGGGTTGCAGATTGGCGAGCACGGTCGCCGATTCCAGTTCACCGATGTCGTAGAACTTGAGCGTCTGTTGCGAACTGGGAGGGACATCGATTTTCTGAATGGCCGCTTCTATTTCGCTCTGCAGGGTATCATCCGCAATCACGACGACGCGATTCCCCTCGAGTGAGATTTTCGCGCCCGGTGCCAGTTCCTGAAGTGTCGACACGATCGTTGATGAGGGAGGCTGCTTGAGCTCATAAGTCCTGAGATTACTGGGTGTGTCGGCCTCAGCCTGGAGTTGATCCAGCACACCGCGAATCATCTGATGATCCTCCAGCGTTCCGACAGCCACAATCGCGTTCTGCCGCTCATCGGAAGTGAACTTGACGCGAGGAAGAATCTGTTCCAGCAACGCGAGCGCCGTTGACCGTTCGAGATTGGTCAGGCGGTAAACTTCTACCTGCCGTTCACCTTTCCCGGAATCCGTTTCAACATCGAGTTTTTCGAGAATCGTCTTCACCACAGCCTGTTGATCGGCTTTGGCGAACACAACCAGTTGTTGCTCGACAGAATCGTGGCGAACCGGCACTTCCGGAAGTGCCAGTTGGACCGCGGCAATTGTCTCCGCCGCTTTCTCCGCTTGCACAGGATAGACTTCAAGCACAGCACTTTTTTCGGCGGTCGCATCGGCCCGGATCTGATCGACGACTTTTAGAATCGCGTCGTGTTCTGGCGGGGTCGCATAGGCATTGATCCGCAGAGCTTTCGGATCCACGACGTAAGTGGCTCCCGCCACCAGTTTCTGCAGAGTCTCGACCGCAGCCGCGGCGTCGAAGTTTTCCGCCGGGTAAAAACGGAGTTCCGGTTTCGGCGCGGGTGGTTTCGGCTCTTCTTTTTTCGGTGGTTTGGGAAGCGGAATGCTCTTGATCAGATCCTGGATTGCCAGGAGGTTCTTCACCTGGTCGGTCACCAGCATCTGATTCGTCTGGGTCAGTGCCGCGCTCGTTCCATGAGGTCCGAGTAGCGGTTTCACTTCTGTCTCAACCTGTTCCGGGGGACGTCCTTCGAGCGGGAATACCGTCGTCGCGAGTTCATACCGCCCCCGATCTTTCAGTTCCTCGGGCGTCACGCGCGGAATCAATTCCTTCGGCAGTTCCTGCGAAATGTCCATCACCATCAACATGTTGTCGCGGCGAATGAGCGTGTAGTCTTTCGTCGCCAGCCAGCTGTTCATTTTGTCGATCGCTTCGGTCGGCGTGTACTCGCGCGTATCGCGATAATTGAACGTTCCCGGCGGCGGCGCATCGATGACCAGCGACAGGCCCGCTTCGTCGGCGAACCATTCGAGCACGTCGACCCAGGGTGTAAACTTGAAATTAAACCGAATCTTCGGCTGCACCATCTGGACGAAGGAATCCAGCTGCGTCTGTGTCAGCGCCGCTCGTAATTTGTCGTCGCTCGCGTTGAGGATGCTTTCCCGGGCATTCGCATCTGCCGCAGCAACGGCATCGCGCCGTTCCGACATCAGCGAGGCAATTTTCGTTTTCTGCTCTTCCGAGAGCCCCAGTCCCGACTGTATTGCCGGATCGACAAGGCGTGCGTAAGGGACGGCGAAGTCGACATTCGTCGTGGGAGCTGCGGGCGCGGCCGTTTCCATCGGAGCAGGTTCCGCAGGTTTTTCCTCCGCGGGGGCCTCCGTCGCAGCAGCGGGTTCCGCCGGTGTCGATTCCTGCCCCCCTGCCGGCACGGCCGTCAGCATTGGCGCCATCACGAGCAGGGAAAACAGAAATCGCGTAATAGGAAGAGAATTAGCTGAAGTCATAGGGTCAAGTTCCTGTCGGTTGATCGTCGGAACTCGACACGAGTTACCGGTTCATGAGTGATGATGTCGATCAACACGATTATTTAAGGAAGTCACGCGCTGCGGGTCGCGACGGAGGAAACAATGTTCGATCAGATCGAAGCAGTTCCAGAAGAGACCGACATACGCGTCTTATGTTTGAGGAGGGAGTACCTTTACGGGGGAGGTCATACTGACAACGGACTCTGGCTGAAAAAGTCAGGCTTCACCCACGCATCATCTCCGTGAACAGATGAGGGTGAATGTGGAAACCGGATCGACCTTTGGAAAGGTCCGTCGCTTCGCGGCTGGTATGAACTCAACAGGTTCAATCGGGGTGGGATGCTCGAGGCAGGCCTCGCACTTCATGAATCCGAGGCGGGAGGGACCGGACGTCTTGCCGTTCCCCGATGGATTCACTGGGAAAGTTACCATTAGAGTACCCCACGAAGTTGGTCAGGTAAAGAGTTTTAGGGGATTTGAGAGCGCCGGGAAGGAATGTTCAGGGACGAACCTGAACACATGGCACAGACCGTTCCTGATCCCCCTTAACGCAAGTCGCATGCCCACTTTGTGGTGATTCCCAAAACTAGCCCAGCGCACACGCCTGCGGGCGATTTCCCCCTTACGCGAACGGGATTTAATGCGATTTTGATAATTTCGCCCGTCTCTTCCGCACGTCGTGCGCCGACCGAACCGTTTCCAGAACTCAACAGCGCTCCACCGCCATGTTGCCGGAACGAAACATCGACAGCATCGATGCGGGGTCCGAAACAGCGAACACAGGACTCGATACATCGCAAACAAGGGGCTTAGCGTCATTTAGGCAGCCGATTTCAGAATCGTGATAATTCTGGCACGCCAATCGCGTTATCGCAGGTTGTCCGTTCTCATTGTCTCGCCGCACCGGGAATCGGATAGTTCCACTACGGATCGTCATCTCTGTTTTAACTACGATCCGTCATCCCGATCTGAGGACAGCCTCGATGTTTCAGCATCCACATACGCTCGACAACGCCCTGACCCGCTCTGAATTCGCCACCGAAGACGATGTTCAGTTGATTCAAGTCAGTGACGAACACCCACTCCACCTGATGAATGAGTTCAAAGCCTGCCTCATCGGTGACATGCTGGTTTACAAACTCGGCGCGTTCATCTCGGACCTCAACGCCAAACTGGTGACCGTCGATGAAAACCGAGTTTTACTGAAAGTCGGTCGCCGACGCTTCATGCCGAGCTGGTCCGGATGCGATTACGATCGCCCGATTGAAATCGAACTGACCATCTCCCCCGCCATGGATGAAGGAAGCCATTCCACCGCCCGCCGTTGTCACATCACGACCTGCATCCGCCCCGTCGGCTGGGTCACCAACAGGCCCGGTTACGAACAGAAAGTCCGGGCGCTCGTTCGCTCGCTGCGAGCCTACTTCATGGCTGACTGAGCGGGCTTCCCCTCTTAGAGCGCATGGCGTTTTGAATGCCGCGCGATCTGCTCTGTTTTCTGCTCGATCCGATTCAGCAGGGACCGATCGCATTCTTCCTTCGGGCGTTGGAAGTAATGTTCCACAAACACGCGCTGGTATTTCTGATCCAGCATCCGCGCAGAGTAGTTGAGTTGCGCGAGATCTTTTACGATCCAGCGCGAATGTAACCGGGGCCGTTTAAGCACGCGGCCCAGATCAATGACATGGATCGTCCGGGGGGTGGCCGTTCTCGCCAGCATCAGGTGACCGAGGTAATAATCCTGATGATGCATACCGGCCCGGTGCATGGTGCGGGTGATCTCCGCGACCTGTTTGACGACCTCCTCGAGCTGCTCTTCGTCGGGATTCTCATCCCGCACCCAGTGCGACAGCTTCGAGCATTCCTCCAGCGACTCGGTCACCAGAAACGAGTATCGTCCTCGCTCGCCATAAGCGACCGGAATCATGGTGGAGATACCGACAGCGTGAAAATTGAGGATCGCTTCCCACTCAAACCGGGCAGATAGCAGCGGCTTGCGGAACCGACTCCAGGCTTTGAGGTACTCTTTCACCGGCGCAGGAGTGTGTCGCTTGATGTAGAACGCATGCGTCCGGCCTGCGTCATCATCGAGATCGATCCGCGTCGTCACCCGCTCGGCCAGCACATTCTTGGCCGTCTGACCGCCAGAGTAGTTCATCAGGGCGTCGAAGGTGCGCAGTCCATTCCGTGAGAGGATCGGCGCGAACTCTTTATTCACCTGAACGCGACCGGCGTCCCACGATTCAAACTCGAAACTTCTCATGGAGTACTTCCTCAAAGACTTCGAGTGTGCGTTCGACGTTTTTCTCCACCGGCATCGCTTCCGCCGTCGCCCAGCAATGATCCCGCATCGTCTGGATTTCAGAATCGGACTTCGCGAAGTGCGTGTCGAGCAGTTCAATCATCTCCTGAACGGCATCGATCGCCGTGATGAGGTAGCCATTTTCCTGTTCGCGAATGATGTCCGCTCCGCCGGATGTGTTGGTCGTCAGTACAGGAAGCCCGCACGCCATCGCTTCGAGGTTCACGTTGGGGAAGGGTTCATAGGCGGTCGGCAGGATGAAAAGATCCCCGGCCCCGTAAAAACGCTGAATGTCTGTTCTGCGCCCGAGAAACTGCACGCGATCCGCAATGTTGAGGTCGCGGGCGATTGCTTCGTATTCGGGGATAGGTCCCTTGCCGAGAACCACCAGCACGACGTTGTTCTCGCGCATCCGCGACAGTGCTTCGATAATGTAACGAAGTCCCTTACCCGGAAAATCCATCGAGGCGAAGATCATCAACCGCTGATCGTCCGCAAGCCCCAACTCCTCGCGAACGGCATTTCGCTCGTCACGGCGAGACAGGTTGAACTGCTCGAGGTCCACACCATTATAAACGATGCGGATTTTCTCTTCCGGAATGCCGTAGTTTTCCATCACCAGTCGCCGATCCAGTTGCGACTGCGTGATGATTCGTCGGGTCTCGGGCGACTGATAGATCTGACGTTCCATCTCAATCAACGTCCGGTGCCGTGGATTCCACGACTGAAGCTGATATCGCCAGTGGGGTTTGTAATTCACCTTCAGCCAGTGTGACTGCAACCGCTCAGTCACACGCACGGCGTCGAGGCCGAACGCGCGCCCGATTCCATACACGAGATCAAACCGTCGTTGCTTGATCTCTTTCGCACAGTTCTCCGCGAACGATTTGTTCTTCGTCGACGACATGAACATGTTGCGCCGCACGGGGATAAATTCCACTTCATTGCGCAGGTCCTCATCGATCGTGTGACCGATGACCGAGACATCGTGACCGCGCTTCTTGAGCTGCCGCGACAGGTTCACGCAATACCGCTCCGACCCACCATGCTTCAGCGAGTACCGGCCTTTAACGAGAGCAATATGCATGGAGTGATCCCGGAGTTGAGCCCATCAGGGGTGGCCCAGACAACCACGAAGTGTTGTCTGGGTGCCAGAGGAACACATAAGTGATGATTGTTCTCCCATACGAATTGGTTCAGGGAGCTCATCGTGTCGATTCTGTGTTCAGCGCTTATGTGTTGCTTCGCAACCCAGACAACTCTGACGAGATTGTCTGGGCACCCGTTTTTTTTGTGTATTTCTTGTATTTCGTGGTCTAACTGATTACGCCGCGCGGCGGAGGTCGTCTGTCCGTTGTTGACGCCAGAGGCAGAGCGCGGCGTTGTAGACAGTATCGACCTGCAGGCCGGTCATGCAGCGATGGTGTCCGAGGGGGCACGCCCGCTTCTGACAGGGACCGCAGTCAACCGCCTTCTGCAGGTTGATCCCTTTGCTGTAATAGGTATCGCTCCAGGCGGTGTGTGTCGGGCCGTACAGGGTAACGACCGGAACGCCGAAGGGCTGTGCGAAATGGCGCGGGCCTGAGTCGGTCGTGATGAGCAGTTCACTTTCGCTAACGGCGGCTTTGGTCAAACCGAGGCTCAGTTTCTCACCTGCCAGCGTGATCACCCGATCGTCGTCCGCCTGCCGGACGATTTCGCGGGCATTGTCGACCTCGGCCGGACCGCACAGAACCAGAATCGTCTTGCCAGTTTCATTCGCCAATCGTCGTGCGAGATCCGCAAAGTAGGTGGCGGGCCAATCTTTCGCGGCCCCGAAGGCGCCACCGGAATTGATGCAGATCGTCCCCTTGTTCCGCAGGCGCGATCCGTTTTTACGCCAGAAGAATTCCAGGGCGTCCTGGTCCGCTTCGGTGACGGCGAGCTCCGTATCGTGCGTCAACCGCGTGCACCCGAGACGCTCCGCCAGCCGGAGGTATTCGTCGATGACCGGGTTGGGCTGCTTGCGCGATCGTGGAGTGAGTGCATCGGTCAGCAGCCAGCGCCGCAGATCCCGGTTGAACCCGATTCGTTCTTTGGCGCCCGACAGCCATGCCATCGTCGCCGTCCGCAGCGAATTTGGAAACAGTACGGCGATATCTATCCCCTCGTGACGCAGATCCATCGACAGGTTCCACGCGCGCATTTCGGGGCTGCGCGATCGCGGTGAGTAGAGGAACGTCCGGTCGACGAGATCAAGCCCTTCGAGAACCTGACCGACGTACGGTCGCATCACGCCGAAGATTTCCGCATCGAGGTAATGTTCGCGTATCGCCCGCATCGCCGGAGTTGCCATGACGGCGTCGCCGATCCAGTTGGGTAAAAAGAGAGCGATCTTCATCCTGCTTTTCGCTCCAGTGGAGGTGAGGTAAATTCTGTCGGAGTTCGCCGTAAACGCTCGACAATGCTGGTCGTCGACATGCCCGCCACCACGGTCAGGGGTTTGACTTCCCCACCGTAAGCCTCGACAACTTCTTTGCCGACGATTTCGTCCGCGGAGTAGGTCCCCCCTTTGACGAGCAGGTCGGGCTTCAGTTCTTCAAGCAACCGGTGGGGTGTCGCTTCGCTGAAGATAATCACGTAATCGACCGCTTCGAGGCTCGCGAGCATCGTCGCACGGTCCTGTTCCGTGAAGAGCGGTCGATCCGGGGCTTTGTCCAGCAGACGGACACTCACGTCACTGTTCAGCCCGACGATCAGGCAATCCCCTTCGCGGGCGGCCTGCTTTAGATAAGTCACATGGCCGACATGCAGCAGATCGAAACATCCGTTGGTGAAGACAATCTTCTGATCGAGCCGGCGGCGGGCGTGCAACTGTCGTTTGAGTTCTTCGAGCTCGCAGATTTTGTGCTCATGATCGCGACGGGAAGCCAGGAGGTCTCCGAGAATTTCATTCCGGTGTACCAGCACGACGCCCACCTGTTCGACCTGCAGACCACCGGCGACGTTGGAAAGCTTCGACAGATTATCCGGAGCAATTCCCGCCGCCATGCCGATGCCGATCATCGCGAGCACCGTATCCCCCGCCCCGGTGATGTCACAGACTTCGCGTTTACGTGTCGGGTGATGGACACCCTCCTCTTCCGCGTGGGCAAGGACGACACCATCCTTGTCGATCGTGATATAGGCGTGGTCCAGTTCCAGTTGGCGGCAGAGTTGCTGCCCGGCGCGTTTGGCGTCGTCAATGTTTTTTATGTCGAACCCGACGGCCCGACCCGTCTCGGCCCGGTTGGGGGTGATCGCGGTCACACCGCGATAGTGGTCCCATTGGCCGTGCGAGGGGGGATCGACGAGGACGGGGATGTTCAGTCTCTTCGCCTCGGTCACAATCGCGCGGACGACCTGTGGCGTGCAGACCCCTTTGGCGTAGTCGGAAATCAGCACTGCGGAATGTGCGGGCAGCATGGGTATCAGTTTGGCGACGAGCCGTGCGCCATCTTCTTCTGATAGAGGCGTACGCACTTCGCGATCGACACGCAGCATCTGATGGGGGTGCCGGTGCTGGGCGCGGCCCAGAAAGCGTTCCTTGACGGTCGTTGGTCGGTCGGAAACTTCGAGGAGCCCATCGCAACAGGCGCCCGCCTTTTCAAGCTGCAGTCGCAAATCGCGGGCATCGAAATCGGCACCCACGAGGCCGGCCATCGTCACTTCGGCTTCCAGCCCCCGCAGCAGGTTGGCGACATTCGCGGCGCCACCGAGACGGGTCTCGCGCTGTTCCTCGGAAAGCAGGATGACCGGGGCCTCCTGGCTGATCCGGTCCGCTTCGCCCCAGATATAGCGATCGAGGATCAAGTCCCCCAGAACGAGTATGCGTGGGTTTCCCAGTCGTTCGACCGCATCGATCAGGTAGTATGACACGACTGCTGCAATCCTTTGCTGTGCCGGAATGATCATGAGAGCCGGGGCGCCCGGTTCACCGCGAACTTTTTCACGACGATGCCTGTCTGGTTTCGAGTGACAGGCCTGCCTCATGACATTGAAGTGGAGAAGAGAGATCAGAACCGCGGAAAATCGTCCTCATCCCGGTCCTGTATTTGTAGAATTGACAATTTTGACAGAACTGGGAAATAAGGTCAATGGGATTCGGGCGCTGTCACTGGCGAGTTGATTCTTCCCTCCATATAATGACCCCTCGCACGGAAAACCCGGGAAATTTCCGTAGGTCAGGCACAGCCTGACTTATCCTCGTGAGCGACCGATAACACGGCAAAACCTGCTGATCCCGGCCTGCCGCTCCCAAAGTCGCCGTTCGATGTTGAAATCATTTCCCTGTCGTGGACTGGTCTCCGTGCGAATGTCCCCCCGGAAAGTTCGTCAGGCAGTGCCTGACCTACAGATAGCCCACAAATTTCGGCATTTTTTCTAGCGTGAAAGAACAGGTACCCAACGTGGCAAGAGAAAAAGTGATTCTGGCGTACAGTGGCGGTCTCGACACCTCCGTCGCAGTGAAATGGATCAACGAGAAGTACGATATGGACGTGATCACTTACACATGTGATCTCGGCCAGGGCCGCGAGTTGGAGACGATCAAGGAAAAGGCAATCAAAACCGGAGCGGTGGAGGCCATCATTGAGGACGTCCGTGCCCTGTTCGTCGACTGCTTCGTCTGGCCCGCCCTGATGACCGGCACCATGTACGAAGGCAAGTACCCACTTGCTACTGCCCTCGGTCGCCCGCTCATCGCGCACCGCATGGTGGAATTCGCCAAAGAATACGGCGCGACGGCTGTCGCCCATGGTTGTACGGGCAAAGGGAACGACCAGGTCCGATTCGATGTGGCCTTCAACACCCTTGCCCCGGACCTGAAAATCATCGCTCCCGTCCGTGAATGGAAATTCACCCGGACGCAGGAAATCGAATACGCGCTCGAGCACGGCATCGAAGTCGAAGCGACTAAAGAGAACATCTTCAGCGTCGACCAGAACCTGTGGGGCCGCTCGGTCGAAGCCGGTGTGCTTGAAAATCCCTGGAACGCTCCGCCGGAAGCCGCCTACAAGTGGACCGTCTCTCCCCAGAATGCACCGGATGAACCCGTCGAGATCGAAATTGAGTTCGAGCAGGGTCGCCCCATTGCCCTCGATGGCAAAGAGATGGAAGGCGTCCAGATCATCGAGAAACTGAACGAAATCGGCGGCGCGCATGGTATTGGACGAATCGACCATGTCGAAAACCGACTTGTCGGCATCAAGAGCCGCGAGATTTACGAAGCCCCGGCCGCCATGATTCTGCACGAGGCACACCGGGAACTCGAATTCCTGACGCTCAGCCGTCAGGCGCACCGGTTCAAAACCTACGTCGCCCAGACCTGTGCCGACATCATCTACGACGGCCTCTGGTACAGCCCGTTCCACCAGGACCTGATGGGATTCGTCGAGAAGAACCAGCGGTTCGTCTCAGGTAGCACCCGCGTTAAACTGTATAAAGGGAACTACGTCGTCACCGGTCGCAAAAGCCCGCACAGCCTGTACTCCGAAGAGCTCGCGACCTACGAAGAAGGGGACGCCTTCCCGCACGAAGCGGCTACCGCGTTCATCCGCATTCATGGTATGGCGCTCAAAACCCAGGCGCAACAGCAGTTGCTCAAAGGGGAACCGATCGTTCGACCGGCCCGCATCATGCCGACCAAAGACGCGAAGTAGCCCTCGCCACATCCGCCGCGAGTTCATTTAAAGACAACCGTGCAAGCTCCCTGATCGTTTCCCCGGATACGATCACAGCTTGCACGTTGCATTTCCCCCGGACACTTTTCTCAGGTTGAGGAAACTCCCATGCCTGACCGCAGCAACGCCGAACGGACGCCTGGCGCCCGCACCATCGCGATCGGCGACATCCACGGTTGCGGCACGGCACTGCGGACGCTGCTCGAAATGCTCGAAGTGACAGACGAGGACACCATCGTCATCCTCGGCGATATCGTCGCGCGTGGCCCGGACACGAAGGGTGTCGTTGAACAGCTACTGCCGCTG
>PABD01000209.1 GCA_002702685.1 Planctomyces sp.
GAGGCCCCAAGTCGCCATGTCGAGATCATGAATCCCGTCGTCGCCGATTTCGCCATTCCCATAGTCGCGGAACAGTCGCCAGGTCAGATGATAACGATGTTCGTTAAAGGGGCGTTCGGGAGCCGGGCCGAGCCACATATCATAATCGATTCCCGCGGGGGGCTCGCTGTCTGGAACCGGTTTCAGCACCGTCCGGAGCTCCGCCGTCCAGGCGCGCGCAACTTTGATATCACCGATGATTCCCTCCCGCAACAGCTTTTCGGCTTCGGCGGTGACCGGGCTGCTGCGCATCTGGCTTCCCTGTTGGACGATTCGCTGATATTTCTCAGCGGCCGCTTTGATCAGATGCCCTTCGTCGTAGACATGCGAAATTGGTTTTTCGAGATAGACATCCTTCCCTTCCGCCATCGCTTCGACCGCCATCGGGCAATGCCAGTGATGGGGAGTGGCGATGATGACAGCGTCGACGTTCTTATCTTTCAGGACATCGCGATAGTCCGTCGTCCTCTGCGGCGCAGTCGCTTGAAAGTCAGCGAGCAGGTTCGCTTTTTCTTCGATATGCGCCGGGTCGACATCGCATAGCCACGCGACATGGACATTCTGCTGATCACGCACAAGCCGATTGGTGTGTCCGGCCATGATGCTGCCGCAACCGATCAGGGCGATGTTCAGCTTTTCCTCTTTTTCGGCGCCGAAGAGTTGCACCGGACCGAGCGTTGCGGCGAGGGTCAACATGCTGGTAGAAGTTTTGAGGAACGTACGACGATTGGGTTGGGAGGTCATGGCAGTTTATCCGGTACGACAGGCGAAGATGAATTCGGGATACAGGTCCATTGAGTGAACTCCATCTTCTCATAACAAAAGGGGGCTTTTCAACGAAGAAGAGAATTCTTCGCGCAGCAGAAACCGAATGTTCGCAGCGGACCGCGCATAAAAAATCCGACTGCAACTTGTAGGCGGGTTGCAGTCGGAGGGGTTCTCTGGAATCGTCAGTTCCAGAAATCTTGCCTGGTATTTCGGGTGTCTGGTTTTGCCTGTATCGACATCAGGCGGCTTTGGTTTGAGAAAAAACGGTACCTGAGGTGAAACCGGGGTACAAAACGGACATTTTCTCCTGCTGAATTGCCAGCTGGCGTATGCCATCGGACACAAGCGGAAAACCGATGCCAAGGAGTTTGCGGAGTTTGTTGCACTGCAGCGAACTTTCTCCGGCACCGAATCCGCTGGGCCGTGCCGACATTCTGCCGATGGACTCGAGTTCCGGCTCGCAGAGACCGAATTCGCGCGCGACGCGAACGGCGAACTGCTGCGGACTGCACCGTTCCGCACTCGCGACATGGAAGAGCCCTGTCAGGCCGCGACCTTCGATGCGGACGAGGATGTCTGCCAGCTGTTCTGCGAGGATCGGGCTGGCGAACGGGACAGCGGGGAAGTTTTCGCCCGCTTCCAGTTTTTCAATCACGCGATCGATGCTTTGCGTTGGCAACCCTTCCGGTGTCCAACCGAAAACATGCGACCGGACCACAACGGCCTGCGGACAGGCATCCGTAATCGCGGCTTCCATCTTCAGAATGTTCTGCGCTTCGTTTGAAGTGCAGAAGCAAAGGCTGGATTCCGTATGGAACATCCAGGGCGCGGTGAAGATCGCGTCGGATGAGATGGCGGTGAACCGGCAATTGAATGCGGCGGCAGCGCTCGCCCAGCGACGGGCATCGGTAACGAGCGAGGACTGACGAAGTTTTTTCGTGTCGACTTCCCAACTCGAACAGGCGGTCGGGCCACAGTACAGAATCCAGTCGGCTCCGCTCTTCTGGACGCAATTCGTCACAGCGGTTTCCGAGGTGGTCGGGCAGAGGTTCGTTTTTTCCCCGTTAAACTGAATCGGGGTGATGAACGAAAGTCCGATGATGTGGTATCGGTCAGAAAGGGTGTTGGCAATGTTCCAGCCAGCGACGGAATCGATACCGGCGATAAGGAGAGTTTCCACGCGATGCCTCCCTGCGTATGCGTGAGATGGGTATTTCAGCGATGATGTTCCGTGCCACAATTCGGTCATCGAGCTTTTCGACAGGGACAGGTAATCGCTGAGTGGTCGTCAGGACGATCTGGCGATCTTAGAAATGAATTATTGAGACGGGTCACCCTGGCAGGTGTGGATGCGCTTCCTTCTGCCTGGGCCAGATCGAAACGTCTCAATTTAACCCGCTTTTCGAAATCGCTCCAAGACCAATATCGCCCTTTTTTCCCAAGCGGCAAAGATTGCGGGAGATCCCCCCGCCGCACCTCGGATTGCTATTTACTCTCGCGATACGCCTTCATTTTGGCCACGTACTGGCTGGCGAGGTCGGTGATTCGGGCCATGTCCCCTTTGGCGACCGCGTCTTTTTCGACGAGCGAACTGCCGAGGCCGACAGCGCACGCACCTGCATCCAGAAATGTTTCCAGCGTGTCGAGATTCACGCCGCCGGTCGGCATCAGACGAACCTGTGGCAGCGGGGCTTTGACAGCTTTGAGGTAACTGGCGCCGCCGATATCGGCCGGGAAGACTTTGACGACATCAGCACCCGCTTCCCAGGCGGTCAGAATTTCCGTCGGCGTGAAGGCCCCCGGCATGATCAGCTTGCTGTACCGTTTGCACAGTTTGATCACTTCCAGGTTTACGACCGGTGAAACGACAAATTCGGCTCCAGCCAGAATGGCCGCGCGGGCTGTTTCCGGATCGAGTACCGAACCCGCGCCGAGCAGAATCTTCTTACCCATCCGCTTGGAAACTTCGTTGATGATCTCCAGTGCGTTCGGCACGGTGAACGTCACTTCGAGGATGTCGATCCCTCCTTCATAGAGCGCTTCGGCGACTTTCACCAGTTGGTCGCCCGAGGGAGCGCGGAGAATAGCGACGAGACCGGAATCGAGAACGTGCTGAAGATCGGCGTGCGAGTTCATGAACAGGAGTTTCTAACGGGTAAGCGAGTGTGGAAGGAGGGGGACGAAATCAAAAGGAGTGACTTAAGGGCGGCGCTCAAACGGAAAGATCAGTTGGCGGCCGCGTATTTTTCGGCGTATTCGAGAACCCAGAGATCGATCAGTTCCGAGAACGACTGAATATCGAGGTCCTGCAGCTGTTGAAAGTGCCGACGGCTGATGACTTCCTTGTTACGCACGGTCCCCTTGATATTGAGCTCAATGACGTGAACCGCGTTGTAGGCGTTGATCAGAAGTTGCAGCTGACTGTATTGCTGATTCCGGCGGCCGCCGCTCAGGTCGAGGTCGTCGCGGCGGATTTTCGCGCCCCAGCCATCGGCGTCCAGAACGGAACTGTACTGGAAACCGGGGAAGTGATCGACGAGTTTCCGCAGGCAGGCTTCGATATGATCGGTCAGTTCGATGCGCGCCTGGGTGTGCAGATTGCGGAGCTCTTCTTCGTTGAGCTTCTGCATTTCCGCTTCACGTACGCGCGAAGTCTTCGCAAACTGGCCGCGGCTGATGGCGCGTTTCAAACGATGATCAAAATCCATGCGGGGAAAACCTGTCCGGATGTAAGTGTAAGAAAATTCTGTCGATTCATTTTAGGACGGCGCGAGAGCTTGTTCAATCCACCCCGCCGGCGTCTGCCGGAGCGTCGCTAACCCTTTTGCCCACCGAAAGCTTCGCCCCTCACGTAATGTCAGATATGCAAGGATATCGCCAGCCTCAAATGTAATACTTACATCGAGAACGTCGAAAATGGCCGGATTCACCTTGGAAAAGCGGCAGGATAGGCTAAAACGACGAAATTCCGCGCTGTGGCACGCTTAATGCGAAATCACTTCGCCGGAACGGTAAGTCCTCTCATCGGGGTCGCTTGATAACGGCATTCTTCCGGTGGAACAATTCCACCGAGTTGAATGGTCTGAAAAATTCAGGGGCCTGCGGAGCGAGTGACTGCCAACCGCATCAATGCACATCGTTCGCCGCCTCTGGCGGTAGCGCGTCGGGTTCGCCAGTCGACTTCATGTTGGCGACAGGCGAGCTTGCTGGATGGGGGAGAAACGCGAATAATAACTTTCTGGTGAAAATGCTTCGCATCCGAAGCCTTCACGACTCAGGTTTGTAACCTGTCAACGTGAGGACTGAACGAACGCCGGGCTGAAAGAAATCAGAAATGTTATTTGCTGCTCGAAACCCATTGATCCAACACTTTCAGGAGTCCTGGTATATCTACCTTGGTCTCACTGTCGTGGTGGGGTTCCTGATCTGGGTGATTATTCAGGTCAGAACACGATTGCGCGATGATACGGGTCATATGGCAGACCACTGGCAATTACTCCAACAAATGCAGGATTTGCACCGACAGGGTGACCTGACAGAAGAAGAATACCGATCCATCAAAGGCCGACTGATTTCGCTGGGCGAGGAGCCACAGGAACAGTCGCCGGAAACAAGCAAACAAACAATCAAAGAAGATTGCCCAGACGAACCTTCTCCCGATGAGCAGGAGGCTCGTGACTGAAGATTCCAGTTCCGCGGATTCCAGTATCAGGAACCCGGGAACGATGATCTTCAGTTTCCCGAATCTAAGGGAAGTTCGTCTGTTCGTGGATATGCAGGGAGGCAATCAGGGATCAGTACGGACAGTATATTCCTGTGACGATCGGCAACGTTGAAGGGTAACTTATGCCTCCTGGAAAAGATATCACGACTGGTAAACGAGGTTCCACTGGTAAGAAAAACGCGAACTGCTCTTTCTGTCGTAAGAGCTATCGCGACGTGGGACCCCTCGTTGAAGGTCCGGATGATGTATACATCTGCGGCGAATGTATTGACCTCTGTCACTCGATCCTCGACCAGGAACGAAAGCGACGGGGTAGCTCGGCTCAGCTCTTCACGAAAGTCCCGACTCCCCGGGAAATCGTTGCCCATCTCGATCAATTCGTGATCGGTCAGACGAACACCAAGAAGACACTCGCTGTCGCCGTTCACAACCACTACAAGCGGTTGATGCTTTCGGTGGACGAGTCGGATGTCGAGATCGAAAAATCGAACGTCATGTTTATCGGTCCGACCGGTTCCGGTAAGACCCTGATGGCCCGTACGCTCGCTCGCTTCCTGCAGGTTCCGTTCGCGATTGGTGATGCCACCACGCTGACCGAAGCCGGGTACGTGGGCGAAGACGTCGAGAACCTTCTGCTCAAGCTGCTGCATAACGCTGACTTCGATGTCGATTCAGCGCAGCGTGGCATCCTGTTCATCGACGAGATCGACAAGATCGGCAAGACGAGCCAGAACGTTTCGATCACTCGCGACGTTTCGGGTGAAGGCGTGCAGCAGTCGCTGCTCAAGATGCTCGAGGGAACAGTCGCCAACGTGCCTCCGCAGGGGGGACGGAAACATCCCGAGCAGCAGTATATTCAGGTCGATACGACCAACATCCTGTTCATCTGCGGTGGTACCTTCGTCGGTATCGAGGACATCGTCGCTCATCGCCTCGGCAAGAAGTCGATCGGTTTCGGAAACAGCTCGGCCGAGAAACAGGAGAAGATGAAAGAGGAACTCCTGTCTCAGGTAACCGTCGAGGACGTCATGGAGTACGGTTTGATTCCGGAACTCATCGGTCGTCTGCCGCTCATCAGCACGTTGTCGAAACTGTCCGAGGACGACCTGATGCGGGTGCTGACCGAACCGCGGAACTCCCTGGTTCGCCAGTACCAGAAGTTCTTCGAGATGGAAGGCTCGGAACTGCAGTTCTCCAACGACGCCCTGCGGGAAATCGCTCGTGTCGCCCGGCAGAAAGATACCGGTGCCCGCGGTCTGCGTGCCGTCGTCGAGCAGGCCATGTTTGATCTGATGTATGAACTTCCCGATCAGGAAGCCGGACGCACCTATGTGATCACGCCGGAAATTGTCCGTGGCGAACAGAAACTGTTCCCCCGGGACGACTCCGCCGCCGCCTGATGCGGTAACCGCTCAAAAACCCTTCGAAGGCCCGTCGCACCGCGTGCGACGGGTCTTTTTTGCATTCGGCCTCAAAGTAGGGTATTCGGCTTCGGTTTTTGGCCGAAACTGCTCGTATCGGCTGTTTTTCAAGGGGTTTTTGTGTTGAAGTGGATGTTCGTCCCGTTTAGTATAAACATATAAGGATCGTTTAATCCGTTCCTTATGCCCACCTGCCTCTACCCTCCAGAGCGATTCCCGCCCCCTTTCGCCCGCCTGAAGATTTTGTCGGTCTTATGAAAGTTATTCTCCAAGTGGAGAGAGGCGAAGCTCCCCGTAAGCAATTCGCCGTCTCCCGCAACACCTTAATTGGTCGTAGCAACAGCTGTGATCTGCGCATCGATTCCGATGACGTCAGCCGGAGACATTGTTTCCTGGTCGTGACCGACGAAGGGGTCTGGGTGCGGGATCTCGACAGTGCGAATGGCACTCGCGTCGAAGGCTATTCCCTCAGCAAGGGCGAGGATTGCCTGCTCAATCCCGGGGCCCATGTGGCTGTTGGGCCCGTCGAGTTCTCCATTCATTTCGAACTGGAACGAGAGCCTGCCGTGGCTCAACTGGGAGCGGGGCATTCCGCGAAATACGCTGGCGGTCATCATTTTGACGCGGACGAAACCGAATGCGCGGAACCGGAAACATCGAGTTTCGGCGTTCATGGACATGATGACGACACCGTCAACATCAACGTTTCGAACAAGCTCTCCCAGGAAAAAGCGGGTCGCAAAAATCGACGCTTCGATCCCCCGGCTTTTACCGCTGAAGACGACTCCAGCCGCTTACGTTCGCTGCTGTCTCAGCTCGTCGGCTGGAAGAAAAACCGCCCGTAATACGGCTCGCTCTCTAGATGCAATGCGAGCCGCAGGTCCGGCAGGTAATTACTCGAACTTATACCAGGTTTTCGATTCGCAGCAGCCTGCGGGCTGGATGGTGTAGGCTCGCAGCCAGGGATCGCAGAACCAGCGATCGAGACACGTGCGCCCCGGATGACGGCGATGGAAGTTTTCGACGCAGATGTTGTGTTCGAGGCTGCAGTCGTGACAGAGCGAGTACTCACGTTCAGCCGAGCACCAGCCGCTGGCACCGCAATGATCACAACAGCCCATCGCCATGCCGGCCGGTGGATAAAGGGGCGACTGCGGAACAGGACCATGCACGTAGCTCGGTGGATAGACGACTTCCGGCGGGTAACTCTCCACCGACATCGGCGGTGCGACCATGGGTGGAGGAACCGGGGGGCCGAGCGGTTGCTTCATCGCTGTTCGCTCTCCTTCACCAGGCACCCCGTTGTTATAAGAGTGACCGGCATGTTTCCGGTACAGCGGAAAGCTGGGACGATTGCGCCGCGGTGCGGGCGGAATAGGAGTGAGCGGACTGCCGTCGTCGTCGCGCGTATCGTAGTATTCGCCCGAGACCGGTTGCAGGTTGGACGGCGTAATAACTTCGACCCGTGTTTCACTGCTGGCGAGTTCCGGCCCGTCATAGGCATCCAGACTCGTCGCCGAAGAAGTCAAATTGAATCCCGAAAGGGTGACAGCGAGTCCCCACGCCAGCATTTTTTTCGGTGTCATCAGCACGTCACATCCTGTTAGTGAATGCCGCTGTTCTGTACAGCGGAAGCAGAAAAAAGGGCCTGAGAGAAGCCGGGCAACTCAGCTGCGCGGTCGCCATCCTGATCCCTGAAAAACTTCGTCATTTTCGGACTCCAGATGACGGACGAAGACTGGAGCGGTCGCGCGGATTCGTTTTCCTTCGGAACCCGACCGTACTCTTAAGTTCGGCAGTCGGTCGGGGGGAAGTTGACGGAATGAAAACCGGAAGAATCAGAAGATTCAAATTAATCCGCAGGCTTCTCTCAGATTGCCCCGTTTAACTGATATCATCCGGAAGTTCCGGCTCCGGCTTCAGGATGTATTCGTGCTGATAAGGTCCGCTGGCGTCGCAATCTCGCTCCAATTGCTCGGGCTTCCAGCCTTTCTCCGGCCGGGACATCAGCAGGAATTCAATGGCCTGAGGCTCAAAAGCACCCTGAAACCGCTTGTGGGGCGCGTGTTCAAACCAGCAACTCCAGCTTTCGGTGGTGGGGTTGAACATGGAGATGATTCGTGAATGGATCGAGTTTTCGTGTTTCTGGTCTTCTTTGGTAGTCACCTGATTTCCGTTAGAAAGGGTCATCGGGAGAGAGTTCGTGGGCGTGTGTGATGAGCACGCTCTGGACGCATAAAAGTACGCCCACCTGACCCGAAGTCAAAACCGCTCCCGCCTGCGCATCCGGCTTTGCCTTACTGATCGTGTTTTCATTTCAGCACGAACCGTCAAAATCCAGTTCGGAAGTGTTGCGAAAGTCAGGAAATGCAGGTATCCTGCATATGTCGACATATGGCGACGACTGTCGGCTTGTTGTGGTTTATCTACACGAAAAATTACTCGTTCGTCCGAATTGCGCCATGACTGATTCCTGTCGCTCCACCGCCTACCACACGATCCGGGAAGCCATTCTGGAGGGGAAACTCCATGAAGGGGACCGGGTTTCCGAGTATGCGCTCGCCAGACAGCTCGGCCTCAGCCGCGCCCCCATCCGTGAAGCCATCAACCAGCTTGTCTCCCAAGGGCTGCTGGAGCAGATTGCCGGTTCCGGCACGTTCGTCCGTCAGCTCGATTTTCATGAACTGGAGGAAGTTTACGAATTGCGCGAGTGGCTCGAGTGCGGCGCGCTCACCTCGTCCCGGTTTTTGCTCACCGACCCTGATTTGGCAGCCATCCGCGCGACGTGCGACGACGTCCGCAAATTGATCAAAGAAACTCATCAGTTGAATGCGGATGACCAGGCAGAAACGGCGGCGTTCGTAAAGAGGTTGTACCTGGCCGATGCGCGGTTTCATCTGCTGATTCTACGTGGAGCTCAGAATATTCTGGCACTGCAGACGATGCAGGATCGGCTCATTCTCGAACAGATTTGGAGTTCCAACCGTATCTCGCTGGAAGTCTCTTCCCTGGAGAACCTGCTGAAAGAACACACTGCAATCTACGCGCAGTTAGAGCAACGCGACTACGCGGCCGGCGCGGAACTGCTGCGAACCCATATCCGTTCCGCGATCGATCGCTACCGTGAGGTGCATCAGCGGGAACAACAAGCGGAACAACTCGGCCGTTATTTCTCATAGTCTTGGATTCCACCCGTTATCTCGTGCTTCTTAATTCAACGTCCCCGTTTTATTTGCTGAGGATAAATCATGAGTCGTTTCGAGCCTTATCGCACTGCGTTTGAATCTGATGGTTTTGTGGTCGTTCCCCAGTTTTACAGTCCGGAAGAAGTTGCGACGCTGAAAGGCGAAATCGATCGCTATATCAACGAAGTCCTGCCGAAAGGTGAGGCGGGACAGGCTTTCTATCAGGATCCGAATGATCCAACCACACTCAAGCAGATCAACAATTTCGAAAACGACGCCTGGTTCGCCGAGATGCCGCTGCGCGAACGCTGGAAAGAACTCGCCGAGACCTTGCTGGGCGAGGAAGCCCACAGCAAGACCCCTGAATGGTTCAACAAACCGCCGGAGATGAATCATCCCACGCCACCCCATCAGGACAACTATTACTTCAGCCTGACCCCACCCCAGGTGCTGACGATGTGGCTTGCTCTCGATGATGTGGATGAGGAAAACGGTTGTCTGCGCTATGTCCCCGGTTCCCACCGCGAACCGATCCGGGCCCACGGGCGAACGAAAGTACTCGGGTTCTCCCAGGGGATCGATGACTACTCGGAATCCGACTTCGCAAGGGAAGTCGCGATCCACATGCAGCCGGGTGACGTGGCGATTCATCATGGCGATACGATTCACCGCGCCGATGCAAATCGATCCGCTGACCGGCATCGCCGCTCGCTCGCGCTTGTCTTCCGGGGAGTCAGTTGCCAGCGCGATGAAGTCGCATTCGCCCGATATCAGGAAACGATGAAGCAGCAGCACGAGGAACTGGGTTATAAGTGACCCGCGGCGCTACTGATGCATGGCGCGCTGACGATTCTTCATCCAGTCGGCGTCCTTCCGGGCTAGTCTCTTCCCCCCCGGTTCCCCGGTCGTGAAATCGGTTAAAGGCATTTCGTCGGCATAACCGATAGAACCGATAGCAGAATCCGTAGCGATTCCTGCGCCTGCCTGCGCATTCATGGGTTCGGGCGGGCTCGCGACAATGGCGATGTCGCTTAACCAGTGTCCTGCCACCGACCTCGGCGAGATGGGTGATACAGGACGACGGTTTATTCCGTGATCTGATTGCGGAATCGATCAATTCGATTGAAGAACGACCGCTCCTGTTTAACCGGAGCAACCAAAGGGGGGGGAACACGATGCAGAAGCTCATCTGTCCCGTGATCAGTCTGTGTGCATTGTGGTTTGTCGGCGCAACTGCGCTCGAAGCGGGCGAAACGCTCTTTGCGAAATCGAACCGTTTTCAAATCCCCTACCAATACGACGCCGCCGAAATGCAGCGGATGGAGGCGGTTGAAATCCAGCTCCATGTCTCGCAGGACCAGGGGCAGACATGGCACAAGGCCCTCACCGTTTCTCCCGAAACCGGTCGCTTCGATTATAAAGCACCGCACGACGGTGAGTTCTGGTTCTCTGTCAAAACACTGAACCGCCGACAGCAGTTGATTCCGCCCGTTGCCAATACAACCGCAGAACTCAAAGTCGTTGTCGACACGGAAGAGCCGCTCCTTAACTTGAACGTCGTTCAACCGCAGGCAGGTCGCGTCAGTTTGTCCTGGGTGGCCAATGACGCGAATCTCAATGTCGAAACACTCGTTCTCGAATATCAGCAGTCTGATTCCGGTGGATGGCAGCGAGTCAGCGTACTCCCGAGTCAGGAAGGAGAGACTTCCTGGACCGTAAGTCAGGGTGGTGTCGTCGCCGTTCGAGGTACGATCAAAGACCTCGCGGGTAACAGCGGCTCCGCAACAACACAAGTTGATATCGAACGACAGCAGTTCGGTCGCGGTGGAGAGATCACGCAACCCGATTTCTCGAAGCCGATCGCCGAAGCGAATCCGTTCGAGCAATCGATTTCGATGAATGAGCAACCGGCAGAACAGCAGCCCCGCGTGCCGGGATCGATCATGGTTCCGCCGCAGTTTGTCAGCCAGCCCACTATTCCACCCGCAAGCGCAGTGCCCCCGGCCCCGCAAGTGAACAATCAACTGGTGCCGGCACCGGTCAACAATCACCCACCTGTTCCGAATCAAACGCCGTCCTCGAGTGCAAGCCACGTGCGGACGGTGAATTCGCTCCGCTTCCAGGTGAACTACAAAGTCGATGATGTCGGCCCGTCGGGAGTCAGCCACGTCGAGTTCTTTATCACCGAGAATGACGGACAGAAGTGGTACCGCTACGGCGAGGACACGGACAAGGCTTCCCCTTTCACCGTACAGGTTCCCAAAGATGGTCGATACGGGTTCGATCTGCGTGCCCGCAGTGGCGCCGGTCTCGCGGCTAATCCGCCGAAAGCGGGCGACGCTCCGCCGATCGTGATCGTTGTCGACCAGACTCCGCCTGTCATCACGATGCAACCCCCTCAACAGGGATTCAACGGCGTTCTGAACCAGGTCATGATCCGCTGGCAGATTCAGGATCAGAACCCGGCGGAGCAACCGATCGCGCTGTCCTACGCGACGACCGCCAATGGACCGTGGCAGCCGATCGGCGGCTGGCAGTCCGACCAGGGAAGTTATCTCTGGGACATCACCGACACGCTTCCGCCCAAACTTTTCATTCGCATCACCGCACGCGATGCCGCAGGGAATCTGAGCTCGGCGCAGACGACTCAGCCGTTGATGATTGACCTCAATCGACCTTCGGCTCGTATCGTGAATGTGGAATCGCTTCCGAGCGGTCAGGAAGCGGCGAGTGGCGCTCCGACGCAGTACAACGGTACCGGTCGCTAACGCGTCAGATAATCAGATCGACGATCCCGAGAATCAGCATCCCGATCGAGATCAGGGCGTTGATATTGAAGAAGGCGACGTTGACTCGCGAAAGGTCATCGGGCTTCACCAGTGCGTGTTCGTACAAAAGTAAAAGTGCGATCACGATGATCCCGGCGAGGAAGAGCAGGCCCAGCCCTGCGAAATGCCAGAAGCCGACGAGCGCCACGATCATGCAGACGTGACTGAAGGCGGCAATGCTAAGAGCATTTCTGATTCCGAAGAACGCGGGAATACTGCTGAGCGAGCTCTCTCTGTCGAAGGTGGCATCCTGGCAGGCATACAGGATGTCGAAGCCCCCCACCCAGAAAAACACGACCAGCCCGAGCATGACGGGCGTCCAACTGACGGAACCCGTGATGGCAATCCAGGCTGCGATTGGTGAGAACATCAGCGCGGCTGCGAGCCAATAGTGGCAAAGAAACGTGAAGCGTTTTGCGAAGGAATAACCCAGCAGGAACGCCAACGTCGGCACCGACAGAATAATGGGCCACTTGTTCGGCAGGAATAGAAGTGTCGAGGCGATAAACCCGACACTGCAGACCGCGGTGAACAGCCAGACGGTTCGAACGGAAAGTAATCCCGCCGGGATATGTCTCCCCGCCGTCCGTGGGTTCAGTGCATCCTGACGACGATCGACCAGCCGGTTGAACGCCATTGCGGCTGACCTCGCAAAGACCATGCAGAGCAGGATCCCTGTGAGGTCGAGAATTCGAAATTCACCTTTGGTGTGCCAGGCCAGGATCGAAGCGAGCAGTGCGAACGGCAGCGCAAATATCGTATGACTGAACCGGATCAGCCCCATCAGGTGCCGGAACTTGTCGATCAATAACGGAACGGAGTTCGTTGCGGGGAGTGTATCAGGATTGTCCATCAGGTCGGGGGAAGTCAGAGGTGAGTTGTGAAAAATACGGCGCTATCGTTTCCCGTATCGAACCGTTTTTGATGCCGCCTGTTAACCCAGGATCACGTGCGATCGTGAATAGTAGGCAGGATTACTGATCGACGGGTACGAGACGTCCGCCATTTTTCTCCAGCTTGCTCTTCCAACGCAGGAGCATCGACTGCCGGTTCTTCTCGGACGCATCCGGACGATAGTGTAACTCCCGATCAGTGTAATGAGCCGCCAGTTCGAATGCCATGTCCCGCACGGCCAGGAGTGAGTGATCCATCCACGCCAGGATCTGCTGAGACATCGCGGGATCCTGAGCCTGTCCCGGGGTGATTCCCCATAACAGTTGCGTAACTGCATCGCGGTCCTCTTCGGCCAACGCGGCTTCGAGTTCAGCCTGCAGGATCTCTGCATTCGTGTCCGGGTCTTCCACCAGCCATTCGCGGAGATGACGCTGGGCCATTTTCACGACTTCCAGCGGCTGATCAGGAGTCGTCAGTGCCTGAACCAGGCTGTGGATATCCCGCGCATGTCCAAGACTGTCGACCGCCCAGGAGGCAACGATGGGATTTCGGTTGATGATATGGGGGGACATCGACTGTCCCACGGAACGGTCCGTTTCGAAGAGTTTCTCATGGGCGAGCTTGGCTTTCCGCACGGTCATCGAATCGCGATCTTCTTCCAGTTGCATCCAGTCGGGATATTCAAGTGCCGCTTCCGAACTCCCTTCGCCACCGCGCAGTGGAATGACCGGCCAATTGTCCGCGAGGGCTTTCAGCTCGAGCGATAAGGCTTCGTTGGCATTGACGACCTGTACCTGTCCATCACCATCCGCGAACCGGACATTCCCTTGCTGAACGTACAGGGTGGTGTTGTAAATGTCCTCCAGATTCATCGGGTCGATTTCATAAGGTTGCTTTGGAATGGCTTCAATGCCGAACCGGGTTTCGGGTGTCATCAGCTCGAGACGCCAGGTCGATTCCCCTACCATGATCGCGACCGGGTACGGCAACTGCTCTTCCTCGGTCAGTTTGGGACCTCCAGTAAACAGAACCTGGCCTCGTTCGATATCGATACCCAATGGGGCGGCTTCGCTGGCGGGAAGATTAACGATGCGTGTTCCGGCAATCAGCTTGAAAGACAATTCCCCCTGCTCGACATCAAAGGTGGCGTCAAAAGGAAGCGGCGATGCCAGGGTCTCGCCAGGGTGAATCAAAGCGCGGCGGGGAAGAATGAACCAGTCTTCCTTCGCCGGCTGATATTGAATCACGACTCCTTCCTGCATCGTGTATAACACGCGTGCGGGAGGAATCGTCGGCGCGGGAGCAGCTTTGGGCTCCACCGGTTCTTCGACAACGGGCTCTTCTACGACGGGCTGCCCCGGTACGGGGGGAGTCGCGAGCGCCACTTCGGTATCGGAATCGGCTTCCGACGGCACTGCAGGGTCTTCCATCACTTCTTCCACTACGTCCGTTTCGGATTCGACCGGGTCTGTTATCTCAGCCAATTCCAAGTCCATTTCCTCACTCTCAGCGACTGCGGGAGTGTCCGAGTTCTCGCTCGGATTGAAGTCAGCTGTTTCAGTGTCAAGGACTTCTTCCGTTTCGACTTCTGCATCAGCGACGGCAGCGTCGGTTCCTTGCGTCTCATCTACCGCCGGCTCTGCATCCGTTTCGATGGCGGGTTCGGTAAGTTCCTCATCGACGTTCGGTCGATTGTCAGCGATCGCTTCCCGGCCTGCTTCTCTATTCGCGTCCGCATCAGCAACGACCGTTTCAGGACGCCCCGGATTGAAGAGATAGTTCCACAACTGGTCGTCAAAAATGAGCAAGCCGACAAAGACCAGCAACGTAACACAGACAGCGATCAGGCCAAGCTTGTTGCGCGATGAAGACTGTTGCCGCAGATACTCGGGGAGTTCTTCCCTGAAGGAAGGTTCGTGATCGTCGAGGGCGGTTCCCATCGTCGTGGAATCAGGAACGGGGGGAAGACGAAACTCGCCCGAGGATTTCGTCACCTCCATGAATGGCTTTTCCATCTCCGGATCCGGTTTGCCGACCGCGTGGTCCGCACTCCGGGGAGCATGCGGCACGATCTTATACATGCGGCTGCGCGTATCGGGAGGAATATCGACCGGTTCGCCGAGAATGAGTGTCAGGACCTGGTGGCTGGCTGCTACCTCTGCCAGTTGCACGTCAGACTCGAGACAGGCTTTCTCAACCTCATTGATCTCGGCCGGGGACAACGTATTGTCGAGGTATTTGGCAACCTGATTCGCATCCAGATGATTCTCCCCGGGTTCCA
This sequence comes from Planctomyces sp., assembly GCA_002702685.1. Taxonomy (GTDB): domain Bacteria; phylum Planctomycetota; class Planctomycetia; order Planctomycetales; family Planctomycetaceae; genus Polystyrenella. The sequence continues at coordinate 15,141 of PABD01000209.1, forward strand.
CGTCGGGGGCGAGCAACCGGCGCTGCCGTGTCACTTTCTTGATTCGCTCGACCAGGTCGGAAGCGTATTTGCTTTCCTGAACTTTCTTGCCGATTTCGCGTGTATGATTTGCATCCAGAACGTCGTCCAGATACGCCAGCAAAGTTCGCAACGTCAAACGCATGATCAAGTTCCCGCGTGTACGGCTGGGTGGAATGCTCTTCTCCGGACAACCTCCGGAGACTCTATCGAATGGGGCCTCTGCGTTCGCAGACGTCCCTCTACCCTGAATAGTGGGGATCCGACCGCGATTTCGTGCAGGGAAATCCTGTTTTCGCCAAGTTTTTCCCGATTCGCTGTTCCCCAATAAAAAACGGCCACGTCGACGGAATCGACGGGCCGTTTTGCTGGGATGTACACGGTGACGCGTACGCGTGAATTTGCGCCCGGCGCCTAAGCCGCCTTGCGGGTTTTGCTCGGCGTTTTCTGAGCCGCCGCTTCCTGGTCGGGTTCAGCGATGATGTACCACAGCGGCGAGATTCCCCAGATGACTGGGATCGAGGCGACCATTCTCAGACCGGCTTCCTCCAGATCGGCGACGATCGTGGCGAGCGGAATCGGAATCCGGTCGGCCGGTTTGGTTCCGCGGAGGAAATGTTTCAATTTGAACCGGACGGAATCAAACGCAAAGCTGTTGAAGAATGAGACGATGACCTGGCGTTTGCTGATCCGCTTAAGTTCACGGAATGCCCGCACGCGTGTTTCGGATTCGTTGAAGTGATGGAACAGCCGGTTGCAGATGACCGCGTCAAACGAGTTGTCCGCAAAGCCGGTATTCATCACATCGCGCACCTCAAAGCGAGCCTGTTTGGGATCGCCACCATGATTACGCCAGTTCTCGTGTGCGAGAGTCACCATATGCGGCGAGCTGTCACCACCCGTGACATCAAAGCCAGCCTTGGTGAGCAGCTTCGTCAGACGCCCCGTACCGCAGGGAAGATCGAGCACGCGACTACCCGGTTCGAGATCGCTGACCGCATCGCGGATCGCGTTCTTCTCACACCAGTCGCGGAGGGTTCGCTTGTATTCAGAAGGATATTTGCTGGCGACGGCTTCCTGGTTGAAGCGATCAACAGTGCGTTTGTGCGACCAGGTATCGTTCTGGCCCTCTTGGCATGACGTCCCTGTCATGGAGTATTCCTTTTTTTAGAAGGATCGAGACCCGGCTCCTCTCCGGCAACCAACTTCCTGTCGGCAACCGGCGGAGTTCCTCAAGGAGGAAAACAGCCTCAGAAATGTTCTTGAGATCGTATTTGAAAAAGGTGTGGCGGCTGCTCAGCGCGATGTTCCTCGCGACTGAAATATCCACCGCCTCTGGTCGTGGATTGGAAGGGTGACGCGCTCTTTATGACCGAGGGGTCATCAGTTTCTCGCCCTCGTCCCGCTCAATCGGCGGGGGATTCTAGCCAAGGGCCCGAAATTCACAAACATCGATTTCTCGATCCTGAGAGATTTCGGTTGGTGTTCTTTTGAATTTCCCTGCCAGAGACGCTGGGCCAGAGGCGCTCGGATGTCTCCGGATTAACGGCCTTTACCTCAATTCCTGCTTGATGAACGGGGGAAATCGTGTCACGATAGCGGTTTAGATCAATGGTCTCTTATGCATTCCGGCCCCTCTCGGAGCTCGCTCATGGACTGGCAAAACCCGTTCTCTGCCGCACTTCCTCCCTTTTCGTCCGGGAGACGGCACACGCTGCAGGTTGGCGGCCTCGGACTGCTCGGTTTGTCATTGCCACAGCTGCTGCGGGCCGACGAAACAGCGAACGATCCTGCTCCCAAGGCTGATGCCTGTATCCTGCTCATGCTGAATGGCGGTCCCAGTCATCTCGACATGTGGGACATGAAGCCGGATCAGAGCGAAGGGATTCGAGGCGAGTTCCAACCGATACCAACATCCCTGCCCGGTTACTTCGTGAGCGAGCATATGCCTCGGCTTGCCCGGCAGATGCATCTGGCGACGGTCGTGCGGTCGATGCATCACGGAGTCAACAACGCGCACGCGGCAGCCGTCTATGCCGCCATGACCGGTCACGACCGGGGTGAGGTTGGTGGCGGCACTTTACCGACAGATAACCCCGCACCCGGTTCGGTCCTCGCGCATCTGCGACCGCCCGAGCAGCCCATCATCTCGAACGTGCACCTGCCTTATATCACCAAAGAGGGCGCTACCGGTCCGCCGCAGCCCGGCTTCTTCGGCGGCTACATGGGACACGGTCATGATCCGTTCTTTGTACTCCGCGATCCCAACGATCCGACGTTCAAGATTTCCGAACTGACGCTGCTGGCGGATGTCACGCACCAACGTCTGGATCGCCGACGGCAATTGTTCGATGAACTGGATCAGCGGATTGCCCGTCGCGCCGCGGCGCGTGAGATGGGAACACTGCAGGGCCGCGCATTCGACCTGCTCAGTTCCGCCACAACCCAGGATGCCTTTAACCTGGATCTCGAACCGGCAGCCGTTCGTGACAGTTACGGTCGGAACATATATGGCCAAAGTGTCCTGCTCGGCAGGCGGTTAATTGAGGCGGGAACGAGGATGGTGACGGTCAGCTGGGCGCCGGACGCGAATGCCACGTGGGACACGCACGGAAACAATTTCAAGTCGCTTAAAAACACGTTGCTGCCCCAGTTCGACGCGGCCTGCAGTTCGCTGATTTCCGACCTTGAAGAACGGGGCATGCTTGAGCGCACGCTGGTTGCGGTGATGGGTGATTTTGGTCGGTCGCCAAAAGTAAACGCCGCCGCCGGACGAGACCATTGGAACTTCTGCTATAGCCTGATGATGGTTGGCGGAGGCTTTAAAAGAGGCCTTATATATGGGTCGAGCGACTCACAGGGAGGCTTCCCCGCCAGCTTGCCGACGACGCCCGGACAGATCGTGTCGACGCTCTATCACACCCTCGGCATTGCTCATGATCGGACCATGTTCGACATTGAAAATCGCCCCCACCGGCTGGTCCCGAACGGTGATGTCGTAGCCGACTTACTGATCTGAAAATTTTTGTTCGAAAAGAGAATTTTCGGTCACCCGGAAGCCCGTATAATTTCGACAATAAGTTTCGAAATCCTTAAGAATTTGGGAATTTCGGGCTTGCTCTTAAAGTCACTGCGATAATACAGTGACGCAACTTTCTGAGGGGGTATTGTCCCCTTGACGCTTGCAGTTCAAGCGGCTTCAATTCGAAGCTTGATGAGCTCCGGGCATTTTAATCATCACCGGTGATCCGTCTTAATTCGGGGAACCGGGTCTTGGGAGGGTTTATGAGTTGGAAAGAGGTAAACATCTACTGATTGATTGTCGCAATGTCCCCCGCGAAGTCTGTCTCGACGACCAGCGAATGTTGGAGGCTATGGCGACAGGTGCCCGTAAAGCGGGTGCGAATGTCATTTCTCAGGTCAGATACCATTTTGGCCACAATTCCCCACCGGGCTTTACTGCGGTGGTCGTCCTTGATGAAAGCCACTGTTCAGCTCATACCTACGCTGATTTGGGCTTAATTGCTCTCGACGTTTTCACCTGTGGATCTACCCACCCCGCCGATGTACTCAAATGCATCCGGGAAGAAATTGATCTGGGTGACGTCACTGTGCGTGAGCTCCCCCGTTTTCCCCTCGATGAAAACGAAGTTGAGCTTCTGCAGGAAACTGCCGCCGCTAGTTACTAGTCCGTAGCCTTTGATTTGGTGACGGATTTATCATAATCTAACGATACCTCAGTCCGTTGAATAACACCGCTCGTACGCGCGAGCGGTGAATCAACGGACTGTTATCGTTAAACTCCGGTAGTTCCACACCATCTTTCTGCGCACGGTTCCAACTGCGCCTGGGTGGTCTGCACTGAAACCGCAGTCATTCTTCTACGACATACTTCTACGGAGATTACACCATGTCTGGGCGCGCGCTGCACGATGGACGAGACGACGGACTGACCCCGCTGAAAAGTCTCGACCTCAACAAGGTCAATTCCTTCTCCGACCTGCTGCTCTCCATGCGGGAAACGGCATTCGGCGGAAGACAGCTCGGCGACGCCTACGACATCCTCTGCCACATGGCGAAAGACCCCGACTGCAAAGTCGTGATGACGATCTCCGGTGCGATGACCGTGGCGAAGCAGGGCTACATCGTCTGCGAGCTGATCGAACGGGGAGTGATCGATGCCGTCATCGCCACGGGGGCGCTGATCGCCCATGGTTTGACCGAGTCCATCGGACTGGCTCACTACCGTTACAGCCCCGATCATTCCGACGAAGAATTGTTCGACAAGGGTTATAACCGTATCTACGACACACTCGAGATGGAGTCCAATCTCAACGAAGTCGCGCAGCTTATGGCGCGCGTACTCGAGAACACGAAGCCGGAGTCGGGTTTCTGGTCTTCCGGTGAACTCTGCAAGGCGCTCGGTGCCGAGTTGTCAAAAATGGCCGTCGGCCCCGGCATTCTTCGCAGTGCCTATGAGAAGAACGTTCCTGTTTTCATTCCCGCCTTCACCGACAGCGAAATCGGTCTCGATATGGCGACGTGGGCGATCAATAATCAACTTGCCCGCCAGGAACATCCTCGGGAAGATCTGAGCAGCGACGAAGTCTTCAGTTCGCCACCTCCCTTTAACCCCTTCCATGATCTCCTCCAGTACACGCGGTTCATTCAGAGCGCGAAAAAGGTCGGCATTCTGACCATTGGGGGTGGGGTTCCCCGCAACTGGGCCCAGCAGGTCGGCCCGTTCGTCGACATCACCAACCATCGGACCGGCACCGACCTGCAGGCACCCCGATTCCAGTACGGCATCCGCATCTGCCCGGAACCGGTTCACTGGGGTGGTCTTTCCGGTTGCACCTATTCCGAAGGGGTCAGCTGGGGCAAGTTCGTGCCTTACAACGAAGGGGGCCGCTACGCCGAAGTCTACGCCGACGCTACGGTCGTCTTCCCGCTGCTGGCGAAAGCAGTCTTCGAGACGCTGCAGAAATAAAGCAAATTCTACACGCGAATAAGGCGGAATCGGCGGCGCCAGATTCAATCAATTCGTACCTCTCCATTAAACGCGGATGATCAATATTCCTCCGTGGGCTGAATGCTCGCCCCAGTGTGAATGTTCGATCGTCTGCGACGAGTGACCTCAAAAGTCAGGAGAATGGACGATGGATCATTCCGCATTTTTTGAATCCTGGAACAGTCTCTTCAAGGTTCTGGTCAGCACCGTATCGGCCTACCTGATCCTGATCTTGTACATCCGGCTGGCCGGAAAGCGGTCCACTTCGAAGATGAATAACTTCGACTGGATTGTTACCGTCGCCGTCGGTTCGGTTGTCGCCTCTATGGCCGTGCTGAAGGATGTGACCGTTCTCGACGGGATCGTCGCGATGGCGCTGCTCCTCGGCCTCCAGTACCTGTTGACCTGGTCGACCTCGCGGTGGGAATGGGCGCAGAACCTGTTCCTCGCTCCTTCCTCGGTGCTGTACGCGCACGGTGAATTCCGTCGCGACGAGATGCGTCGCAACCGTATCTCCGACCGCGAGATTCTCTCTGCTGTCCGTGAAAGCGGAGTCGGTTCACTCGAGGACGTCGCCGTCATCACCCTCGAACCCGACGCCAATCTTTCCATCATCAAAGCCGAACACAGCGGCGAACTCGACACCGTCAAAGAAGTCCCCGGTTACGAAGTCCCCCCGGACGAGGATGAAGGGTGACATTCTAAACACGTCAGATTTGATACCGACAAGTGGATTATTAGATCATAGTTCTCGGCATCTCAATTATCCCGAAGCCGCCTTGAACTCAAAAATATCCGCCGAAACCAGGAATGAAACGTGCAGGATCATGCCGAATCAATTCAGCCGGAACCTTGTGGCGACCTCACCGGTTGCACCTATTCCGAAAAAGTCTGCTGGGGCAAGTCCGTGACTTACAACGAAGGGGCTGCTACGCCATCGCTAACGTCGTCTTCCCCTTACTGGCGAAAGCGGTCTTTGAGTCGCTGGAGAAGTGATCTTGGTTTCGACACAGCAGCAGGAGCCTTTGATAATTTGATGCCTTCAAACGTCGTGAATGCGAGCGTATCACCTGCCGGGCAGCGATAGCCGCCTGTCTGGTCATTCAGATGACACGCAAGGGCTGTGAATTCCCAGCAGTCCTGTTCGGTGCAGGCAATCTGGTTCGTGGTAATCGCAGCGATACCGTGTTCGTTACCAAATTCGAGCACTGCGGTGGCTGATCTTGCCAATCGTTCCGGGACGGAAGGGTGTTTCCAGCCCCATAGCCAGGTGCCAGTCGGAATATTATACGTTCCGACGATTTGAACTGCGCCAGTCGCGATCATGTCGGGCATCTCAAACCGTATTTCACCGGCATTCAGATCCACGTTGAAGTTTTTCATGCGAGAAAAGACCAGGCCATTTAACGCAGCGGTTTTTAATCGTAGTTCTTCCATACAACTTTCAACGACCGCACGTGCCTTTTCGCCGTGTATTGCCGGTTCAGAATTTGATTCCTGATCGCTCATGCAAGTTGTTCTCCTTCGTATGGTTCTAGATCCTGTCCAGGACAAGTGCGGCGGCTATCGGACCCGAAAAGTCCTTGAAGGTAGCAGGCGACGCCGCCAGAACACGCTACGGTTATCTGGAATTTGCTCGAACAGTCATCAGCTCCCCCAGTAATTCCGATCCAAGGTACGGTAGTTGATCGCTTCCGACAAGTGATGCGATTCGATCTGGTCGGACTGGGCGAGGTCGGCGATGGTGCGGCTGATGCGGAGGATCTTGTCGTGCGCGCGGGCGGAGAGGCCCATGTGTTCGACCGCCTGTTTGAGGAGTGACTCGGCTTCGGGTTTCAGTTTGCAGTGCCGACGTATTTCTCGCGGCAACATTTTCCCGTTCAACATCTCCGGAGTTTCGGTGAAGCGTCGCGCCTGAACTTCGCGTGCTTCGAGCACCTGTTCCCGGATGGTCTGGCTGTTGGTCCCTTCCTGTTGATTCGACAGTTCCCGGAATGGAACCGGGGGGACTTCGATATGGATATCAATCCGGTCCAGCAGCGGGCCGCTGATCTTGCTGATGTAACGTTCGATCTGCGCGGGGTTACAACTGCAGCGGCGACGGGAGTCGCCCCGGTAACCACACGGGCAAGGGTTCATCGCGGCGACCAGCATCAGGCGCGCGGGGAAGGTGACCGAACCGATCGCGCGGGAGATCGTCACACAGTTTTCTTCCAGAGGTTGGCGGAGGACTTCGAGTGTGCGGCGATTGAACTCCGGAAGTTCATCAAGGAAGAGCAATCCATGATGGGCGAGGGAGATTTCACCCGGCGCCGGTGTACTGCCACCTCCGACGAGTCCCGCTTCGCTGATCGTATGATGCGGCGAACGGAAGGGACGCTTCATCATGAGTGACTCACCGTTGTTGAGTCGTCCCATCGCGGAGTAGATGCGCGTGGTTTCGAGGCTTTCATTCAACTGCAGTTCCGGCAGGATCGTACTGATGCGAGAGGCAAGCAATGTCTTTCCCGTCCCGGGTGAGCCGATCATCAACAGGTGATGGCAACCGGCGGCAGCGACCGTAAGCGCCCGCTTGGCCATTTCCTGGCCTTTGACGTCGGAGTAATCGAGATTGTACGAGTTCTCTTTGATGGCGGCTTCCCAGTTGAATTCAAGCGGCGGGATATCGAGTTGCCCGCTGTAGAAGCCGACCGCCTCGGCGAGGGAACCGACGGGGATAATGTCGAGCCCTTCAACGACGGATCCCTCACGCGCGCTGGCGGCGGGAATCAGCAGGCCCCGTTTGCCCTGTTCGCGCGCGGCGAGTGCGGCGGACAGAGCGCCCTTGATCGGCCGCAGGGAGCCATCGAGCGCGAGCTCACCCACGGAGGCGTAGTCGTTCAGACGTTCGGGCTGCAGTTGACTGCTGGCTGCCAGCATGCCGAGCGCGATCGGCAGATCGAACGAGGGCGCTTCCTTCGGCAGATCGGCGGGGGAGAGGTTGATCACGATCCGGTCGATCGGTCGCGTATAGCCACTGTTGACGAGCGCCCGTTCGACCCGGTGCGTGCTCTCCCGCACAGCCGCCTCGGCGAGACCGACGAGGATCGTCTTGGGGAGCGCCCCGGGGGAGATGTCGACTTCGACCTCTACCGGCAGGGCATCGATTCCAAACAGAGAATAGGTGTGAAACTTAGCCAGCATGACAAACCCCCTCCAGAATTCAGCCAGATGAACCAAAAGAACAGTGTGTTCTTGTGATCACTAAATTCTGCAGGAGGTGTGTACAAATTTCAATACTAAACGCCCGTTTTTTACAATTTCATCGAACGCTGGTATCGAATCAGCGAGAAATGATAGAGGGCTGCCGCCAGCAGCAGAATCACGCCGACGATCAGGATGCCAACCGATCCGAGTAGTACACAGAGGAATCCGGCCAGGTAGACGATCATCAACAGACCGAATGCAAACTGGTTACGCGAGATCATATGGCGGTAGCAGAGCCAACCGGCGAGCAGTGAAACGACCGAGAGCAGAATCGCCAGCAGCGTCGTCCACAGTTGCTCCGAGCGGGCCGTGAGGATCAACCGGGGACGCCCCCCTGCTTTGATGAATTCAAGTTGCTGGCCCTCGCGTGGAATCGAAATAGGAAGCGACAATGTCGCCGAAGGCGCAGAAATCTGTATCTCCGGCCGTCCATTGGTTAATACGACCCCGCGAGGGTCTGTCGTGGCCGGATCGATATGGACAACGAAGAATCCGCTGCCATCCGGCGGGTGCACGGGGCCGTTTTGGGTTCCGCCGCCGACACCACCACTCATCGGCGTCTGTATCTGTGTGCCGGCTTGTGGCTGACCGGTGCGATCACGGGAGTCAGAGGAGAAGGTGCCGGGTGAGGACAGTCCGACGATGGTGCCGTTGCCATTCCAGTTGTCGAGCGACGGTAAGTTGAGGTTTGGTACGGTTTGCGATTGAAATGGATTGCCCACCTCTGGTGCCGTGCCGTTACCGCGGAAAGGGGTCATTCTTATTCCCAAATTTGCTGCATCGTCAATTTGGCCCTGCTGCTGCGCGGGGGGTGATCCTTCCGAGCTTGACTCGGATTCCTCTTTCTTTCCGGAAGCAGGGGTTCTGGTAAGTGCTATTGCGTTCGAAAAACTTCGTCCCGATTGTTCGCCTCGTGCTCGAGAGGATTTGGGAGACTGTTCCTGTTGGGATTCGGATTTCGATTGCGGTCGTGCCTGGCCGTTTGACTGTTGCTGACCGCGCCCCCGATCGGACTTGCTGTCGATATACCGATCCAGCAGTTCTTCCCGCGAGAGACGATCCTTATCGTCGAACATCACGCCATCCGCTCTGTTGTCGGTCTGAATTCCCACCACCCCGTTGCTCTCGATCAAAGAGCTGTTCATCTCGTTGAGATAGATGCGTTGCGAATTATCGCGACTGAAACCCCACGTATGATCGGACGAGCCCTGCTGTTGTGACTGGGATTCCTGCCGGTTCAGTTCCGATTGAACTTCCTGCTGCACGCTTTCGAGTTGTTGCTGCAGTTCCTGCCGAGCCTGTTCGTCGGCGCGGTTGAGTTTGCTGTAGGAACCACTATCGCTCTGGACTTCACTCAGCCGTGACTGAAGTGTTTCCAGGTTCTGGCGGTATTCCCCCGACATGGGAGCCGAAGAGGACGGAAGCACGCTCATCTCCTTCATGCTTTTGAGGTACATCCGCGCTTCCTCGAGCGCCGCAAGCTTGGCCGCACGGCGTGCGTCGTAGTTCTCGGAGAGATTGGTTTTGTCCGCGCCGGTGATGTAGTCGAACTCATAGTTTTTCGGTGCGTAGACGGTCCACTTCGTGTGCAGCACGGGAATGCCCCATTCATCCGATTGCGACAGATCGATCACCAATGGCACAGGCATCGCGATGTCGCGGGCAAAGAGCTGAAACTGCTGCAGGAAGCTGCGCGTGACGGGTTCCGATTCAAACGCGACTTCAATCGGATACGACAGGCCGAACTCCGATTGTTTCGGCAGCGGGATCAGTTTAACCGCCGATCCATTCACTTTTCCTTCGACAGCGCGGGTCGGGTTACCCCCAACGAGTATCGACAGGAGCTTAACCGATTCGGGCAACTCGAATGCCAGGTGTTGCCGCGCGTTGTTCCGCATGGTGTAAATCACTTTTCCCCGCACGGAACCATCGTGAGCGATCGTGGTCATGATATCGGCGAGCAGAATCTGCGCGGGCGCACTGCGAAACTGCTGTGACCAGCTGATCTGCCAGACGGGGGGATCGGAGTCGGGGGCGATCCGCGCGATGGCGACGGCCTGATCCAGGAAGCGGTCCTCGATGTTGACGGGAATCTGTGACTTATCGATCACTGTTGTTGTTCCCGAAACCTGTTTCACATGCGCGAGCGACTGATTGACGACAATCAGGTCGTTCTGGGAAAGTTCAAAGGGGAGGTAACGGACATCTGCTTCCTGCTTCTGAGCCCGTTCGAATTCAATCAGGGGAACATCGAATGTTCCCTCTTTGGGTAGTTCGAGCGTTGCGAGTGCCGTAATAAAGTATTCCTGTTGCTGCAGACGTTGGGTTTCGATGACCCACCGGACGCGATTGTCGTCCGCGTCGCTTTCAACCGCCTGCCGGATGCCGGTGCCATTCAGTTCCAGTTCGCCCTTAAGCCAACTCGGAACAGTGAAGACGAACTGGTCCGCTCCTCCATGGGTAATCGTCCACTTGAGGGCCAGCGTATAGGCGAGTGAGGTATCCGAAACGTTCACGAGCGTGACGGCGTTCGCGGTCATCTGCGCCTGCGTCCGCATGATGTCGAACTCGATCGGCGTGGGGTTACCACGCGGGCTGCGGAAGGCAAACCGGGGGGAGTTGGAGCGCAGTAGCAGCAATTGCGGATCGAGCTGCGATGTCGCTTCCGTTTTCCAGTCCCCTTGCTCTGTCAGACGCGGCGTGTAGTATTCGGAGAACCAGACACCCGCGGCGCTGTGGATTCGATCCATGCCAATTGCCTGCGGAAAAGTTACGGTGATTGCTTCCGTCTCGATCTCTTTGAGAATCTTCCCGGAGAGGACGACGTTAAAGTTCCCTTGCTGCGGCTCGGCAAATTCCAGGATCAAACGCGGCGCGGCGTCGGCCTCGCGCTCGATATACCAGTCATCGAGTTGATCCGCGAGGACATCGATCGGCAGAAAGTCAGCAGGGAGATCGAATTCAAGATGCAGCAGCGGCTCACCGGTGATCTGCATGCCGAACGTGCTGGTGTATTCGACCGCTTGTCGTTCAATAGAAATCGCATGATTTGCATGCACTTCCGAGGTCGTCTTCTTCTGCCAGACCGACATGCTGAGCGCGTAGGGTACCGCGTGGTAGCGGAAGGCCAGCTTCTGACCGTTGCTCTGCTGATGTTCCGCGGGAAGCTCGGACGGATTGATCTGATTCAGGTTTTCCTGCTTGTTCACTTTGAGCGACAGATGCGAGGGAGCGTGGATGGCGATCGTACCGGTCGCGCGATTGAGGTTCAGCAGGCCGAGTTGATCGATGTTGAGTGTCCCCTCCGCCTCGCCCGGTGAGGTCGGTTGGAAGAGTTCCACATCGAGGTCGGTCGTTTCCGTAACGCTGCGACGGAACAGGATCTGCAATTGCGGTCGTCCTTCTTCTTTGAGGATCGACCAGCCGCCCACATCGACTCCCTTGATCTCCCGAACTTTGGTTCCTTCGGGAATTGCGAAATTGACCTGACTCAAACTTCCCCGGCGGACGCGGACGTTCGTGCGATGGGAAATCGTGCCCCCCGACTCGGCGAGTTCGACATCGACAATGCTGTCGGCATGCACGATGGCGGAGGAATCTTCGCGGCTCGATTTGGGTTGCCATTTGACTTCGAGGTTGCCGCCGGTGCTGATCGGTTGTTCGACCAGCAGTCCGTTTTCCTGCTCTTCCTGGCGCCAGGGGAGGAACGTCCCCGCTACGGAAACCTGCAGGTCCTCGCCCGGAAGTGTGATCGACAGGAGACCCGACGAAACCGGCAGCAGTGGCAGGGTAAATTGACCGGAGCTATCCTGATGCTTCACCGCTACCTGCAATTCGACCTCGACGATCTGGAGCCCTTCACTTTGAAGGTGCAGCCAGTACTGTTGTTCGTCGTCGACCAGGCGCGATTCCAGCTCGGCGGCTTCACCGTCGATCGTCGCGGAATTCAAGGTGACGTTCTTCAGCGGCAGTTGGACCTCCGCCGGTTTGTCATCGAACGCGAAGACCACGAACTTGCCGATGAGCGTGAACGATTTGCTTTCGCCCAGGCTGGAAAGGTCGCCCGTGTAGCCTGCGGAGGCGACAATCGGTGCGGGGCGCTCGGGTTGCTCTCCCGGGAGCGCATCGTAGGCCTTTTTCCAGAGTCGTCGATGTTGTTCAGGTCGCAGAACGACCGTTCGCGGGTCACGCTCTTCATTCATGAGGAAGAGCCACGCGTTCGGCTGCTTCAGAATGTTGGATGGAGGGGCGGGTTTATCCTCACTCCGTTCCGATACGGCCCCATCCGTCTGGACAGTGGACTCCACCGATTGTTGCAGGGCCTCCCGATTGGGCGACTGCTGTTGCTGGGCGAACACGGTTGAACTCATTCCCACGATCAACAACAGCGTCGCAGCGGTCGTCACTGCTTTGCTTTTGGTTGTAAAACAGCATTCGGCGCAACGGGTCACGGCAAGTTCGATCAGTTTGAAGATCAGCCCGGCGACGGCACCGAGGAGAATACCGAGTAACCAGGGAAGCCAGATAGCCGGTACGATCCACAGCAGCGCGAGGGGAATGAAGATCGCGAGAATGATCGCGGTGCAGTAGGACTTCATTGTCAGGCGATGGAAGGCCCAGAAGAGGAGCAGCACCGCTGCGAACAGGGCGAAGATCACCCCCTGGTCGTGTTGTTGATCGCGGAGAACAAGTTTGAGCGAACCGGGAGTGCTGCCGTAGTATTCGAAATACTCTTCGCGCATGTTGTCCGCAACGGGGAGCGACATGGCGATCGACAAACGTGATTTGCGCGCGGGTGTGTCCATGGACGAAGTAAGTTCCGCATCAGATGCGGAATCGCCTTTCCCTCCTTGTTCCATCTGGGTGGCGATCCCCTCTGGCAAGCCGAAGTTGCCAAGACCGATGTTATTGCTGTTGTCATTCTTGTCCCTGAATTCGCCGTGTTGAGCCGCCTCTTCCGGCAGGCCCAGCGAGTAGTTGTTCGGCAGATCGTCGTTGGACACGGAAGCAAGCAACTTTCGTGCTTCCTCTGTACCCAGCAGTTGTTCGAGCTTCATCACTGCGCGTCCACGTTTAATTTCATCCGAGCCCTTGGCTATGGCAACCAGCGCCTGGATGCGTTGCTCGCGATTTTTCGGAGCGTTGACCGGCATGGACTCGGGTGTGATGTCACCATCCGCAGCAAACCGAACGCCGGCTGTTTGAGTATCGTCGATGGTATTCAACAGGAGGCTGGCCGTTCCGCCGATGAGTACGAGGCCCACGCAGATCACCGCGACGGCTTTCCAATTGGACGAAAGCAGTTTTGTGACATGAATGATGACATTCACGGCGACGAGGAACCCGAGTACCAGCAGAGCACGCCACCAGAAATCGCGTTTAAGTTGCTGCAGACCATTGTTCAGCCAGCGCGTGCGCTGATTGAGGAGCGGTTCCGGAGGATGAAAGTCGCCCGCACTGTCGATGATGGTCGTCTCGTGCGGATAACGCACCGTCCAGTTCTGTGCGATCATGATCATCTCCTGGGTTTGACCCGAACCATCAATCGCGAATACCTGGGGCGGTTGTTCTTCGATACGTGAAGTGGCGGTGAGTTCCGCCATCGGACGCGAATACAGAATCTCCAGAACTTGTGATTCTCCGGGCGCCTTATCAGGAGCAAGCGAAATCTGAAATCCCTCCGGGGACTTGCGAACAGGGACCGGTTCGCCATTGAGCATCGTCGACCAGAGTTCCACATTGCCCCCTGCAAACTGGAGCAGCAGGCTCTGCGTATTTGCCGTGCGGAACTCCTGGCGAAGTTCGTTCTGGATTTCCCCGGTCGAGGTGACGACGCTGGTAAGCGAGGCTTCATCGCAGAAGGCGACGGGAAGTCCGCTACGCTCGAATCGTTCTTCTTCGATCGACCAGCGATATCCTTTACGCACATAGCTGTACGCCGCCACCAGCCGCGACTGCAGGCGGATATTGAGGAATGCGATATTCGTCAACGGTTGTTCGGGGAGCGGTTGATTGACCGAGTCGAGCGTGGTCGTCTCGATCCGTTGTTCCGGTTCCGCTTCTACGAGCAAGGTGCCGTACTGGCGATCGACGCCGTCGAATCGAATTTCGGGCAGGACGAAAAGTCCTTCGTCGTCACCGCGGGGCTGACGTGTTTCGAAATAGAGGAGATGTTGTTCTACGACCGGCTGACTGAAACCGAGTCGCCAGGTGCTGCTCGTATCGTTCTGTTCGCCCCCCTGCTCCGCGCCAAGGCGTTCCGCCGTGACGCGGATATTCGACTGCGGGAAGGTGAACTGCACTTTTTCTTCGCCGACATCCGTCACGGTCAGAATCAGACTGTAGATCGGCGCGTTCGCCACATCGAGCAGAATTTCGTGCTGGGTGATCAGCTCCTTCTTCTCCAGCCGCGCGAGGCTGGTCGTCTGTGCGACGACCAGGGGTGGTTTGGATTCGATACTGATTTCGCCGCTGTAGTCCCCTTCGTGGAACCGGTAACTGAGCCGTTCCCGCGGGAGGCCCAGAATCACCGGTTCCAGAGATTCGGAACTGAGGTGTTGAACCTTGAACCGGTCTTCCGCCTGGATGATGAGCGTGCCTTCCACCAGGTCAGCTTCCGGCAACTTCAACTGCGGCAGCAGAATCTGGTTGTCGGTTGCCAGAGACCATTCGACGAGGTTCGTGTCGATCTGGATGGTCACCGTTCCGCCGGGCAACAGGACCGAGGGAAGGGGAACCTGCACGCGTTGTTCGCCCGGTTCCGACATCAGAGTTTTCCACAACAGGCGTTGCTCTCCCGCGCGGATCGATTCGATCTCCCAGTTTGCCGGGAGGCTGAATTCGAAGTTGAACAACTCGCCACCGGTCGCTTCCAATGTCAATTGCGACTGAAAGCCGACTTCCTGTTCTTCCACGGAAAGAACGGAGGCAAGTGCCGCGTGGTATCCCGCTTTGGTCATTTCGTTCAGCAGTCGAAGTTCAAAGTCCGGACGCCAGATATCAAAGTACAAGGCGCGGCCCGCCTGATCGGGCGATTGGAACCGGGCGGTTGGTTCGCTCTTGCGACGGACCCCTTCGAGCGATTCGACGCGCACTTTCCAAGGAGCGGAATAGCCTAGGCCGATTTCGCCCCATTGCGAGTCGGCCGAGTCCACGATCAGGTTCGGGAAGAGCCAGCGGCCTTCGTTGTCGGCGGTGGTCACCCCTTGAATGGTTACCTGCCGTTTTCCGGTAATCCCCTGCCGATAGTTGAGGGTGATCTGAGTCCGTTTGGGATTCATGGGGTCTTCGGCAAGTTCCCATGCATCCAGCCCCGTCGAGGTTACCGACATCACTTCCAATTGACCGGGAACTGTGCAGGTCACAATATCGAGGGGTTGGCCGGAGACTTCGAGTTCCGTCGTGGCCGTCCAGGAAATCTCCGAGGCTTTCGTATAAGTGGTGAAGACCGTACTGGCGATGAAGAGGCGATCCTGTTTTGTTTCGCCGTTCTTCTCCGTCACTCGCAATGTCCAGTCGCGTTGATTGCCGACCGGGAACGAGTATTGCTGCTCTCCCTCGTCGGTGCTCTCTTCCTGGAGCGATTGTGTGTTCGCGAGAAGCCGTTTCCCGGCGGGCAGGGTGAGGGTCATCGATCCGGAGGGAACTGGGGGAAGCGAGAAGTTGATCACCTGGTCGCTCCCCGTGGGACGGACGGGGACGGCGAATTCCATGTTGAGCGTCATTGTTCCCGCTTCGTTCAGGAACAGAACCGGGCCTTCCGCGGCATTGCCGAGCAGCGCGGGCTGATCGTTGATCGACGCGGAGACGACCGCCATCTGCTTGACGGGGAGTTTCCAGCTCTGCCAGTGATCGCTGTAGCTGCGCAGTGTGAATGTTCCTTTGATCGTCAGCAGTTTGTCGGCCAGCGTGGCCTCATAGGTGACGCCGGTGCAGTCGGGTGCGCGATTCGCTTTTTTATTCTCTTGAGCTTTCTTCCAGAGCTCACGGAATTCGTCGAACTCGAGAAAGACCGAACCTGCTTCCAGATCGACTTCACCCAGAGAGTCGCTCGGAATGGAAATCGCGATAGGCTTGTCCTCGGGCGCCTTCTGATCCTCCGCACACAGCGGGTGCGATCCACTGGAAAACAGCAACGATGCCAACAGACAGAGACCGGTAATCGAACGACGGCAGGTGCTGACGGTTCGATGCGTAACAGGAATATCGGTTTTCATGATGAACTCGATCACGGAAATAGCCTGCGGAAATGAATGAGAAACGGGGACCACGGTACGGGGTGCGATAACGGTCAGCTTTCACTCGGGTTATCGGGGTCAGAAGTTTCATTTCTATCCGCGGGGGGAGTGACGTCCGGTTCACTTTCACTCGTCGCGACGGGTTCGGCGACAGGCTCAGCGGCGACGACTGTTTCTTTGTCGTACGAGTGCTGCATCGACTGGAAGGTTTTGAACAACCAGAGAATCGCGAGGAAGATCAGACCATACCGGGCGGCGAAGAGCGTGAAGAGGACCCAGTCACCATAACTCAACATGCAGAGGGCGATCACCAGGACGGCACACAAGAGAATGGTGATGCGGTTGTCCCACGATGTTTTCAACAGGACGAAACCGATCAAGGCCACGGTGATGCTGATGACCCAGGTGTAGAAGGTATGCTGCCACCAGGTCACCTCGATGCGATTGACCTGTTCGAGCGAGTTGTAGTAGAAGCCGTTGCCGGTACGCGGGACTTCGACCAGTTGAGTTTTCGGCAACCGCATCCAATCGGCGACCTTTTGCTCGGGTTGGGTGTAGACATCAAATAGTGTGAAGGTAAACGGAATCAATCGACTCCGGTTGAATCGATCGGGCGTTCCGAGCAGCGAATACTCCTGCGGCACCCAGATACCGACACGCGTCTGCTGCACCAGCGCCCCTGATCCCTGGTCATCGAAGGCAGGCAACGGTAATTGCAGTTTTCCACCGGCAGAATTGAATGGAGGATCCGTCAGTTCCCACAGGAAGTGAATCGTGACGAAGAAATCTTCATCGGAGGCGGTGATACGGCTCACGTTCAGGAAGTACGACTCGAGGCCTTCTTCCGCTTCGGCGTCGTTTTTCTCGAGCGTGGTTTCTTCGCCGTTCACCAGCACGCGAACGGGCCGGGCACCGGCGGGAAGTTCGATGGCGAACCGCTGACGTTCACTGCTGCGAACGCGATAGTTACACAGATAGGTGGCTGTCGCATCGGAGGAGAGCACGATCTCGATGCCCGCTTTGTTGACGACAGTCTGCAGAACTTCCTGGATATCGTACTTGCGGATTTCAATGTCGAGAGTGACCGGTTCCGCGAAGTAGCGGTACGCTAATGTTGTCTCGCCGTAGGATTTCAGTTCGACTTCGCGGACGTCGATGTTCTCAACGTTTCCCCCTTCGGCAGTCCCTTTTACGGCCAGATGCCGCGCGGTTTTAACCTGGATTTCTCCCCGCACACTGCTCGGCAGCGGGCTTTCCTCGTGAACATCGTCGGGAGCGGCCACGTCGATCAGTTGCACGGGAGTGAAGCTGTATTTGCGTAGTCCTTCGTCCGTCGTCGGCCCATTGCCGGGGAGCGGAAGGTCGTAGCTGACACTCAGCTGGAAGTTGCCGGTCACCGGTTGTTGTGCCGTCACCAGCCAGGTTTGCCAACCATCCTGGGGGTCTTCTTTCGGTACCGCCTGCTGGAAATTGTGGCTGCTCGCGCCGATGGGGGTAATGCGCACCTTCTTGCTGATGGCTTCGGGGACTTCGAGTACAAACGATTCCACACCGGCATGCTGAATGCGGTAGTCAATTTCACTGTCGATCCGGATCAGTTCCTCTTCGACATCCACCAGAGTCGAAATCGTTGCGGTAACGAGCGCCGGTTTCGGTTTGACAAGGAAATAGATCTCGACGGGCGGTTCTTTATAACGCCAGGAATGGGAGAGTTTCTGATCCGCCTGCTGCGGCATCATGCGGGGATCGATATACGTGTTCGGCAACACGCCAAAGAGTTCTTCTTCGAGCACCTGGATATCAATGGAAGAAGAGGACAACAACGAGATCGTACCTTCTTCTTTCTCCATATTCGTCGTTTCGACGAGCAGCAGGAAATGTTCCTCATCGGGAGAGACTTCTTCGAACAACTGGGTCGTGCCGATCTGCAGGATCACCTGGCCTTCGGTCTTTTCACGGAAGAAGACATGCAGCAGTCCGGCCTCTTCATCGAAACGGTGTTCTGAAACGTTCGTTCCGTTCGCGTACTGAACAGTCAATCCTTCGGGAACGTGGAATTGCAGTTCGAACAGACCTTCACGTTCGATCTGAATGATGGCTTGAGTACGAGTTTCGATGCTCTCTTCCTGAACGCGGCTGAAATGCGACAGGTTCGCCAGCACGCGCGGTTCGATCTGTTTCGCGGAAACGATCAACGTCGCGTCGGTGCGGAAGAATCGAAAGGCAAGATCGGCGGTAGTGTCTTCCCCTTTCTGGTTCTGGCGGAAACGGGTGACGCCTTCCTGTTTGACGACAGTCAGTTCCAGGGTCCCTGCGGCGCGCAGATAGATTTCCCCTCGTTCCCGAACCGTTCCCAGTGCCTGAATGCTCTCAAGAGCCCCATCTTCCGATTGACCGAGCAACTGTAATGTCCCCTCCTCGAGTGGACGTTCGGTCTGTACGATCAGTTTGACTTTCGATTCAAGCGGACTGAGAAACGAAACATCAATCACCTGCCGGCTCTCTTCCTGAGTGACTTTCCAGTCCTTGAGATTCGTTCCGGGAGCTTCGATGTCCAGTAATTGATGCGACAGGGGAATAGCGAGCTGCAACTGATCCATCTCACCGCGCAGGATCTCATAGGTCAGTTCGGCTTTCGTCAGGACGACTTCGCCTTCGATCGTGATTTCCTGTTTCTGATCAACACTGGTTAGCAGGTTCATCTCGGGACGCGATCCCGCTTCAGGATGCCAGCTGACTTCAATCTGGTTGGTCGGTTTGAGATGGCTGCGGAAGCGGGTCTCCCCCTCCTGCGACGTGGTGGCGACAGGGACGGCTTCAGGTTTGACGTCGATCTTCTGACGTCCCTCGTTCAATGTCAGGTCGAAGATCGTGACGCTGCTGATGGGGATGCTGAGGACAAAACTTTTGCCATCCGTTCCCTTCTGCGCACGGACCATCATCTCGACCGTCACGGTGTAATCACCCGCTTTCGGAAACACGAGTCTTGTTCCACCCTCATCCGCGGATTTGAGATAGACATCACCCTGTTCCGAGCTGACCTGACCGAGTGCCGCATCACCGGTATTGAGAGGAAATTCGACTTCCTCATCCCCCCAGACATGAAACTTCAGCTCTGCGGTAATGCGGGCCGTGTCGCCCTCGATGCGGGTCGTGTATTCTGCCTGTTGCAGCAGCGCTTTGACTTTCTGCTGCTGCACTTCCAGTGCTTTCAGCCGCAGGTACTCGGCGTAGTCAACGAGCACCTGAGAGTCGACCTGGAGCGCGGCCTTGATATCCTTGAAGGGGATAAGCACGATGTGTTGCCAGCCCTCGCCGAACTCGTTGGAAGCATCCGGCTCTGCGTCGGCAGCAGGTTCGTCCTGGGAGGAGTCCTCGGCAACCTCTTCTTCCGTGACGGCCGATTCGCTGGAATTTTCTTCCTCGGATTGGGCGGCGGCTGGCAGCACCAGCGCACAGGAGAGAAGAAAGAGGGTCAGCCAGGACAGAGCTACGGGGCGAAGAGTCTTCATTCGGAGCTGCATAAGTTTTACCGATAGGCGCAGAGAATGTGGGGTCAGGGGCGCCAGGGAAGTCCGTGGCGGCTGTGTAGTTTACGCGATTTTCGCAAACTGGCTCAAATGAGCCAACTGCAAGTTTCGCGTGAACATTCTTTTGACGCTCATTTTTCAAAAATCTCTTCCGCGAATTTCAGAATTTCCCCAGATTCTATTCTGACAGCGATTGCCTATGCCGCGCAATCTCCATGGATTTAATGGCCCGAGAGGCGCAACAAAAAAGAGGCTCGCGAGGAGCCTCTTCGGTGTGCAATCAGGGGAATGTCCGGGAAAGGACATTGTGTTATGCGGCGAACCGCTGTTGGTCGCTGGCGGGGGGAGCGGGTTTGGCTGCGGGCATCGGGAAGGTCTGGCTGATGTCGGAATCGTGACCGACGACCGCTTTTTCCATCGCGATGACTTCTGTCGCCAACGCACCGTAATCCATGGCGCCCGCTGATTTGGGTTGGTACTGGAAGATCGACTGCCCAAAGCTCGGTGCCTCGGCCAGTTTGATATTCCGCCGAATACGGCTGTTGAAGACCGTGGCGTTGGCCCAGGGGGTATCCTGCGGGCTCTGACGGAGAAAGCTGAGCAGGTCGTCGGTGACATCGGCGGCCAGGCGAGTCCCTGTTTCAAACAGGCAGAGCATGATGCCGCTGACTTTGAGATTCCGGTTCAGGCGGCGAGTGATGAGCGCGGTTGTTTCCAGCAGTTTGGAAAGTCCCTGCAGGGCGAAAAAGTGCGGCTGCAGCGGAATGAAGACCTCATCCGCGGCGGTGAGTGCGTTCACGGTCAGCACGCCGAGTGAGGGGGGACAGTCCATGATGATATAGTCGAGCGGTTGTTCCTTGAGCATTTCCTGCATCGCCTGGCGCAGCACGATCTCCCTGTTCGGCGCGTCGACGAGTTCAACTTCGGTCGCGGCCAGGTCGAGCGAAGCGGGGATAACCCAGAGATTTTCCCCCACCAGGTGACGGACTTCCCGCAGTTTGCGGCTTCCGCTGAAGACGTCGTAGACGGAGGGTTCGTCGGAATGGGTTTCGACACCGAGGTGCAGCGAACCATGAGCCTGAGGATCGAGGTCGACGAGGCAGACTTTTCGACCTTGCTGGGCAAGGGCCGCCGCCAGGTTCACGCTGGAGGTCGTCTTACCGACGCCTCCCTTCTGGTTCATCACAGCAATCCGACGCATAATACATCCTTGTATTGGTATGCTTGAGTATTCTGTCTGGCCGTCGTCTGTCCTCATCTCAGCGAAGCAACCTGCGGTTCACAGGCGGACAGATCTGCTCGCGGCAAGTAACGCGCAACCGGATCATCCGGCGTCAGCGTCTCTTTCAAGCGAGGTCGTTTTCAGGCTCTTTGGGGCGAGCGGGAGTGTAGCGATTCCCCCCGATTGTGGAAAGGCGATTTTTCGACGGAACCAACTCGCGCTGTGACTCTCAAAGTGCTACTTTCCGTTGATCATTTTGAGATGATCACTTCAGATGATCATTGTCAGTTGATCAATAGATCATGTTGTCCGCGTAAATACCGTTGATTAACCATTCGTTCATGTACTTGAGCATTTCGGGGGAAAGCTCGTGTTCGCCATCGAACAGTTTGGTCGTCAGGTCGACACCGGCCTGTTTGAAAATACGCGTCCAGCAGACAGAGTCGGCGATGGAGGAAACCGGGTCTTTGACACCTTGCGCGACCAGGACGCGTTTTTCTTCGAGAACGGGAAGGCGTTCGGGAATCAGCATCTGTTCGGGGAAGGGGGTTCCAAATGCCGCGGCACCGCCAAACCAGTCGGGGCGTTTTAGAAACAACCGGAGCGCCATGGCGCCGGCATCTTCAAACCCGGCAAGGTAAATTCGCTCGGTATGCACGTGATAGAAGCTGCCGAGTTGACAGACGGTCTGATGGATCTGCGAGAGAAACTTTTCGATCGCAGTTTCAGAGGTCGGCCAGGTGGCAAGCGACCGGGTGTTGACAGGAGAATCATTCGCGACTTTGAACGACAGCGCGAGGTAGTTTTGCGGGCTGAGCGTGTTCATCACCGAGGCCATCGTCGGGCGTCCATCGGTTGCCGAATGTAGCCAGACGATCAACGGATAGGCGTAGCGGGGTTCGTACTTTTCCGGAACGAAAGATTCGGACACCATCCCGACCGCGTCGAGGGGCTGGGGATCGCCCTCAAACCAGAGAGACTCCATGACCTCTTCCGCGCCGGGTTCATACAGGTTTTCCAGAGTCCATTCTTCGGTGAGAAACGATTCATCGTACTCGGTCAAAAAATCATCGCTCTCTTCGAAGAAGTCTTCGGGGATACGCGAACTCATGGTGACAATTTCCTTCGAGGGAGAAGAGACCGGTCGAGTGATCGACTGAATCTCTCCAGCTGAATGTCCAGGGCTGCTCGTATAAACCTATTTCCGCAATGGGAAAATGCTTCCCGGGACAGGCTGTGGTCTTGATATCATAGTGTCCAACGACGTGATCAGAATCAATTCCGTATTCCTGCTTGAGAGTAAAAACCAGCTTTTTAATAGCGGTTAGTTGGGCTGCGGAAGGCGGGTGGTTTTCGAAGTTTCCGACAAGGCAGATTCCGATGCCCTGCTGATTCTCCTCCGCCCGACCTGCATGTGCGCCGTGCAACTGTTGCCGCCAGCGAAACGTCGGTTCTATATCTCCATCTTCCATCCCCTGCCCGTTGCCGATCACAAAGTGGTAACCGATGCCGAGCCAGGAATTTCCATTGGCGTCTCTCCGTTTCAGATGAGATTCGTGAATACTCTCTACGCTCCCTCGATCGGTTGCCGTGTGATGCACGACAATCCATTTCCACTCGCGATCCGCCACCTCCGGTTTCCAAGGATTGTCACTTTGTGACACCTCGTAAGCCGGGGGAGTCAATGCCGGGTTCGCCGCTGGATACCCCTGCGGAACGGCGATCGGCTGCAGTGGTCCCGCTTGCGCGGGGGGGACAACCGGTGCCGTCCAGGTCAACGGTTCGAGATTCGTCGCGCCCCAGGGAGGAATTCCTCCCGGAGCCTGCGAACCTGCCGGCAGAAAGGGTTGCGTACACCCTGCCAACAGCACGTTCGCTGCTACGACAAACATCCCGAACCCGAATCGCACCGTCCACCAGATCCGCCGACAGGCAGTCTGAAAGCGACTTCGATTCGGACCCGAAACCGGGATCGTTTGTGGTCGTTCCTCCGTGATCAACGCCGTCCTCCTGACAGCCCGCCTTCCCTTCTTCGCACTGGTCTGTGTGAATCAGGTTTTTGACTTCCGTGTGTTGCGATTGAGTCTTCACGCTGCTGAAGTCCGCTCAGCAACACCTCATCTGCGGGGGACTTTACACCTGCATCCAGACTGTGTCAACGGGGAGATATCGCGAGCGCTTTCAGCAGCATACGCAGACGTAACCACAATGAAAACAGCGTGTTAAAAACATTCGGTCGTAGTGATCATGCAGCCGTTTTTCCGGCCGGACAGACTACCCAGACTTCCTGTGTTCCATGGTTGTCACGTTGCGCATCAGATCAGGGCAAAACGAACCGACTTTTCGAAAACACATCAAGCGGAATCAGCTTTAAAACAAAAAACCCGCTGACACGGGTCAGCGGGCTCATAAAGGGGAGATCGTGATCGCGCGGATAGTCATCCGCTGGCGATGTCTCAGTCGGCCGGGGCGAGGAAGGGCTCGTGGCCATGAATGGTGGAGAGTGCCTGGAACAATTCCTCGTGGACGTTCTCGCTTACGAAGCCGACGTGGCCATCGGCGTAGAGGAAGAACACTCCATCCGTGTCCCAACTGCTGAAGTCCTCAAAGTGTGCATCGGGATGGTTCGGCGTATGGTCAGCGACGCCCAGGAAGCGGGCCATGTGCTCTTCCCCGAGAGGAACGTTGCCCACCCACGTCGAGAACCAGTCTTGGGACTCATCCGTTTTGCGCTCGCCCACCATGTAGGTGTTGGTGAGACCATCGTGAATGTCAGCGGTGTTGATATTGCTGTTATGAAAGAAGATACCATCGCCTTCACACTGCTCACCGGGGGCCAGGCTTTCACAATCATGCAGCTCTACCGTCCCGAAGACGCCGACATAGTTGGCGGTCGCCAGTTCGAGGGGAAGATTCGGGTTGGGGTCACCGGGGTCTTCGTTATCGAGCGTCCAGGTATTCGGTCCGACGTCGAGCGGGTTGCGGAAGGTCGGAATGTAACGAGTGCGGGCGAGTTCGTTCACCGGATCGTCCACGGGGGCGCTGGTATCAAAGGCGTCGTAGATGTTCTGCTGTTCGATGTAAGGCAGCAGAGTCGCCGCCCAGCCCATGCCGTTTCCGCCTTCGATGTCGTGGCCACCTGAGGAGTCCCAACCCTGCCAGCCGGGAGGGAAGACAGTGTGATTCTCGAGGTATGAATGGATGGCAATGCCAACCTGCTTCATGTTATTGCGGTGCTGAGTCCGACGCGCGGCTGAGCGGGCTTGCTGTACGGCGGGAAGGAGCAGGCCGATCAACACAGAAATGATCGCCATGACGACGAGCAGTTCAACAAGGGTAAACCCGGAGCGGGACAGTTTCTGTTTGGTGGTGGAAAGAGACATAATTAAACTCCTGCGAACGAAAATGATTCGATAGATGATGAAAGAATGATTTCGAATAAATGCTGAAAACGTGGGGAGATGGCCCGGTTGTGAGAGGTCCAGGGTCACAACAAATCGGCGCGTCTTCGCTGGAATAACGCGTCGTGCCAGAGACGCGCATATTCGGGCGGCGATTCATTCGGGAATGTAAGCCGGGCGTCGGGAAAAGACATCCATGTCAGAAGGTGACGCCATAAGCTTCGGAGACGGCAATCAATCGATCTTCATGAGCGACGGATTGAGGTCGACGCGAGAGCATTCTCTTTGAAGAGAATGCGGCGCGCGTATTCCCTGTTTGAGCGCACGATCTTTTCAGCAGGCAGGAGGAGCCCGGGATGGGGGCTTGTAGGGAGCGAACGCCTCGGGGTAGCAAAGGGCGTTCTGGTTGGCCAGCGTGATAAGTTCGCTGGCGGATTCCACTTCGGCGACCGCCGCGTCGATGCATTTCAGCGACAGGAATTCGCACACCCGGCAGTCGTCATCTCCATCAGGATGATGCGAATGCCCGCCAGTGGTTGAAGTGTTTGCAACATCATGAGAATGATGTTGGTGGCCATGCTTGTGGGAATGGCCATGATGCTGATGTCCAACGTGATGATGGTGTTGGACGCTCTCTTTACTCGCAGTGGTCTGCTCGGTGACCTCATGCGCATGATGATGGAACGGGTCGTGGGCGACTACGGATATCACCATAGCCGACGCATAACCGATCAGCATCGTCAAACGGGTAAGGTAAGCGAACATGACAGACTCAGAGTTCGAATCAACGGGATTCCGTCAGTAAAATTTCCTGCGACACAGGCGGGCATTGACGGATCTACGATCAGAAACGGGGAATCGTTTGCGGCGAATTGCACGCATCTGATAAAAGAGAGATGAGACTCGTATTCTGACTGGATCGCGGGGAAATTTAAATGAAAAAATGATCCGCGTCCGCGTTTTTTTACCAGCTTTGCAAAATACACAATAACGGTTCTCTCCGGACCCGACGAGTCTTATGTATAGTTGTTGGTCGCTTTCCCTTCTAAGTTGCCCCCCCCCTCATGACTGCGGAAATACCTCACACGGACGACTTGATTCCAGGCCCCTTCCTGGTACCCGGTGGCTGGTCGCGGGACAACATTGAGTGTGGCAATCGCCATTACCCGCTCACCCGCCCCGCCCAGCCCGACCTCCTGCTGGATGACCCGCGAGTCCTCGAAGAGAACGAAGAAGGCGTTTACATTCCCTACTGGGCACTTCTCTGGCCCGCCGCGGCCCGCATGGCGGCAATGTTCGAGCACGGCGACTGGACGCCAGGAGCCACCGCCCTCGAACTTGGGTGTGGCGTCGGTCTGGTCGGCCTGGCGGCACTTCAGGCGGGGCTCCGGGTCACCTTCACCGACTACCGTCAGGAAGCGGTCGAACTCGCCTGCTGGAACGCGCGCGAGGCGGGATTTCAAGCCGATGCTGATTTCGACGGTTCGCAACTCGACTGGAACGATCCGCCGACCGTCCGAACTTTCGATCACATCTTCGGCTGCGAGATCGTTTACGAAACAGACTTTCACGAACCGTTACTCCGCGCGCTAAGTATTCTGCTCGCTCCGGGTGGACGCTGCTGGTTTGGTGATTCGGGCCGGATTAATTCCGACAAGTTCTTCGCGCTCGCCACTTCGTGCGGTTGGAAGATTACAAGGCTGGACCGTCGTCTACACCCGTTGACAGAACCGCGCATTGGTCGATTCCAGGTCTTCTGCCTCGAACGCGATGTTACCCCCGTTTCCTGACCGTCAAGGATTCGCTGAATTAACAAGTTTGCGCGATCACTACGTCACGATTTCCAGCGCGGGTCGGCAACGCAAAATCCGCACAACCGGTCGATCCCGGTAACGCCGCCGGCTTGCGCCGTCGAAACAGATGATACCGATTGAATTATCGTTAGTCTTTCTGATTTTGAATGCGCCAGAATTCGGGGGTGATGTGGTGACGTCTCCAGCACGCTCTAAAACCGCTGTTCTCATTGTACTGATCGCTCTCGCGAGCGTGACGACGATTGTGCCGGGCTGTGCCCGCGGACCGCGCGAGCTTTTCTCTTCCATGATCAAAGGGAAAGAAAAGCCCGAAGAGACGCCTGTCGAACTGGCCGAGAAAAAATCCATCGGCAAACGGATCACGGGCTGGTTCAGCCGGGATAACGAGCACAAACTTGTTACCGAAGATCCGTTGTTTGCCAACGATGAATTCAGTGATCTGCAGGAGCGGTCCAGCAGCGCGACTCAGGAAACAAACGGGGCCGTCTCGTTGACATCGGCGGAAGAAGTCGACAAGAAAACGATCCGCAAGGCATCGTCGATGATGGACGAAGACCTCCGCCGTTACCTCGAAAATGATGCCCTCGGTCCCGATGAAGGGCCCTATACAACGATCGACGGAAAACAGGTTGGTCGTCTGCCCGAAAAAGAGAGCTTCTCGTTGGATACTGAGAAAGAGGAACCGACCGCCAAAAAAGAATACTTTGTTGAAGAAGGCGATCGCGAAGCTGGAGTTCAGGACTTTGATTTGTCCTTCGATGAAAAGATGGCCCGGATTGGCGCGGATGTGGAACGCGAGCAGAAAGCGAGCGAAGAAAAACTCGCCGCGATGCGGCTCGATTTTGCGAAGCTCGATGCACAAGACGACGACACCGAAACGGCGGACGCCCCGGCGGCCAGTTCCGGCAATCCCTTCCTGAAGAACAGCGATTCGGGATTTGGTTCTTTCGATAGCGAGCCTGTCGCAAAGAACGATTCTAAGTCGGAAATCAAAGGCTTTGGTGATTCCGGTTTAACCTCAGAAGAAAAGCCGGTCTCCAGCTTCTCTGACAGTAATCCCTTCGGCAAAGGCTTCGAAGATAAAACAAACTCTGAGTCGAGCGAGTCGACTGACGACATTGACTGGGTTGCTGAAGCCGAGGAGAAAACGGAACCGGCAGAGACGGGTGATGGATTTGACACCCTCAAGTCCGACGCCTGGAGTACTGAATCAGACGACGTTTCCACTTTCGCTTCCAAGCCACAGTCAGAACCGGCGGCCACGAAGTCGGACAGCGACTGGATCGACAGCGAACCGGTCCGACCGAATCCTGCCTACCAGGAAGAGAGCGGTGACATGATCTTCGATTCGAAATCAGTCCCGTCCCGATTCATGACTCCCGAAGAAAAAGAGAACTGGTTCCGGCAGACCAAACTGGAACGAGCGGGAAAAAAAAATGGACTCAATCCAGATGAAGGGTTGGATCAACATGGGGATCAGCCGGTAATTCAGACGGTCGCCAGCTTCGAGGAAATCAAACCGGCGACGACCGAGTTCTCCCTCCCGGAAACTTTGGAGTCCGGTGCCAGTGAGGTCGAAGTTCCTCAGACATCGTCCGTCAAACTGGGAGAGCCGACTTGGAGCGATGAGGCGGCGGAAGAGGCAGTGGAAGAGGCGAACCCCTTCGCCGCTCAGGCTGCCGAGGAACTTCAGGTCAACGCCCCCACTGTAGAAGAAAACGCCCCCGCACTGGCGGTTGCTACCATCATCGGACCGAAAGTCCCCGCACCGTCGCCGAAGGTCGAAGCACCAGCGGACGAATTCGTCAATGAGTTCGAGGCCGGCCTTGAGTTTGAAGATGCCGTCCCCGTGAAGGCGGACGGAGGAGCACTTCCCGGAATCGAATGGGGCGATGCGCCGGTGGAAGGAACAGTCGTGACGGATGTTCCGGAGATGCCCGCTGTAGCGAATGAAGGGCCGGAATTGCCCGGTCGCTGGTTGGGTGTCGCCCTGTCGCTCGGTACGATCTGCTACCTTCTGGTCCGTCGCCGGGTTCCTAAAGAGGTTGTGTGATCGACCGCTGAGGCTCGGGGCTCTCTCCGACTCCGCCTCCGGCACAAAAATCAGGAACGAATCGGATTTTTGAACCACCCTTCTCTGTCGTTTGACCTATGTTTGGATGAACAGACTGCGCCCTCGTTTCAGGCTGTCCCTCGTCCAACCAATTTCAGAATGACAGAGTCCCGCTATGTCGACCGACCCTTGGAGCCGCCCGTCCCTCGAAGACTTGAAATCCATCCTGGACAGCTTCGAGAAAAAGCAGTACATCGATCTCCGCGATGCGGAACGCCTCAGCCTGTCTGTTCCCGCCGAGATCACTACCTTCCGGGGGAATACCGTTGACGCGATGACACGCGAAGTCAGTCGAAACGGACTTGGCCTGGTTCATCGAGGTTCGATTCAGCCGGGCGAAGTGACCGTCAAAATGGCGACTGAAGATCGCCATTACGAATACCGCGTGCTGATCGAATGGTGCATTCCCGTCGAGCGGGGCATGTTCATGAGCGGCGGTCGTTTTCTGCGCGACGAAGAGTAAAAGCCTTGCCTCGCGACTGCCTGCGGACGCTATTCCACTTCCGGCGGGGCTACTTCTCCGGCTTCCCGCTTCTGAGCCGGAACCAGTTTGTCCAGAATCCCGTTGACGAACTGCCCCGATTGTTTGTTTCCGAATCGTCGCGCGAGTTCCACGGCTTCATCGATAACAATCCGGTAGTGCGTATCGGTGAACAGCAACTCAAAAGCGCCCAGTCTCAGGACGTTCCGGTCCGTAGGGGCCATTCGCGAAAGAGACCAGTTCTGCGCGATCTGCACGATCTTCTCGTCCAACGAAGCCCGCTGCTCCATCACGCCGGAAAAGAGGATCCAGGCGAACTGCTGTGAATCCTTGTCTGCCAGTTCTTCACTGATCGTCGCGTGAATGGACGTCGGTGTGGCGTCGGCATTGAGGTCTTTCAGATACAGCATTTGAACCGCGACTTCGCGCGCTTTGCTGCGTTTTTTCATGGTGCACTCGGTGGGGATGAGTCCCCGGGTAACAGGACTTTACGTACAGAGACCGACAACGGTGGAGCGGATGGAGAACGCTCGGGAATTCTGGCGTGCGGACGCGCGGCGTCATCGCGGGAGAGCGTGGGCTTCGTCGGAATTATAGATGGCGAGAATTCCAGAAGCTATGCAAAACCCGTCGCAGATCCAAAAACAACGGACGACATCTTCGCAGGGAAGCCATTTGTGGCTGTGTGCCGGTGAGAATTCGCTTACGACAGCTTTTTCAGCACGTTGACCATCTCGATGAGGGCGAGTGCGGCCTCGTGCCCTTTGTTACCGGCTTTGCCCCCGGCACGGTCGATCGCCTGATCCATGTTGCCGCAGGTGAGGACACCGAACGTCACGGGTTTGTGATATTTAAGCCCGATCTGCATCAATGACGCCGCCGCCGGTTGATTGATGTATTCGTGGTGAGATGTCTCTCCCTGAATCACAGCCCCGAGGCAGCAAACCCCGACGAATTTCTCTTTCGCCGCCAGTTCCTGCGCCGCCAGAGGGATCTCGAATGATCCGGGAACATGGACGACCGTGATGTTGTCTTCCGACAGGCCATGCCGCTTGAAGGTATCAATCGCTCCCGCCAGCAGACGACTGGTGATCATATCGTTCCAGCGCGCAACGACGATCGCTACCTCGCAGTCGCGAATCAACAGGTCGCCTTCAATTACATCGGTCATGGCTTCAGCTTTTATCATCACAAAAGTGGCGTGGAGAGTACGGAAAATCTGCTCCGTACCGTACTTCCTGCGGCGGGGACTGTCCAGCAGGAACGAATCGCCCGGCGGCGAACCGGGCGAGCTTCCTCGTTATAACCGCTACTTCCTGCCCGCTTCGCCACGAGAGATGGCGGCGCGAAACCAGACGAGAGGCACCTCCGCTGTCCGGGAACCGCTGGGAAGTACCGTACGGCGCTCTAGCTGAGGTTCATGGAAAGGAGGAATTCTTCGTTCGTTTTGGTTTTCTGGATGCGGTTGAGGAGCAGTTCCATCGCGTCGACCGGGTTCATGTCGTTGAGGACACGACGGAGGATCCAGACGCGGCGAAGTTCATCTTCGTCCATCAACAATTCCTCGCGACGGGTACCCGACTTATTGACGTCGATGGCCGGCCAGATGCGTTTTTCCACCATGCGGCGATCGAGGTGCAGTTCGGTATTACCCGTTCCCTTGAACTCTTCGAAGATTACTTCGTCCATGCGGCTGCCGGTATCGACCAGGGCGGTGGCGACGATGGTGAGGCTCCCCCCTTCTTCGACATTACGAGCGGCACCGAAAAACCGTTTCGGATGTTGCAGTGCGTTGGCGTCGACACCACCGGAGAGAATCTTTCCGGAGTGAGGCACTTCCGTGTTCCAGGCACGGGCCAGACGGGTGATGGAATC
>PABD01000210.1 GCA_002702685.1 Planctomyces sp.
CGAACAGAAAGAGCAACGAGCTTCGGCTGCGGGGATCGAACCGGGAGATTGGCGCGTTTCGTCCCGGCGATCAGACAAGGGAAAAATGTGTATCCCTGTTTGATCAACCATAGGTCACGCCCTCCCGCCGGAATATTAAAAATCCCGCCATTTTGGACTCGATCCCGCCGACGCGTGGGGATTAATGCAGTAGTCGATGCCCGATCATCCCGGTTGTAGCGGTTATGCGGTCGGCTTCCCCGACTGTTCTGGGATAACCCTGCGGTCAAAAAACCAGCGGAAACCTCCCCGATCCGCTTTCCCCGCTGTTGAGAATCCGAGTAGACTGAGACGTGTCAGCTTGCTCGCATATCTTCGAGGAGAACCCGCAGTGAATTTCAGAGAATGGAATCGGTTTGCGAAGCTGGCGATGTTGATCATCGTCGGCGTCGTTTTGATGGGGGGATATTTTTACTATCAGGATTCCCAACGCAAACTGCTCTTCAATCAGCCGGGTATGGAAGAACTGACCGAACTCGATACACCCTCGTTCCTCACCAACATCCCCACGAAATGGCAGGAGAGTCTCGGATTCGCCAAATTGCAGGGAATACGGGTGGCTCGTGACACACAGGTCGAAGCGGCCCTTCAAACGCTGGAAGTCGAACGGGTCGTCATAATTGAAACCTTCGACGGATCCCACCCCTTCACTGACAAGGGACTGGCGCTGCTCAAACAGTTTCCAAATCTCAAACGCCTGCACCTCAAGAACACCTCAATCACAGACGAGGGCCTCCAGGTTCTGGGAGACTTCCAAAGCCTCGAAGAAATTATCTTCGAAAACAATCAGAAGATGACCGGCAGCGGCCTCAAGTATCTGAAGGGAGCCAACTCGCTGAAGCTGGTCGGGGTCCAGAGAGGAATCGAAGCGGACGTACTCTGGGAGGCGATGTGCGAAGTGCCGCAGGTGAAGGAGATCAGATGGGATTCGAGGTCAGAATTTCGATTCGATATGGGAGACGTCGACATAACGAAGCTGACTCAGCCTGTTAACTGGAGATGCTTTTTGCCGTGGGGTGAGGAAACGTCTCTTGAGGTCTTACCGCATTTGAAGTTCCTGTCCGATGTTCCGCAAGTGAAACTGAAAGGTGGCCGCATCGACAAACAGGCGATGGAAGAAATGATCCAGTGCCAGGGAGTATTGGAACTCTCACTTGACCAGTGCATCATCGACGAGGATGCGGTTCCGTTCTTCCGCCACTTGGACACCTTGACGCATATCTACCTTGAAGAGTGCGAATTCGCACCGGAAATGATGAAGGAGATTGCACAATTGCCGTTGCTGAAGAAGGTGATTTGCGACGATTGTCCGCTGGATGATACCGGGCTCGAATTCTTAAGCGCGGCGTCAGGATTGAAGTCCCTCTCTCTGACCAACACCCAGGTTACCGATGCGGGACTGGTTCATCTGGGGAAGCTGGAATTCCTCGAAGAACTGATTCTGTCCGGGGGGGATTTCGATGGTTCCTGGATATTGCAGATAATTCCGCTGCAGTACCTGCGGACACTTGAGATCGACAGCCCCCGGTTTCGAAATGAAGCGGTGGAACAGCTGACGCGGTTTCCGGTCATGGCGCTCTCTTTGAAAGGTAATGAGATGATCGCTCCCGACAGCATTGCCAATCTGGCGAATCTGGAGTTCCTCGCCGTACTGGACGTGGGAGACAATGTTCTGGATCACGCAGCATTAAGAACCCTGAAGCGGTCTTCACATCTTCGCCAATTGAATTTCCGAATCAATGACGTAACGGAAGAATTGTTAGAGGAGTTGGAGCAGGACCTCTGGAATGACGCTGCTGAGGATCCGTTGTCAGGTAGCGGTCGAGCTATGGTGGAATCAGCTCGTGCCGCTGCTATGGCGAATTGGCTTGCCGGTAAGGCAGCCATGGACGGGCAAAATTCGCGAAAACAGTGGCGTTGGCGCATCAATCTTTCGGAAAGTAACATCACCGACGAGGGATTAGCCCGAATTCTGCAGAACCGGACCATCACGTATCTCGATCTCACCGACACGGCCATTTCGGATGCAGCCTTCACACAACTCGAATCCCTGGCCGGGGGAACTGGTCAATTGCCCAATGAGTTGATCCTTGCCGGAACACAGATTACCGATGCCGGACTTGCGGCACTGAGTGGCACGGATCGATCGACAAAGCTCCGCTATCTCGATCTCTCCCGTACCGCGATTACTTCCGCGGGAGTGGAATACCTCTCGCATCTGCAACAGGTCTCGAGTCTGAATCTGGCGCACACCAGTGTTGATGATTCCTGTGTGCCCGCACTAAAGAAAATGGGGACACTCAGGACGTTGAATCTGGAAGGGACGAAAATCTCTCCGGAAGGGATCGCGGAATTACAGAAAAGTCTCACACGTACGACGATCCAGGTCGAATTCGAGTCAACGGAAAACAGCTTCTACCCCGATCCATCCAACTCAGAGGGGCTGTCCCGTGATTGATTCTCTGAAAGGGCGTGTACGAAAACATAAATCTTCACCACGCGCCGCGTCTCAATCGCAGTGCTGGCGACCGAACTCTTGCAGCGGTCTCTGATCAGCCGGTATGCGTTGGTATAAATCAAAGACACTCTGAAAATGATGACTACTCGTTGTCGTCCTCTTCGGTGATTTCCTCGTAGTCATTTTTCTGAGAATCAATCACTCTTTGACCGGAATATGCGTCGAAGTCAAACTTGTTGAGATGATTGCCCGTATTTTGGAATAGAATATCGTCCAGTGTTTGCGTCAAGAGCCAGGAATGAAACAGCGTTTTTTCATTGGCGGTAGTATCATTTAATTGATAGCCGAGGCAGGATACGGCGATCACTGTCTGTTTTTCCTTCTCGTTCACGAGAATAAAACTGTTCGTTTCATTATCACAAAGCGGTACTCCGGGATAGAGAGCGAAATCCGACACGCCAGGTCGCAGCATAAACGTCGGGTTCAAGCATCTGCCGATCAGTTTCAGATATTTGGGGTCGGTTATTTCGACAGAAAGCAGGTTGCCATCGTTGTAAGCTTCAAAGCCGATTAGCTCGACGGAAGTGACATCTGATTCGCGAATGTAATATCGTTCCCAGTCAGCAATTGGAAAAGCGACGACAACTTTATCGAACAGCTCCTGAGTGGGAACGAATTTGTCCACTTTCACATCGGCCCGCGTTTTCTCGTGCGCATTCAGGGGATCCCACAGACAAAAAGCGAGCACACTGACAGCGAAGAGAAACAGAACGAATTTCCAAGATCGATTAAGAATATTTTGCATCTCAATTGCTCTCCCCTGAATCTAGGAAAACTTCTTGCCGACTGAAACGCCGCCCGCCGTGCTCAACGAATGGTTGTTTCCCGGCACTCCGCAAACAAACGATGAAATTCGCAAGTACTGCTGGCACATGACGCTCCTCCTGTACGAGCGAGACTGGCGTGCTAAAATATAAGCGCTCTTCCTCGCGGCGGGAAGCCCGGTCTTCAGTTATTTCCCCGATGTCTCTCACCTTAGTCCCTCCCCCGCGCTCTGTTCAGTTGTCCGCTCCGAAACCGCTGGCCTATACTTCTGTGACGTCTAAAATCATTGCGTAGATTCCCCGTTTTGACGTCACTCCCCCCACCGGTTTTCCCCTTAGGATGCTGCCGCCTCAAGATGAGCCTGACCGATATCACCATTCGTGGTGCGCGCGAACATAACCTCCAGGATGTCTCTGTCACCCTCCCCCGCAACCGCCTCATCTGCATGACCGGTGTGAGCGGTTCGGGAAAGAGTTCTCTCGCATTCGATACCCTGTACGCCGAAGGGCAACGGCGGTACATCGAATCGCTGTCGACCTACGCGCGGCAGTTCCTCGGACAGCTGCCCAAACCGGAGGTCGATGCCGTCACCGGGCTCGCCCCGTCGATCTCCATCCAGCAGAAAACGAGTGGACGGAACCCCCGCAGCACCGTCGGTACCATCACCGAAATCTACGACTACCTCCGCGTCCTCTACGCGCGCGTCGGCACGTCGTATTGCCCCAACTGCCAGGTCCCCATCTCGGCCCAGTCGAGCGAGCAGATCGTCGATCTGCTGCAGCAGGTGCCGCAGGGAACGCGCTATCAACTGCTCGCTCCGCTCGTGCAGCAGCAGAAGGGGGAGTTTCGCGACTTCTTCGAAGACCTGCTCAAGCAGGGTTTCCTCCGCGCCCGCGTCGATGGCGAGTTTGTATCGCTGACCGACGACCTTCGTCTCGATCGCCAGATGAAACATACGATCGATGTCGTCATCGATCGACTCGCCGGCGGCAAGACAGCGCGCAATCGCATCGCGGAAGCCGTGCAGAACGGACTGCGCGTTTCCGGGGGGCAGTTGCTCTTCGTCCCGGATGGAGACAGCGAAGGCGATCTCAAAGAGCGTTTATTCAGCGCCAAGTACTCGTGCCCCAGTTGTCATACCGGTTTCGATCCCCCCAGCCCGCAGTTGTTCAGTTTCAACAGTCCACTCGGCATGTGTCCCGAATGCACCGGCCTCGGGCGGCGACACGAATTCCTCGCCGAACGGATTGTCGCGAATGAAAACAAGCCGTTGTTGAAAGGAGCCCTGCATCTGCTCGGCACCTCCAAGGCCATCGGGCGATGGCGACGGCACCTGTATCAGGGGATTGCGGACGCGATCGAAAAAGATGTCGGCATGAAGTCCGGCAGTTTTCTCAAAACAGCCTGGGGCGAGCTGCCGTCGGAGGCCCGTAAGCTGTTTCTCTACGGTCTGGCAGATCGCCTCATCACCTTCAGCTGGCGGCACTCGGGTGGCGTCTGGAAACATGGCGATACCTATGCCGGTTACATCGACGAACTCCTTGAGTCCTATCGTAAAACCCGCAATCCGATGCGGCGGCGGCAACTCGAAAAATACATGGAGATCGTCGACTGCACCGCCTGCCACGGTACGCGCCTCAACCAGCAGGCCCAGAACGTCAAACTGGAAACACTCGACAAAACCTTCAAGCAGGAACACGCCGAGCGTGAACTGTCCCTCCCGGATGTTTGCCGCCTCAGCATTCGCGAAGCGGCCGAGTTTTTCTATGAACTCAAATTGAATCCAACCGATTTTGTCATCGCGGAAGAAGCCTTGAAGGAAATCCGCGGTCGCCTCGGTTTCCTCCTTCGCTGCGGACTCGATTACCTCGCCCTCGACCGGACCGCTCCGACACTTTCCGGGGGAGAAACCCAGCGTATTCGTCTCGCCAGCCAGATCGGGAGCGGCCTCGTCGGCGTGGTGTATATTCTCGATGAACCTTCCATCGGTCTGCATCCGCGCGATAACGTCCTGCTGCTCGACAGCCTCTGCAATCTGCGCGACCAGGGGAACACGGTCGTTGTGGTGGAACATGACGAGGACACCATGCGCGCCGCCGACCACATCATCGACTTCGGGCCCGGGCCCGGGGTACGGGGCGGCGAAGTGACGGTGGAAGGGTCGCTCACCAAGGTCAAGAAAGCGGCGAAAAGCCTCACCGGCCAGTACCTCTCGGGCAAACTCAAGATCGAAGTTCCCAAAGAGCGTCGGCCCATCAGCGAAAACCATCTGCGTATTGAAGGGGCGGGGCACAACAACCTCAAGGGAGTCGATGTCGAGTTCCCGCTCGGGGCCTTCATCTGTATCACGGGGGTCAGCGGTTCCGGTAAAAGCTCGCTGATCAACGATATC
The DNA here is from genome assembly GCA_002702685.1 of Planctomyces sp. GTDB lineage: Bacteria > Planctomycetota > Planctomycetia > Planctomycetales > Planctomycetaceae > Polystyrenella. Next base: position 5,715 of record PABD01000210.1, read on the forward strand.
CTCTGGCAGATTTTGAACCGGGACCTGAATAAGGGGAAAGGCGAACCGGGCAAGTTCACGTCGATCGCGGGACTCGATCTCGTCGACAAGGCGATTGACATCGACCAGTCCCCGATCGGTCGTACCCCCCGCTCCAACCCGGCCACCTATGTGAAGCTGTTCGATCAGATCCGGAACCTTTTCGCCAATCTTCCCGAGTCCCGCGCGCGGGGTTTCAAACCGGGCCGGTTCAGCTTTAATGTCGAGGCGGGGCGTTGTTCCGCCTGTGAAGGCTACGGTGCGACGAAGCTCGAAATGGACTTTCTCGCGGATATCTGGGTCACCTGCCCGGTCTGTGAAGGGAACCGGTTCCAGCACGATACTCTCGATATCCAGTTCAAGGGCTACAACATCGCCGAGATCCTGAACATGGATGTGCAGGAAGCGCTTGAGCTGTTTGAGAACATTCCCAAAATCAAACAACAATTGCAGACCTTGCACGACGTCGGTCTCGATTACATCAAGCTCGGGCAACCCTCTCCCACGCTCTCCGGTGGTGAAGCACAGCGGGTGAAGCTCGCCAAGGAATTGAGCAAACGGTCCACGGGGAAATCGGTCTACATCCTCGACGAACCGACAACCGGCCTGCACTTCGCCGACATCCACAAGCTGCTCGAAGTGCTGCACGGTTTTGTCGATGCGGGTAATACGGTGATCGTTGTCGAGCACAACCTCGACGTGATCAAAACCGCCGACTGGGTGATCGATCTTGGACCCGAAGGGGGACGTGGCGGGGGAGAAATCCTGTTCGCCGGTCGCCCGGAGGAACTCGCTCAACACCCCAATTCTCATACAGGGCGCGCGCTCGCCCCTCTCCTGGGTTTGAAGGCCAAACCGGCTCCAACGACATCCCAGATTCCGCCACGGTTGATTCCGCTCGGCCCCGTCGCCAATGGAAGCACGAACGGCAGGTCGAAGAAGGCCAGGAAATACGAGGAAGCGAAAGAGATCAACATCCGCGGCGCGCGGCAGCACAATCTTCAGGACCTCGACCTCGTCCTGCCCCGCAACAGCATGAGCGTCTTCTGCGGTCCGAGCGGCAGCGGTAAGACCTCATTGGCGATGGACACGCTGTATGCCGAAGGCCAACGCCGGTATGTGGAATCGCTGTCTTCTTACGCGAGGCAGTTCCTTGGCCAGATGCCGAAACCCCGCGTGGAACATATCCACGGTCTCTCCCCCTCGATTGCCATCGAACAGAAAAACACCGGGCATACCCCCCGCTCTACGGTGGGAACGGTAACGGAAATCTACGATTACCTCCGAGTCCTGTTCACCCGGTTGGGAACCCGTTACTGCCCCGATTGCGAAATTCCGATCGCGACCCAGACTCACGACCAGGTCGTCGCGCAGATCATGGCGTCGGCGGACGAAGGACGCATCCTGATCCTCGCGCCGCAGACGGTCCGTGTCGGGCAGAAATACGAAACGCTCTGGGAACGACTGAAAGCCCAGGGCTATGCGAGAGTGCGTGTCGATGGCGTGACTTATCGCCTCGATGAAGTTCCTGAAATCGACCGACGACGCCAGCATACGGTCGAGATCGTCGTCGACCGTGTCACGCTCGGTAAGCAATCACGCACGCGCCTGGCCAGCTCCATCGAAACGGCCTTCGACCTGGGTGGCGGAGAACTGCACGTCGCGCACGTAGAGGACGACCGGGACGAAACAGAGTGGGAAGTCGATTACTACAGCCTGCACCTCGCCTGCCATGAATGTGGTCGCAGCTTTGAGGAATTGACCCCCCAGAACTTCTCCTTCAACAGTCCGCTCGGCTGGTGTGAAGGGTGCGAAGGTATCGGTACGGAGCAGGGAACGGATCTGACGTCGTTGATCGCCGATCCCAAGAAGACACTCGCGGAAGGGGCCATCGCCGCCTGGCCCGTTCCCTCGCGGAACCCGCTCTTCAATTCGTTTCTGAACGGGTTGTCAAAGTCGTACCGCATCCCGCTCGATGTCCCGTTCGAAAAACTCGGCGCGCAGCAGCAACGCGTGGTGCTCTACGGGGGCGACCGCTGGATCGAAGTCGGGACAGGCAAGAAACCGCGGCTCAAGATTCAATACAAGGGGTTGTATCCGGCTATCGAAGAAGCGGCGCGCGTTTCCTACGCCCACCGCAAAAAACTGAACGACATGATCGGCGAGGTCCCCTGCTCCTATTGCGGAGGGAGTCGTCTGCGGGATGATGCCGCGGCTGTGAGATTTGAAGAGCATACGATTCAGCAGATCTGCCAGATGTCGCTCGAAGAGTCGCTCCAGTTCCTCAGCGGGATCAAGCTCAAAGCCAACGATCGGAAGATCGCGGGCGATCTCCTCGACGAAGCCCGCAGCCGGTTGTCCTTCCTCGTCGATGTCGGCCTGAATTACCTGAATCTCGAGCGCGGCCTGCCGACGCTGTCGGGCGGGGAAGCACAGCGTATCCGGTTGGCGGGACAGATCGGACGCGCGCTGACGGGGGTCCTGTATGTGCTGGATGAACCAACGATCGGGTTGCACCCGCGCGATAATACCCGCCTGCTCGAAGCCCTGCAGAAACTCCGCGACCTCGGGAACACGCTCATCGTCGTGGAGCACGATCGCGAAGTCATGGAAGCGGCCGATCAACTCGTCGATTTCGGTCCGGGGGCGGGCCGCAAAGGGGGGGAGATCGTTGGTCGGGGAACACTGAAACAACTGACGAAACAGAAAACGCTGACCGGGAATTATCTCTCCGGACGCGAGGCGATTCCCATTCCCAAACAACGTCGCGTCGTCGAGGGCGAGCCCCATGAGCGGGGCTGGATTGAACTCCTCGGGGTCCGGCACCGGAACCTGCGCGACGTGGACCTGAAGATTCCCATCGGCACCTTCACCTGCATCACCGGGGTGAGTGGTTCGGGCAAGAGTACGCTGGTCGAGGAAACTCTCTCCCGCGCTCTACAGCAGCAACTGACGGGCAATTCCGAGAACGCGGGCGCTTTTGATGAACTGTTGGGAGTCGGCGAGATCAACAAGGTGATCACCGTTGACCAGCAACCCCTCGGCAGCACGCCCGCCTCAAACCCGGCGACCTACACCGGCGTCTTTGAACACATTCGCGAACTGTTCGCGCGGTTGCCGGATTCCCGTGTGCGCGGCTATCGGCCGGGCCGGTTCAGCTTCAACCGCGCAGGAGGACGTTGTGAAGATTGCGAAGGGAACGGCCAGAAGTGTATCGAGATGCACTTCTTGCCCGATGTCTGGGTGGAATGTGAAACGTGCCGCGGCAAACGGTACAACCAGGAAACGCTCGACGTCAAATTCAATGGATATTCCATTGCGGATGTGCTGGCGATGCCGATCGGCGACGCTTATGAACTCTTCGGGAACATACCCAAAATCCGCAGTTACCTCGGCACGCTCTGTTCCATCGGTCTCGACTACCTGACGCTCGGCCAATCGGCGCCGACGTTGTCGGGTGGAGAAGCGCAGCGCGTGAAACTGGCGTCGGAACTCGTCCGCCCGCACTCCGGAAAAACGCTTTACATCCTCGACGAACCGACGACCGGTCTGCACTTCGACGACATTGCCAAGTTGCTCAAGGTGTTGAACAGTCTCGTGGAAGCCGGCAACACCGTTGTTGTTATCGAGCACAACCTCGATGTCATCAAAATGGCCGATTGGCTCGTCGATCTGGGTCCGGAAGCGGGTGAAGCGGGTGGCCGCATCGTGATGCAGGGAACTCCGGAAGCGGTGGTGGCCTATGCCGGGAAATACAACTCGGCGGCTTCATCGAATGGCCGCGCTAAGGCGTCCACCAATGGAAAACCGAAGTCGAAAAAGTCGAAAGAACCGGAACAGTACCGTTCTTATACGGGCGAACTGCTGAAGCCCGTGCTGGCCGCGGCGCGACGGGCAGACCTGGAGGTCTACGACGCCAAACAGGAATCGAAGAAGCAGGCGGGCGACCTCGACCTCCGGGATATCGGCAAGGAGGAAAAGACGCCGTGGCAAACTGATGGTCGCCGCTGGCATACACAGGACCGGGTCAGCCTTGCCGGCAAATCGTGTCGCTGGGATGGCGAAGCGCTAGCGGAAGTCGTCGACTACCTCCACAAAAAATTCGCGTTTGCGGAGCCGAACTGGAATCATCGCTCTACCGTCGAGATGAAAGCGAAGAGCAAAGAGAACAGCTGGTTCCTGCACGCCATGACGTCCGACGAATGGTTCCTGACGCTCAAGTTCCGTGTGCCCAAGAAGACCTTCGATGTCGACCGACTCAACCGCAATCTCGATCTCAAGTCGGTGGATGATATGGATGACATTCCCGTCTATAACCGGGGCGAACGCGTGCGAGTCAAGAACCTCAAGGGCCCGTGGCAGGAAGTGCAGATTACGATTCTGCACAAGGACGACGTCACCACTGATGACTTCAAGAGTTTCCTGAAAGACGCGGCGGAAGCGTTCCTCGGAAGCGTCAACGAACAGGCGAAGCTTGACCCGAACGACCTCATGCCGTGGAAACAACTGGGACGGAAATGGCACCTGTTGCGGAAAGGATTCCCGAGTAATCGTCGCGTCAACTGGCCGGCGGAACTGATCGATGAACTCTGCAACCTGTGCGAGCAGGACGGGGATCTGGAGATGGACTACAGCCAGAAACAGGTGATCAACATCACGCACAAACCATCGAAAAAGAAAGTGGCGACGATCCATACGAAGCGTCGTCAGGGGGTCGATGTCACCCTGTTCGACAAGGCGGGCGAAATCACACTCGGACGCATTGCCGAACTCGGAGCCGATCGCGAAATCACGGAGACCACCGCAGGTGGTCACAAAGTGAAAATCCGACTCGACGACATGACCCAGGTGCGCACACCCGATTTCCCGAAACTGCTCGAATCGTTTACGAAGTCGCTGGGGTAACCGTTGCTACTGCCGCGGTCCCGGCGTCGGGCTGTTCCGGCTGCTTTTCATCGGATCGTTGGCGACAGATTCCCCCGCCGGGGGGCGTTCAGCAGATTCCGACGTCTGTAACTGTCGTGCGGCGCGCACACGTTGGGAGTCGATTTCCTCGGTCAGATCACGACGGGTGAAGATCTCGATCTTCGCCCCGTTATGGATGACGTCGAGGTTCGACATGATCACCGCTTCGCCAGGATTGATGCCGGAAGAAACTACCGCCAGCGACTGCAGCGTCTGCTCGACCTTCACCGACCGCGCCTCGACCGCGTAGACAGGGGGCAGCTCGGCGGCGGGTTCGGCTGGCTGCTTTTCGGCAACCGCATTATCCGCGTTCGCCGTAGTTGGATTTTCAGTTTCATTTTTATCGTCCCGATCGGCGGGAGATTTGGGACGGGCGACCGGTTCGCGGGACGCCACGAAGACTTGACCATTCTGGATCGCGTCGCGCGGCACGATCAACACATTATCGAGCACTTCTCCGTCGATACGGGCATGCACGAAGGTGCCCGGTAACAGCGGTGATTTCTGATCGCGGTTATTCACCTGCACATAGGCTTTTACCGTGCGGGTCTGCTCATTCATCACCGGCGAGAGGCGTACCACGACTCCCGTCCACCGTGCTTCAGCGGTTTCGTTCGGCGCGAGTTTCACCTGCGGATAAACCTTGTTGTCGAGTTGAGCCCGCAGGAAAGCGTAATCTTCGGTGGTGACGGAGACAGGGACTTCCACGACATTCACGTCGACCATCTTGAGCAGTTCCCGGCCGACATTCACGTACTCGCCGAGTTCCACGGTGACTTCACTAATCACCGCGTTGAAGGGAGGTGTGACCGAAGTCTGCTCCAGGTTATGTTTCGCGAGTTTCAGATCCTGCTCGTGGTTGTCAATTTGCTTTTCGAGCTGTTCACGGCGGATAGGGAACAGCTTGTATTCATTCTGGGCACGCAGCAACAGCGTTTCGTAACGCTGCAGTTCGAGCTGTGCCTGTGTCAGTTCGGACTCTGCGGCCACATTCCGCTGCCGCAGACCTTTGATCCGTTCGTACTGATCCCTGTAGACTTCAAGGTCCTGCTGGGCTTTGTCGAGGACTTCCTGCTGGTTGTTCATTTCCCGCTCCAGACGAGCGAGTTCCGCGCGATCAGAAGCGAGCAGGCTTTCCGCCTGAGCGACCTTTTGTTCGTAGGTCGTCGGATCGATTCGCAGGATGAGGTCCGATGAGACACTTTCCGAGTCGCCGTGAGCGATCATGCGTTCGCCCACTTCCAACCGTGGATTCGTCTGAACCACTTCACCGGCCACTTGGGCGGAAACGACGACCTCACGGTCGGCTTTCGCCGTTCCAAAACCGGAGATGATCTGCTGCACGCGACTGGGATCGGCTTCGAAGACCGTCACTTTATAGACCAGTTCCCGAATCTCCCGTTCGCCGGGGGGCTTTTTCAACGACTTCAGATATTGAAAGCCGAAGAAGGTTCCCACCAGCATCAGGAGTGCGAGCAGAATGGTGAACACCACCTTCGCGGTTTTTTTAAAGTAGTTTCCGATAGTGAACTTCTCGCTGGCCATGGGTGTCTCAAGGAAAAACTTGGCGCTGACGTGGATTCAAAGAGTCTTCGCTTGTACGGAGCTGTTTGGTTTATCGAAAAATCGAGTTTTTGTTGTACATTTAGCGTGCTTACAATAATAGAGGCGACTGACGGATTGATATCAGATCCCGGTGAAAAAATGGTAAAATTTCACGGACAACCGGCGAAAACCACTACCAGCCAAACACTTATTGCCGGCGGCCCGGTTGGGGCACACTCCCGGCATGACCTTCAGATTCTGCTTCATTGTGACGGCATTCCGCCTTCTTTGTTCGATCAAACCCGATAAAATTAGGCGAATTCCCGAGAAGTGTAGCCCCGCTCTCAAAAACAGGAACGGGCGATGCTTCCCGGCGACCGTAGTCGACAGGATATCCGGCAGGCGGTCGGCTTCTTAACATACTTCTCCGCATGAGGTTATATTAAATGACCAACACGGCTACCGCTCCCTCCGTCTGTACGTTCCCACCAGGAAACTTCTTCTCTAGCGAAGAAGTGGCCCAGTTCGAACGCGACGGTTACATCATCGTTCGAAATCTGGCGGATCCGGAACTGGTCCAGCAGATGCGTAAAGTGACGCGCAAGCATCTCGAAGAGGCCATTCTTCCTCTCGAGTTCGAAGCGGACGTCAAATACCCGGGTTCGCCGCTCAGCCGGGATTCGGTGGGCGGACACACGATCCGTCGACTGAAGCAGGCCCATGCCCGCGATATCTGTTTCACAGAATGGGTCTCGTCCCCTCAGATGTTGGGGCGTCTTTCCCAACTGCTCGGTCCCGAACTTGTAATGCCGCTGGCTCACCACAACTGCGTCATGACAAAACAGCCCCAGTTCAGCAGCCGGACCGGGTGGCATCAGGATATTCGCTACTGGTCCTACCAGCGGCCGCAACTCGTGAATGCATGGCTGGCCCTGGATCATGAAGAAAGCAACAACGGCTGCCTGCGTGTGATCCCGGGCTCCCACCGCCTGAACCCGGTGGACCATGCCTTCGATGAAGCTCAATTCTTCCTCGATGAGGATCAGCGTAATCGGGATCTGATCGACCGCCATATCGAAGCGGAACTGCAACCGGGCGACGTCCTCTTCTTTCACGTGCTCTGTCTGCACGCGGCGAGCGCCAACCTGAGTGAGCAGACAAAACATTCCGTCGTCTTCACGTTCCGTCCAGCCGACAACAAACCGATTCCGGGAAGCCGTTCTGCGGCACATCCGGAGATTCTGCTTCCCGCGCCACCCGTGCTGGAGCCGTGACGCCGGGGTTTACAGCTCAGTCAAAAAGAAAAGAGCGAACCTGAAATCAGGTTCGCTCTTTGATATTCTGGAGTCAATTTTCCGGACTATTCGGCCGCGGGAACCGTTCGCACGATCACGGGGTCATGGAAGTAGGTTTCGATAACCTGTTTGATATCCTCCGACGTCACCGCGTTGATGCGATCGCTGTAGCGGTTGGAGTAGTCGTAGCCAAGACCGTACAGCTCATCGAGTGCCGCTGTGAAGGCTTGCTCTGTCGCCGTGGTACGGGCCATGGCGTCGTCCGCAATCATCTTTTCTTTGACCTTCGCGAGTGCCTCCTCATCGATCCCATTCTGCTGCAGGACGACGAGGTTGGCTTCGATGCGGGCGATGACATCATCGACGGACTCGGGTGTCGTCTGGGCCAGGAAGGCGAAGTACCCCGGCGCGAGGCCGGTGATTTCGAAACCGAAGACATAATAGACCAGCCGCGCTCCTCGCAATTCCGAATACAGCGTACCGCCGAGGCCGCCGGTCAGATAATTCTGGATCACCTCGAGAGTCGCCCGGGTATCGGTATCGATCGCCGAAACAGTTGGGTAACCCACCATCACGAGCGCGGTACCTGCCCGCCGGTTGGTAAATGTTTCCGAAACCGCCTCGCTGCGAGTGTGAGTCGTTTCGAATTGAGGACGGCTGAACCCCTTCTTCGGCAGCGCGCCGAACGTGCTCGTCACCAGCTGCTCTGCCTTAGCGAGGTCGATATCGCCGTAAACCGTGATGACCATGTTGTCCGGCACGAACAGCGTCGAGTGGAAACTGCGACAATCATTCACCGTCAGTTTCGAAACCGTCTCCGTGTTACCCAGAACCGTCCGGCTGTAGGCCTCATCCGCGGGAAGTTGATCGACCCACAGGTCCATGATCTCCGCTCGCGGGTCCGCTTTGCGGGCGGCAATTTGTGCGAGCTGACGTGTTTGTGCTTTTACGAATTCCTGTTCGAGGAAAAGGGGGGCCGTCGTGACCTGATGGAAATAATCGAACGCCTCTTCGAAGTTTTCGGATAACACCGAGGATTGCACAAAGGTCGTATTCCGTTGGGAGTCCACCTTCAGGCTACCGCCGATGGAATCGAAGTACTCCGCAATTTGATCGGCGGTGTACTTTTCGGTACCGCGATCCATCAGGCTGGCGGCGAGTGCCGCGCGGCCCGCGGTTTCTTCCGTGTCACTCAACACACCGGAGACAGTGAAGGCCTGCATGCTGACAATCGGGTTCACCGCGTGTCGCTTGAGGAGCAGCGTGATGCCGTTCGGGAGTTGCTTGCGGATGACCTCTGACTCGAGGTTACCGGCCATTTCCTCACTGACGGCTTCCTGCGATCCCATCGGCACGACGCGCACGGTATTCAACCGGCGGGGAATGAAGTACAGGCGGGCGACAGCCTGGATTTCCTGCGGGGTGACGGTCTGGATGCCTTTAACGTATTGTTCGTCGAACAGCGGATCGCCGGTGGACTGATAGCTCCGGGCGAGTGACTCGGCCTTGGCCTGAACCGTCTGCTGGCTGAAGACATGCTCCGCCGCCTTCTGCTGTTTGACTTTAGCCAGTTCCGCCGCGGTGACCGGTTCCATTTTCAGGCGTTCGATCTCTTCCATGATGATTTCGCGGCAACGCTCGACATTCTCAGGTTCGCATTCGACCGACACCTGAAACCAGCCCGGCACATCTCCCGGTGTATAAGATGCACTGGAAACCGAAATCGCCAGTGGTTCATCGATCTTGAGTCTTTTCGTCAGTCGGGAACTATCGCCGTTGGTCAGTATATAACTCGCAACATCCAGCGGATACAGATGGGGATCCTGAAGCATCACCGTCGGCCAGGCGACACTCAGTTCGACTGTTTCCGATTCCATCTCGACCGTTGTTTCCCGGGGAGAGGCCTGCGGAGGTTCGTCTGCCAGGACCGGCCCCCGGTTATGCGTCCGTTTGAAACCCGAGAACTCGTTTTTGATCTGTTCCATTACTGCGTCAGGTTTAATGTCACCCGCAACCACGAAGATCATGTTCTGAGGCACGTAGCGGGATTCATAAAAGTTCCGCACGTCTTCGAGTGTCGTGTTCTGTAAAACCTGAAGGTAACCGACCGTCGGATGACGCATCGGGTGTTCGGTGAAAATCAATTGCTTCATCGCCTGATAGCTGACCCGGTCCCGCTCCGAAAGGCCCATTTCCAGTTCGCGCTGCACGACACCCAGTTCGCGAAGGAACTCCTCTTCCGGGATGATGCAGTGCTGCATCGCGTCGGCGATCAGTTCGATGGCGAGATCGATGCGATTGGATGGCGAGTCAATATAGTAAGCCGTGATGTTGTTGGAGGTATAAGCATTCGTCTGTCCCCCGAGGGAATCGACCAGATCCTGGAATTCATCTTCCGAGCGTTTGGTCGTGGTGCCTCCAGAAACCAGGTGTTCCACGAGGTGGCTGATTCCGGCACCCAGGTATTCGCCTTCGTAAGCGCTTCCGGTATTGGTCACGTAACAACGCACGGTAGCGAGTGGCGAGGCATGGTTTTCCTGCACGATCACGGTCATCCCGTTGGAGAGCTTGGCGATCGTGGCGCCCTGACCGAGAGGTTGGCGGGATTCATATTCCACCGCCGCCTGGGCACGATGCTCGGGTTCGGCCGCAATGGTGGAGGGCAGAATTCGATACGAACCGGAAAAAGCCGTCATGGCAAGCATACATCCTGTAATGGCAATTGGGCGAAGTATTGAGTGCTTCATAATGTCGCGATTCTCCTCTCATGCGATGGTTCGGTAGTTGATGTCTCGCGTCCGCCCCGACCGTCAGAATTCCTGTTCGCCTGTCGGACACTGTTTTCCCATGCGACAAACACGGGGCGGAAGGCAGCCCTACTCTGTCCTGATCTTCGCGATCTGACAGGTATTCGTCAATCTTCCTTGCCGGAATGCTTCCATTGTGGGACTTGCTCCGAAATGGCCTCAAAGCGCTTTCATACCGAAACGATCAGTGGAGGCCCCGATCCGAAACAGGTATCATGGGGTATCCCCTTTGTTTCGTTTAACAATTTCTGCGAGACAAGCTCGGCAGGATTGCTCCTATCAACTGAGGAATCGCATCGTCATGAAGACCGTTACCATTGAAGATCGCTCGACCGGATCCGTGGCCAGTATCAGCGTCGCCTACGGTTTCAACTGCTACAGATTCATCGGCGTGGTGGAAGGGAAACGGGTCGATGTGATCGATGCCGCCCCCGATTTTCCCGAGACCGGCGAGCGCCCCAGCGGCAATGGCATTCCCATCCTGTTCCCCTATCCCAACCGGATCAGCAACGGGAAGTATTCATGGGATGGCAAGGATTACCATCTCCCGCCGGAGCTCGTGTCTTACAACAAGGACAATGCCATTCACGGATTCTGCCTCGACCGTCCGTGGCGGTTGATCGATTCCGGAACGGACTATGCCGTCGGTCAGTTCCAATTGAGCGTCGATGCCCCCGAAAGACTCGAACTGTGGCCGGCCGACTTCATCATTGAAGTTCGCTATTCTATTGGCGAAGCCGTCCTCCTGATGGAAACGATGGTTTACAATTGCGATGAGAAACCTCTGCCGTGGGGCTTCGGCACGCATCCGTATTTCAAGCTGCCACTCGGTGCGGATTCCAGTCCTGAAAACTGTCTGGTCATTCTGGATGCCGCCCGCCAATGGGAGCTCAACGACTGCCTTCCCACCGGTCAGCAGTATGACGTTCCGCCCGATAAGGATTTGCGCGACGGCGTCTACTTCCCAGAGTTGAAACTGGACGATGTGTATACCGCCCTCGCCGACAGTGATCAGCGAGAATGCGGCATCATGGATGAGAAAGCGGGCTTACAGGTCGTACAGCGATACGGGTCGATGTTCCGCGAAGTCGTGATGTTCACGCCGCCGGGGCGAGATGCGATTTGCCTGGAACCTTACACCTGTGTCACCGACGCCATCAATCTGCAGCAGCAGGGCATCGACGCCGGTTTACAGGTGCTCGCCCCGAATCAGGAATACCGGTTCCGGATCGGCATCGGCGTGGACGAAATCATCGTCTGAGGGATGCCGCCGCAGGCAGTCCGGTCCAGATCGGAATCTTTCTTTCTGTAAGTTTATACAACGCATTTGTTTACGGCGTGAATAGTCTTCTGGTCGCCTTCCTTCCACGGACAGCTTTTTTCGCATTTGGGATACCCTGCCGCAATAGCGTGCCGTATAGTTGAAGGAAACAGGACTTCGGGAAGATTTACGCACTGTCTCAAATTGTCTTCCCGTCCTGAATTTCGACTTACACCCACACCAGCCTCCCGCCGCGCCGGACGACACACGGAGTTGCCGTCATTTTTCCCGTCCTCAGTTTGATCCTCCCGGTTCATTGAGATCTTCGCGGAAGAGACGCGCGGAATGACGCTGGTGTTGATTTCTGGTTTACCAGATCGATACCGAGAAAGTTTGCACATGATTCGCAACGGTCGAACGCTCCTGTGGGGAGTGATCTTTTTGTTCGTTCCCGGAATTCTGTGGGCACAGGAAGCGGAACAGGCTCCATCGGAAGCGGAACTGTCCCAGATGCTGCGGAAGGTCATCGGCCGTCTCGATAAGGTCGAACAGGAACTGCGCGAACTGCGACTCGAAAACGCCAAATCCGGTCCCGCAGCGGGCAACATTCCGGATGACCCCGAAAAGCGGCAGTTGTATCTGCAGATGCAGACCCCCTACTACGGGCCGGTTCCGGGCAGCAACGAGTACAAATACCTGGCGATCAATCTTTCCTGTCTGAACCTCACCGACGAGCCGTTTGAACTCAATAAAGAATCGCTGTCACTGTTCCTCGACGGTACCGAATACAAACACGTTCAGGGGCAGGATGAGATCCGCAACCAGGCGTTTCAATCCGAGGGACAAAGCTTCCAACTGAAGAATCTCCCGATTCTCGACAAAGTCACCATTCCGTCCGGCGCCATCCAGTCGACTTGGGTATTGTTCGACAAGTTGCCCTACAGCCAGAGCATGCCCGAGATGAGGATCGTGATCAATTCGGAGTCGAAGCCCCCGTTCGAATTCTCACTCAATGACGCTGCCGAAGGCCGCATCGACCTGGAACTGGATCAGATCGGTCCGCGGGACAGCCTGGGTCTGGTCACGGTGAACGGGATCGTCGATAACCTCACCATCGGCGTGCTCGTCCAGAAAATCACGGCCCTCACGAATAACAAGGTATCGCGGTTTGTTCTGCGATTCAGCGAAACCGCGTCCATCTCCGATATGGGGCTGCACAACTGGCTGATCACTCAGGCGAATTCGTCGGGAAGCAATATCGTCGGGCAGCTGCAGCACTATCCCCCCTTCCCCGCCAGCATCCGTGAATTGCATCTCGCCGAACTACCCGATGCCCAGAATCGCGGAAATCGTTATCGTTCCAACATCCGAGGAGAACGCATCCATGGTTCTACCGAGGAGGCCGTGGAAGAAGCACTGAAGTCGGTTTACGAGAATCTTCCGCGCAATGAGCTGGTGGAAGACATCAAGTCAGGCCACCTGTTGACGCGGGTCGTCGCGGTCAAGCATGGGGGCGCCCGTCTGATGGACGATCAATTGCCGCTGATCGTCGAAATGACCGAAGCGGACGATCCCGAAATGCAGAAGGCCGCGCTATACGCGCTGCGGCACTTCAATAATCAAGATGCCTTCGACAAACTCGAAGAGTATGTCCGCAAAAATATTGAGGGGCTTTCTTCGATCGCGATCGACAGTCTGGCCGCCTCCCGGTTTGGCGAAGCACATCAACGCCTGCTGAAGATCCTCAACAATGAACCGCCATCGTCGAAGACGGAATTCGTGAAGATTCTCGCGGAAAATCCCCGGCCGATCTGGTCGGAGACCATCTACGAATTCCTGAACGACGAAAGCAGCAACGAGTACCGGGCCGAGGCGCTCCAGGCCTTGAATCGCATCGGTCATCCGAAGTTGCTTGAGGTGTTGAAGGAGTCGCTCCAGAATCGGGACGACGAAATCCGTCAGATCGCCTTCGCAATTCTGGCCAGCCGCAATGAACCGGAGAGCGAGCAACTGGCACTGGAATACACGCTCCAGTACATCGCGGAAGCGCCTCCCACGGAACAGATGCGGGAACTGATCATGCAGACGAAAAGTCAGGAAGCCATTCCGCTGCTGATACCGCACCTGGAAAAATCAAATGCTGACCGACGAAACATCCTTCTGACGCTTTCGCAGATCGGCGATCAGAATGTCGCCTCGAAGATGATCGAAATCTATCCCAAATTGAATCCTTCCGAACAGGCGACCGTACTGGGATGTCTGTGGGAACTCAAATCTCCCGCCGCCTTTGATCTGTCGAAGCAGGCCCTTAACGCCAGCGATCACAATCTGCTGAGGTCAGCCGTCGACAACCTCGCGAAAGAAGGGAGCGAAGAAGCTGTTGATCTTCTCGTGGACACCTTTAAAACGACGACCAACCGAAGTGCTTCGAACGCCTTGATGGCCGCCCTGGGGGACCTGGCCACCCCCGACGCCCGGGATGCCCTCCGCGAAGCGAGTATTCAGGAGGGAACCGGAGATAAAGCGACGCGTTCTTATCAGTATCTGATGAACATCTGGCGGGAGTCTCCGGCCTATCAGTATATCAGTCTCGCGAACTCAAAGATCACATCCGAAGACGGCGATGATTCCAAGATCAAACCGGAAGATTACGAGAACGCGATGCCGGACTTCACGAAGGCAACCGAGGTTGATCCTCAACTTCCCATGGCCTGGTCCAGCCGCGGCAACGCGTTTCTGAAACTGGAAAAATACACCGAAGCGAAACAGGATTTCGCCAAGGCCATGGAGATCGACCCCCGAGATCAGATGGCGATCACCGGAACCGCCCTCGTCCTCGTCCGGGAAGATGAAGCGGAAGCCGCCTTCGAGTTGATCGACAACAAGGAGCGTTTCTTCGAAGAGAATCGTGGCGCGAGCACCGGTTACTTCGCCTATAACACCGCCTGCGTCTACGGAGTCGCACTCGAAATGCTCCGGAAGAAAGCCGGCACCGAAGAGGCGCCGGAGAATCTCGAACAACTGGAAAAAAAGTATGAGGACAAGGCGATCAATGCCCTCAAACGGTCCGTCCGCAATCAGTTCGACCAACTGGACTGGATGCGGAAAGACCCCGACCTCAACTCGCTCCACGACAACGAAGAATTCCGCAAAATTTCCGAGTGGCCCGCCGAGGGTTGAAATTCATCCGGGTGAGGTCTACAACCAATCGCGGTCGCGCCGCATTTTCACCGCCGGGGAGCCACTTCCCGCTTGAAAAACGACGCGACTCGCAGTCTGTGTTCTTTCGGAATTGTCCCCTCACTAGTCTGGAATTCGTCGGTGGTCTATCTCAATCGTATCTACACCAAAAGCGGAGACCAGGGAGAGACCTCCCTCGGAACAGGCAAACGCGTTCCCAAAACGGCGCCGCGGATCATCGCGTATGGGGAAGTGGACGAACTCAACTCGCTCCTGGGGGTTGTTCTGACGAATGAGCTTCCGGAAGAAATCCGGGGGACATTGTCGATCGTACAGAATGATCTCTTTGACGTCGGAGCGGATCTCTGTATTCCGGAAACGGACGAACCCCTCAGCTACGAACCGCTGCGGGTGACCGCCGGTCAAGCCGAACGTCTCGAAGCGGCGATCGACAAAGCGAACGAACGTCTCGAACCGCTCGAAAGCTTCATTCTCCCCGGAGGTTCCCCCGCCGCCGCCTACCTGCACCTCGCCCGCGCTGTCTGCCGCCGCGTCGAAATCGCCGTGCTCGAGCTTCACGAACGGGAACCGATCAACCCGCAGGTCATCATCTACCTGAACCGCCTCTCCGACCTGCTCTTCGTCTACGGCCGCCTCGCAAACAACGACGGCAAAGATGACGTGCTATGGGTGCCGGGGAAGAACCGGTAAGGCGGTAGATTACCACGCCGTCAGCCGCTGGCGCGACATCTGCCAGCCGAGGAGAACGACGGAAGGGATCGCCAGCACTGCGGTCAGCAGCCAGAATGCCATCGCGATGGAGACGCTCGGGTCCATCAGCAACTGGTCAGCAGCGAATGGTTCCCGGAATCCGCTGCCGAATGAGGTGATCAGGGAATGCACGATGCCGGAATAACAGGCCATTCCGACAATCGAATGGACCGGGTTTCCTAACGCCCACAGCAATGCCGCTGCGAGGGCATAGTGAGCGAAGAGGTAGCAGGTGCCGCGGAGGAATACCGTGAAAGGAAGGTAGGAGAACTCCACGCTCGATAGCTTCACCGCCGGCAGGAGGACGAGTGCCGGACCAAGCAGGCAGAGGAGGCCGAAGGCGAAGGTGACGAAAAATCGGGTCGTGATGAAGCGACTCGGCGACACGGGGAGCGATCGCCAGAACGATTGGATCTCCCTTGATCGATCGTTCAACAGAGAGGTCGTTCCGAGGTAGGTCATCGCAGGAAGCCCGACACACAGCACGAGCATCATCAACAATTCTTCCATTTCATCCGCGATGTCGTGCAGGTCCTCGATATAGTGATTCACGCCGACTGCAATCAATGCGATTGCGGGTCCGATTAAAAAGCCAGAGCACGCCATCAGACAATACAGCCATTTGTGCGATCGCCATTGTTGTCGAACGAGTTGGGAGAAGAATGAGGAGGGTTCCCCCGACAAAAGATATGGGCGTCGATTCCGTTTGACCTCTTGGCGTTTTTCCCACCAATTGTGGACTCGGACAATCGTTCTGGCGAGAACATCCTGTTTGATTTCTCCGGGTTCTTTTCCGTATTGGTTGAGAATACGACGGGCGAGGAGGATGGGAATTCCGAATTGGAAGAGCGCTGACGACATAAGTAGTACTACTGTCGCGAATTGTGGCCACTTGTGAAAATCATCTGCAAACTCCAGCAACATCACTGGGAGTAGTGGATTAAATGCGTTAAGCCCCAGGAACCAGAGTTGTGATGCTGCGATGGATAGCGAGGAATGCGCGCGGACGAATCGCATGATCTCCCAGCTTGAAAATAAGTATATAAGACATAGGCATAGAATACCGACTGCAATCGATCCTGCGCGGATGAAAGATGTTTGGCGAATCGCCAGCGTCGCCGTCCATAAATAAAAGTGAACCCCGACCAAACAACATGTAATCGCCGATATTAGAACTATAGTGCTGAAGTGACGTGCAAAGGGTAGATGCCGTGTGAAGTATGTGTAAAAGAACTCAGGCAATTCTCCATTTACGTCGAGAAACAAAAGCGCGATCAGATAGATGGCGTACGTGATCAAAAAAGGAACCACCGTCACGAGGCCACCCATCGAAAACTTGATGAGCGTTTTGGTCCGCCTGGAAATAGGTAGTGTTTCGTAGAACGAAAATGAGCTCGTCGTATGCTCACTGGAAATCACGTTCGTTGCGACTACGCCCGCGATGAACGCGATTCCGAACATTAGGGGGACGGTAGCGAACCAGTCATCGAAGGGAGCGTCAATAACAAGAAAACCCAGGAGCAGAATCAGCGTCACCCAGAAATACTTCCGTTGCTGACGCCATTCTTTGCGGATCAGGGCTTTGAGTTGGGGGGACATGGAAAGGTCCTCAGTAGAGTTCTAGAGTAGCGGGGCTCGGATGGATCACCACGCGGTCAATTGTTGACGGCGGGTTTGTCGGAAGAGGACAACGATCGCGGGTAGAATCAGCAACGCGAAGATCAGGTAGAATGCCGCTGTCTGGGAAGGGCTGTTTCGCACGATCAGTTCGTCGAGTGACATGGCGATTCGGATACCCGGGTATTTTCCCGTGATGACGCCCTGCAGAATGGCTGAATACCCGATCGTCATCACGATCGAATGCAACGGGTTTCCAATCCACCAGTAGATGGCGGCGGCAAGCAGAAAATGCGCCGAGAGATATAGAGTTCCGCGCGTCAGAATGAGCGTCGGCCAGCCATATACATCGAAGATGACGTCCATCAGCAGGAACGGACCGATCAGACAGAAAATGCCGACGAACAGGCTGGAGAGCAGTTTCGTCAGCAACCACCGGGTCGGGGAGAGTGGCAGCGCTCGCCAGAACGATTGGATCTCCAGCGATCGATCCCGATGAAAGACGGTGGTGCCCAACAGCAGCATCCCGGGCAGACCCACTAGGAGGAAGAGCGGCGTCAGAATGGAGTCGACATCGCTTGCTAACCGAAGGACATGGCTGTTCCAGTTTGTAATGACGGGCGAGACGCCCAGAGCCAGACCAAGCCCCAGCATGGGGAGCAGCAACAGGGATTGCGACTTCCATTGATGTTGCATCAGCAACCAGGTGGGGGACTTGGCCAATCGCGAGGTAAGTCGGGTGTGCCGGGGGAGGAGAAGTCGGATCCGCCAGAGCCAGCGGACGAGTGGTTGAGCGGCGCGATGCAGGATCCGATCGATGGCCGGGGTGGTATCCGTTCCGTAATACCGCACGAATCGGCGCATGAGTAGCAATCCGGCGCTGAGTTGCGCAGCGACGATCGCGACAAAGATCCACGACGAAAAAACCAAATTTGTGAAAAAATTAGTGAAGACGATTGGAAACACAAGCGGATTGCCTGCGTTGAGGAGAAGTGACAAATTATTGAGCGAATCAATAAGAGCCCTTCCGGCTTCCGTTGAGAGTAATTCCGGATTCACTCGAATAGCCAGAATGGGAATCCCAAAGCTAAGAATCAGGAGAATGACGGAAATGAATACAACCAGCAGTCCCACACCGCCCGCACCCATGAATGATTCCTTGCGGACGGCGAGACCAGTGGTCCACAGATACATGGTCAATGCTAACATCATGGACATGGAGGCAATTAATGCGATCGAACCGGAAAAGCTGCCGGAAAGCGATTTGAAATCCTCTAAAAATCGCGATGGCAACACGTCAGCAATTTGCATCACCGAGGCCAGCAGGAAAAACAGGAGATAAGAGATCAGTAGTGGCCCCAATAAGACCATAGCGCCGACAATCAACTTGACGATCGCCTTCTTTTGCCGCGACAGTGGGAGCGACAAATAGAAAGTTCCCGGGGTCGAACGCGACTCGGAGTCAATCACACTGCTCCCGACAAGAATTCCGAGAAATCCTGCGAAATAAAACGTCAGGAAAAGTAAGGCGGCGGCCGACGCCGGGTTCACTACCAAAAAGACGCTCTCCAGTCCGCAGAGAACACACAAGACGACCCAGAAATACTTCCGTTGCTGCCGCCATTCTTTGCGGATCAGGGCTTTGAGTTGGGGGGACATGGTTGTTCGCCTGCTGTTGAGTGATTGAAGAAGTAAAACGATGTCCGTATTACGCTTCCACCGGTTCGGGGTGATTAAAGGGGAGCTCCGGGCGGCCGATGATGTAGGCTTCGAAAATTTCATCGAGGCTCAGGTCCTGCACTTCGTGTTCGATTCCCCGCAGTTCGAGGTCGGGTTCGATCTGCTGGAAGTTGTCGACGGTGAGTGCCAGTTGATGCTCCCATTGCTGGGCGTCGATCACCCGCATCTTCTTGTTGCCGAGCGGCGCCGTTCCCGAGGAAAAGATAATCCGTTTGACGTTTTCCTTGAGTTCCTCCGTCGGCGCCTGCCGCAGAATGCGGCCTTCATGCAGAATCATCACGATATCCGCGATCGGTTCGACTTCGTACAACAGATGCGAACTGTAAAGGACGGTGCAGTTCTCCGCCTGCAGGTGGGTGATCATGTCCCGGTTGAATTCTTTCCGCATGATCGGGTCGAGCCCCAGCACCGGATCGTCGAAGATGACCATCTGCGGATGATGCGCGAGGGCAAGCAGCAACCCGAGCCGGATGTTCTGCCCTTTGGAAAGCGCTTTCACCTTTGTTGCGATTGGCAGATCGAACTGTTGCAGCAATCGTTGAACGAGCGTGTGGTCCCAGGTGTCGTAGAACGCGGAGACAAACTGGATCGTCTCGATGACGGTCATCCAGCCATACATCTGTTGGTCTTCGGCCAGGTAACCGATCCGTTTACGGATTTCGATCGGATCCTTCTGCGGAGAATAACCGAGCAGGTTGATCTCACCGGAATCGGGTTCGATCAGTCCCATCAGGGAGCGGATCGTGGTCGTCTTGCCGGCGCCATTCCGGCCGAGCAACGCGACGATCTGCCCTTCTTCGACAGCAAAGGTGAGGTCTTTGAGGACCAGCTGTTGTCCGTACGACTTGTTCAGTCGGTCGACTTTCAACACGACATCAGACATGAGAGAAACTCCAAACTGGTTTGCGATCAGGAGAAATGTCTTACGTGGCGGCGGTCACGGAATCGGCCTCGCTTTTGAGGGCGGCTTCCAGCATCTGTTGCAGTTCCTTCCGACTGAGCCCCAGCGACAGGCCGTGACGGACGAGTTGCTGGAATTCCTCATAGAAGTGCTCGCGCTGTTCCTTCAACTGCCGGAGCGGTGGCGAGTCGGCGACGTACGTTCCCGCGCCGTGCCGTTTGTCGAGAATCCCCTCGGCGTTCAGTTTTTCATACACGCGCAGAATGGTGTTCTGATTCACGGCCAGTTCCCGCGCTAGCTCGCGTACGGAGGGGAGCTTGTCCCCCGGTTGCAATTGCTCCGACAGGCAGAGGGCGGTGATCTGGGAACTGATCTGCCGGGAGATCGGGACGGCGGAGCCTTTTTCGATTCGAAGGAACATCGGGGGTTTCCTGTGTTAATCGGCAAGTGACTACACATATATAACAGTAATCAGTTCCGGGCGTCAAGATTTTTGTGACAATTTTTTAACAACCTCCCGAATTGATCTTGAGATCTTCTACCCAGGTAGTAATGATACTACTCAAGTAGTAAATCGGGCGCCGCGCCGCCGAACTCAGGAAGGACTCGATCATGCCGAAACCTGTTCATCTCGCGGATCTCCAGCTTGCCATTATGCAGGTGTTATGGGATCGCGAAGAAGCCACCGTTGCAGATGTCCGGGAAGCTCTCCTGGATGAAGGTCGCAAGCTGGCCTACACTACGGTGGCGACCATGCTCACCAAACTCGAAAAGAGCGGGCATGTCGCACGCGAAGCGAAAGGCCGCGTGCTCAGTTACCGTCCGACGCTCCGCCGGGAACAGGTCTCCCGTTCGATGGTGACCGACCTCGCGCAGAAACTCTTCCGGGGCGATCTGGAAACCATGGTCAGTCACCTGCTGGAAGGTTGCGACGTCGATCAGGAGGAACTCACCCGACTCAAAAAGCTGATCCGCCAGAAGGAACGGGAGGTGAAAGGTGATGAATGAACTTTACGCCGCCGGTTCCCTGCTGCTCACCTACCTCCTGCACTCCACGCTGACGCTCGGCCTCGTCTGGCTGCTGCTGCGATCGCGGTTGCGACATCACCCCGCAGTCACCGAAACGCTCTGGAAGTTTGCCGCCATCGCTCCAATTGTGACCGTCGCTCTGCAAATGGGGATGCTCGACAACCATTGGCGACTCAACCCGCGGGAATGGATGAAGAATTCATCGACCCCGGAAGTCCGGCCCAGTGATTCCGTTCTACCGGAAAACATGCAACCGGGAATTCCGCCATTGAGGGAAGTCGAAATGGTTCTGCCTGATGAGCATGCGGAACCCATTTTCGACGAATGGGAATTCGCCGCTGATTTCGACCTCGCCGAACTCCCGCCAACAACGGTTGATTCGGATATCGATCAGCCGAAGCGGAACGGGGCCGCAATCAGCGCGGTGCTGCGCGAAGATCGTGAGGCTGGTTTCGATTTCACCATTTTGTGCTGGATCGGGGGCGGGTTCACAACGCTGCTGGTCCTGGGCGGGTTCGTGCGTCTGGTGTCGAGCTTCAGCCAGTTGAACCGCGCGTTACGGCAGGCAACCCCGCTGCGGGATGGTCCCCTCGTCGAGGTATTTCAGCGTTTGGCGGAACAGAGCGGAATTCGCAAGCGCGTCGACCTGTTTCAACTGAACGAAATCTCCGAACCCGCCGCGAGTGGCTGGTGGTCGTGGAGTATACTGCTGCCGGTAGGGATCGAAGACGAAATCTCCCCCGCGGAACTGGAAGCCGTGCTCGCTCACGAACTCGCGCACCTGGTGCGGCATGATGTCGGTTGGCTCTGGCTGGGCCGCGCCCTCTGCTGGCTCTGCCCGTTCCAGCCGCTGAATTTCGTCGCGCATCGTGAATGGCAGCTCGCCGCCGAATCTCTTTGTGATGCGTGGGCGGTGGCGAAAGGGATTGACCGGTTCACCCTCGCGCATTCGCTCACTTCGATCGCCGCCCGAACTCGCGTCCCGCGCGTCGACCTGTCGATTACGGTGACCGGCGCCGGAGGTCGTCACTTGACGGAACGGGTCGAGTATCTGCTGGCGGAGGATCGTGTCGTGAATTCATCGAAAAGAAATCGGGCGCTGACTTGCTCCCTCTGCGCAGCCGGAATCGCGGCACTCGTCTTTTTGGTCCCCACGATCGAACTCATTGCGGACATCGAAGAACCCGCGATCACATCGGAGAACGTATCGCCGGTGGAAACAACTGTAGCGACAAACGTCCCGATAGAAGAACCGGCGACGGTTACAACCGACATCGACGCCGGACGAAAACTACAGATCGCCGCCCGCTTCAAACAGTTGCAGGCGGAGACGCTCGAACTGCAGGCGGAAACGGCCGAGGCCGTGGACGTCGCGCGTTCCGAACCGGAAGAGATTCGGAAACGCACCCAGGCGATCGACGAACAGGCCGCGCGACTGAATGATCGATTGAAAAAACTCGAATCCCGCTTCAACCAACTCACCTCCCCCCGCGATTGATTTCAAGGAAGAAACAACATGCGAACCACGAAAGGGAATCTCATGAGAACAGTACTTTATTCAACGATGCTGCTGCTGCTCGGTTGCGTCATCACCATCTTCGGCCTGCAATTCATCTTCGCCCCGGAATCGGCCTGGAGCCAGACGGATGCGGAACGGGATGGATTAAACATTCAGGTCGTAGAATTCCCCAAGCCTGATCTTGGTGGCCCCGCAGATCCAAAGAGCATAGGCACGGAAAAGCATCCCAATCCTTGGTTGGCGATTGATGTGGATGGCAAGATTTATCTTTGGGGCGACATATGGGAAGTGATGCAAGATAAGTTTGACGAGAAAAAGAAAGCCTTTGACCGTTTCACGGACCCCGTGGTCGGGGCAGCTCTTTTCAATCGAACTCGTGCCAACGAAATGAGTCGGGAAATGCTCAGACTACGTTTGGACGGACATCGTGCGAAGTCATTCGTAATCGAAGAACTGGAAAAGGGTGAAATCAAGAGCGTAGAAAAAACGTTGTCGTTGAAACGAAGCACGCTGCCGGAAGAATTAAAGAAGGCATTGAAGGAAATTGATACGGAACAAACTGAAAAGAATGATGACGCAGGAAGCGAACGCGAAGATCTTAACAAGACTGTCTTGTCTCTTCATTCTCGACTCGCAACGCTCCGCGCGGGACTGGATAAAGATCCGGATCCCCCTTACGAGCTGCTTCAAGAACGGGCAGATGTTGCGCAAGAGTTGTTGGGCATCATTGCTAGCTCACCACGGGCGATAATAGAGCAGGAAACGGAAGCCAGTGAAATGAAAGAGCCGTCGGTTGACGCTGAGTCCGGCGATGCCTTGAACGACGACACATCTTCCCAAGCAACTCCACAAGATTCCGCAGCCGGACCGGACGACGATGCGGACCTGATCCAACTGACGTCGTGGCGGGATGTCCTTGTCGGACGATTGCTGAAACTCGAATCGGAATTTGAGCAGAACCGCGATAGTGCTTATGTGAAGGCACAGATTCAGAATCTGGAGACTCAAATCGCCGATCTGGAAGAACAGATTTGGGCACAAGTCGATTGGGATGTGGAAAAGAACGCTTCGGCACAGCGGAAACCGAACCATGACGAGTCGAAAGATCGGTCGGCGGAGTCAGATCCCGAGACCGATAGCGATCGCCCTGTTGGATGGGGATTCCGGATTTCGGAGATGGATCCTATTAAGAGTTCGCAGAGTTTGTCATCGGAAATTCATTCCCGCATCGGTCAAATCCTCAAAGCCGCCGATCTGCTCGAACAGGCTGGGGAAGGGGAACAGGCTGAAGCTCTGCGTGAAAAGGCGCGCGTACTGGAGGAAGAACTCAAACGAAGTGCAACGCCCAAACCGGTCGAAGAACAACTCCTTGACGAAATGCGGGAACTCCACGAACAGATTCGCGACCTACGCGATGACGTGCGCGAGATCAAAGCTTTGATTCGCGATGAAGCCATTCTGGGTGTCGAAGAAGATACCGATAATCAATCGTAACGAAGGCGTCTTTGGAACGGGTGCCACTGCTGGCTCGTCCAGCAGTGTGATCACAGAGTGCCTGTTTGGTCGCTTCAACAACGACGCAATCCCGCGATAGCTCTGAAAGGAGCAGTCCTTATTCAATGAGGAATCGCGGTGTTGCTTCCATAAGAAAACTTTCATCGTCCTCCCCGTGTTTGCAATGCTGGACGAGCCAGCAGTGGCACCCCAAGGAGACGATGAATAGTAAAATCACGGGGCTTCAATCGCCGCGGGCTTTTCTTTCAGCCGTTGCTGTTGTGCGCGGCAGAGGGCTTTCAGGTAAGCTCGGGCACTCGCTTCGATGATGTCGGTGCTGACGCCTTTGCCGTGGAACGAGCGGTCGCCAACGGTGATTTCCACATCGACTTCACCCAGGGCATCTTTGCCGTGCGAAACCGAACGGACCTGATAGTCCTGCAGGCGGGCGGCGATACCGGTGATCCGTTCAAGGGCCCAGAAGACGGCATCCACCGGGCCATCGCCCGTCGCGGCGTCGCAATGGACTGTCCCTTCGGCATCTTCGAGTTGGATCGTCGCGGTCGGAATATTTCCTGAACCGGCGGACGTATGGAAGCTGACCATTTTCCACGGGTCAATCGTGTCGCCGAGCTGGTTTTCGATAAGAGCCACGATATCGGCGTCGTAGACTTCCTTCTTCTTGTCGGCGAGGTTGATGAAATCTTCGAAGACACGCTGGAACGTATCTTCGTCCATTTCGTAACCGAGTTCCTGCAACCGGCTGCGGAAGGCGTGTCGGCCACTGTGCTTTCCAAGGACGAGGCTCGTCCCCCGGTAACCAACATCTTCGGGACGGATGATTTCGTAGGTAGCGGCGTTCTGCAACATGCCGTGCTGGTGAATGCCGGACTCATGCGCGAACGCGTTGCGACCGACAATCGCCTTGTTGCGCTGCACCTTCATGCCGGTGATGGTCGTCAACAGGTGCGACGTCGGGAAAAGACGTTTCGTGTCGATGTTGGTCGAACACTTGTAAAAGTCGTTGCGGGTGCGGAGAGCCATGACGACCTCTTCGAGCGCCGCGTTGCCGGCCCGTTCCCCGATGCCGTTGATCGTGCATTCAATCTGTCGCGCTCCCGCTTCCACCGCGGCAAGGCTGTTGGAGACGGCCATACCGAGGTCATCGTGACAGTGCGTGCTGATGACCGCCTTCTCGATGTTGGAGACATGCTGTTTCAGATGGCGGATGCAGTTGTAATACTGACTCGGCACGGCGTAACCGACGGTATCGGGAATGTTCACCGTGGTCGCTCCCGCTTCGATCGCGCGTTCGACGACTTCCGTGAGGAAATCAAGTTCCGTACGAACGGCATCTTCGGGGGAGAACTCGATGTTGTCGCAATAGCCGGCGGCCCGTTTGACCATCTCTACCGCGCGCTGGATGATGTCTTCCTTCGTCATCTTGAGTTTGTGCTCGCGATGGATGGCGCTGGTGGCGAGGAAGACGTGAATCCGTTTCTTCTCGGCGTGTTGTACAGCCTCCCAGGCCCGGTCGATGTCTTCCACGCGGCAGCGAGCGAGGGCACAGATCGTGGTGCGATCACCGAACCGTTCCGCAATTTGACGGACGGCATCGAAGTCGCCGGGAGACGCGATGGGAAATCCGGCTTCGATCACATCGACACCCAACTCGACCAGCGCCTTGGCAATTTCCAGTTTTTCGGCAGTGTTCATACTGCAACCCGGAGATTGTTCGCCATCACGCAAGGTGGTGTCGAAAATGGTGACGATATCACCCGACATAACTGGGACTCCCAATAAAGTGTTGAAACAACCGTATTACACCGGTTCGTGTAGAGACAAGGCTTGAGAACAGCGTTGGCCACAGCCAGAAGAGAGCAGCGAATAAACAAAAAAAGCCCTGAGATCGACGGAGACCTCAGGGCTTCTGTATATGCTGAATCGGCAAATACCCAATGAACCTAAGACCGTCCGTCTCCGGAAGGGGCCAATAGTAGCAGGTTCAGCAGGAAGATGCCTGTCATGTCAGTTTCAGATCAATTCCAGATGAGGAAATTGAAGGTTGATGGGGCGGGAGATACCCGCCAGTTGATTTATTTATACAGCCGACTCCAGGACCGGTCAAGCAGTTCGCCCGGAGGCTAGCGATCAAAGCGGTGACTGACGAGCCGGATCGTCTCATGGACTGGAGCGGACGGAGCGAGGGCATGTTCGCTGGAAAACTGGAATTTTGCCTTTTCGCCAGTGTTTTTTTCGTATTCCAGCCGGGCCTCCTCGAGATGTTCGACGCAACCGGGACAGCCTTCGAGGTGGGTCTCGATCGCCTGGACGGTATCCGCCGTCAACTCCCCTTCTAACAGCGGTTGCAGCAGCTTTTCGACGTCCGAGCAGTAGAGCTGGCCGACCTGATGATCGTCGGGATCACGCAGGTCACGATCGGCGAACGTCAGCCACCCCGCCCCGGCCACCATTAATAACAGGCCGAGCCCGATCGAGGCTTTCTTCGCGACCGCCACCCGGCGGCGCCGCTTCAAAAAGGCCGAAACCTTCCCGATCTCGCCTCCCTGGCAGCTCTGCCAGTCGATCCCCGGTTTCTCAAACTGAAATTCATCTCGATCGTTCATGACCCAACCTTGAACTGATCTTTCGTTCAATAGTTAACGTGAAGAGCGTGTGTAGGTGGAATGTGACCCATTCTGATGATTATCGACGGAAATCGAAAATGCTTCTGTGAGACATCTTACATTTAACTTAACAACTCGCCCCCGCTTCGCAATCGGACGGAAGTTTAGATCCTGTCCATGATAAGTGTGGCGGCTATCGGACCTGAAAAACCCTTGAAAGTAGCAGGCTACGCCGCCAGAACACGCTACGGTTATCTGGAATTTGCGATAGATGGTATATAGCAGACAGAACGCGACGTTGAGCGCAAAAGAAAAACCCCGCCGGGTGCAGTGGCGGGGGTTTTCCGAGAGGTCCGTGATTTATGACTGACCTGTCCGCCCGCGGTGAACTGCGTTAAGGACAAGGTGAGTGTTTCATTCGGTTCCAGAGGAGCGATCGCTCCGTTCTGGATAGTTCCCTTAATTGCGAGTCGCATGCCAATCGCTGAATCCGGGGCGGCTGTCGTGTTCCGATCAACCGCTGCGATTGAGTATTTTCCTACAATACAGGTGGTTCCGGGAAATTGAAATTATTCCGGCAGCCGTTTCGATGGAAATCATCGATGTTGCCGGAATACATCGCGCGGCTTACCCGGATTGACGCGGAGTGCGTCTAACTCCCGTTGATTTCGGGCTTAACATTGATTCTCGCGCGCTGTTGCGACACGATGTTTTCTGGCAACATGCTGTTGGCTCCTTTCTCTCGCTCTTCTGGAAAACGATCCGTCGTGAATGATGCGCCGCCCAAAAAAGGTCTCCTCGCGCGGTTTGGTCCCGGAATCCTCGTGGCCGCGACCGGGGTCGGTGCGGGCGATCTGGCCGCAGGGGCAATTGCCGGGCATAAGCTGGGGACGGTTGTGCTCTGGGCGGTCCTGCTGGGGGCGATCCTCAAGTTCGTGCTGACCGAAGGGCTGGCCCGCTGGCAACTCGCCAGTGGGGAGACACTCCTCGAAGGGACTCTCAAGCGTTTCGGCCCCATTGCGAAACCCGTCTTTCTGCTGTACCTCGTCGTCTGGAGTTTTTTCGTCGGGAGCGCCCTGCTCAATGCCAACGGGGTCGTGGCGGCCGCCATCTTTCCGATTCCCGGTTTGGAACCGACGACCTCGAAAGTTATCTATGGCGTCCTTCACTCGCTCTTCGCCGTCGTGCTGGTATTACGCGGGGGCTTTCAGTTATTCGAAAAGCTGATGGCCGTCTGCATCGGCGTGATGTTCTTTGTGGTGATGCTGACGACGATTCTCGTCCACGATGACTGGCTCGGCCTCGTGCGCGGTATCGTAATCCCCACGATCCCGAGCGATCATCCCGAAGGTGTCGCCTGGACCCTGGCGCTGATCGGTGGCGTTGGTGGAACCGTAACCGTGCTCTGTTACGGTTACTGGATTCGCGAGTCGGGAGAACAATCCCTCGCCGACCTGAACGGCATGCGGATCGACCTGGGGATCGGTTACCTGATGACTGCGCTGTTCGGTATGGCGATGGTTGTCATCGGCAGCCATTTAGAAAGCTCCGCCGGTGGTACGGCACTGCTGCTTGGATTGAGCGAACAACTGGCCGACAACCCGCTGCTCGGCGACTGGGGAACCGCCATCAAATGGCTCTTCCTCATCGGGACCTGGGGAGCGGTGCTGAGCAGCCTGCTCGGGGTGTGGCAGTCGGTTCCCTATCTGTTTGCTGATTTCTGGAATCAGTCGTTCGCCCGCGACAAAGTGACGCGTATCACGCCGGAACTCAAATCGTATCGGCTGTACCTCTATGCCCTCGCGACGTTCCCGATATTCGGCCTGTTCACGAAGTTCGAGCGGGCTCAGAAACTGTACGCCGTCCTCGGCGCTTTCTTCGTGCCGATGCTGGCGCTCGCGCTGCTGCTGTTGTTAGGGACAGGTCGCTACTTGCAAGGACCGGGGCATAATCGACTGCTGACCAACATCGTCCTTGTGCTCTCTCTACTCTTCTTCCTCTGGATCACCGTCACCGAGTTCGTGGGCTGACCTGGAAAAGGCTTCGTCGGGAATCGGCTGAACCCGCCGATCCGTCTCGGTTTGATCACAGTTGTTATCGAAGTGATCGCAGGGGAATCCCCCACGCTGTTCGTATCCGTCGCTCGCGGAAAATTTATTTCGCCCCTGATTTCAGGCGTTTTTGCGCGGTTTTTACACTCGATCAGAAGGGGCCTGTCGCATTGGGTACCGAATTTTCATTTGTACCCATCGGCCAACGGGGCTTGATGATTAAAAGGGCTGCAAGATCGTGGCCGGACCCGGAGTCGTTTTTTCCCTGACCGGGTCCAGACGAAACATCTCACGAAGGATGAATATCATGACTATCGCACGATTCACGTTGGGACTGGCTGCCTGCGTGCTTTTCGCCAGTGTGCAGTCCGCCTCAGCACAAGGTTTCAATTCCTCTTCCCGACGTTACCGCATCGATCAGCAGGATTCCATCGGCCGATACTCCCCGCGACAGCAGTGGAGCATTGGTCGCGGACGACAGCACTCGCCGTTCACACCGGTCTCTCCGATTGGAAACACGGGCACGTACATCGAGAAAGATGGCGGCTACTTCTATCAGCCGCAGTCGACCGTCATCGGTTCCGGTGCGGTGCCGACTCCCGAGTCCATCCAGTACGGCGGATTCTCACACGTGGATGATCTGGCACACCGACTTGAACAGCAGATGGAAGAACTGCTGCTCGACATGTACTACAACTACGGCCACAACCACGGTTTTCGCGCGACCTACGCGGAGGCCTATCAGTTGTACGAAGTCGCCCGTTTCGTACACGCCCAGGAACACCAGCACAATCACGCCGATATTCGTCAACACCTGAATGGCATGGACGCGCTCTTCCACCACATTGAAGAAGACGTCTGTGGCTGGTCACGACACCACCATATCCCTGTGGGAACTCTCGGGATCGAAGCCAAGCTGCACCGTATCGAATCGACGCTGCACCACCTGATGAATGACGTCGGCGTGGGACAGGTTCCACCTCCCGCCACGAGTTTGAGGCCACCCCGCCCCGGCTTCTTCCTGCAGATTCGCTGATTCAGAAAGTTAAATGAAGCAGGGAAAGGGAACAGCCGCGGAAGCAATTCCGCGGCTGTTTTTTGTTTTAGAACGGGTGGCCCAGACAATCTCGCCAGAGTTGTCTGGGTTGTGTAGCAACACAAAAGTGTTGGATGGTCTTTAGTGGAGAAGTCATTCGACTCTCACATCGATCAAGTTCGATGCCTTTGTGTGCCTGCGGCAGCCAGACAACACTTTGTGATTGTCTGGGCCCCCCATCAAGAGAATGCTTGGGCCACGCCGCTTAGTTTCTCAAACTCTGGATGGGTGCTGGTATGTGTCCGCCGCGATTCACGAAGAGATCGCTGCAGGCATTGCCCGGAACGGGCATGATCACGGATTCCCCGAACAGGCCGCCGAAGGAAACGTGTTCGCCCGCTTTGCGACCGGGGATGGGAACGATGCGTGTGGCTGTCGTTTTGTTGTTGAAGACACCGATGGCAATTTCGTCCGCCATCAAAGCGGCGAGTGTATCGGGGTCGATGTCACCGGGGACGGGGACCATGTCGAGGCCGACGGAGCAGACGGCCGTCATCGCTTCGAGTTTTTCCACGGTTAGGTAACCTTCCTTAGCCGCGGAGGCGAGGGAGGCATCTTCCATCACCGGGACGAACGCGCCCGATAACCCGCCGACGGCAGACGAGGCGAATACGCCCCCCTTTTTTACCGCATCGTTCAGCATGGCGAGCGCAGCGGTCGAGCCGGGCACACCGACATGCTTGAGACCGATCAATTGCAGGATCTCGCCGATGGAATCGCCGATCTTGGGAGTTGGCGCGAGAGAGAGGTCGACGATACCAAACTTGACTCCTAACCGCGCGGCGACTTCGCGTCCAATCAATTCACCCACGCGCGTCACGCGGAAGGCGGTTCCTTTAATCTCGGCGGCGATTTCATCGAGCGAGCAACCGGGGACAGCTTCGAGAAATCGTTCCAATCCACGCTTTACCACACCCGGTCCACTGACGCCGATATGAATGACGGTATCGGCTCCCGCGGAGCCATGAAACGCACCTGCCATGAAGGGATTGTCTTCCGGGGCATTTGCGAAGACGACGAGTTTGGCGGCACCGAAACCCTGGCGATCCGCGGTAGCGTTCGCGATCTCAATAATTTTTCTGCCGAGCAAGCGGATCATATCCATGTTGATTCCGGCTTTGGTCGTGCCGACATTAACCGACGCGCAAACGCGGTTGGTGGTCGACAATACTTCCGGGAGGGATTCGATCAGGTTGATTGCCCCCTGTGTCTGCCCCCCATGGACCAGCGCCGAGTATCCACCGATGAGATCGACGCCCACCGCGGCGGCGGCTTTGTCGAGTGTATGGGCGATCGCGACCAGTTCTTCTAGTTGGAAGCCATCGCCAATCCGCTGGATCGGCGTGACCGCCAGACGCTTGTTGACGATGGGAATACCGTAACGGGTCGAGACTGTCTCGCAGGTAGGCTGCAGTTGTTCGGCGGAGCGGGTGATGCGGTCGTAGATGTTACTGCATAACTGCTCGAGGTTACGGTCGATACAGTGGTACAGATTGATCCCCATCGTCACCGTACGGACATCGAGGTTTTCCTGTTTCACCATCCGTAATGTTGACAGGATGTCTTCGGTACGGGGCATTCAGCTTTCTTTCAATTCAATCAGGGTAGGTCGTTCAACAGAGAAAGAATGTTAAAGGATCGACCCGCGCGAAGGGAAGCTGGTTCACCCCGGCGGGTCGAGATTGAAGCAATGATGTTACAGGCTCATTCCGCGTAAATCGCGTGCACCGACTTCACTGGCAGCAGGCGGATCGGACGGGGGTCATTCGTCGCGGCGAAGATGTTTTCGTGCTGCAGGGTGACGATCAGGCCTTCGCGATTGCAGAGCGATTCGAGATCGTTCTTCAGCTGCAGCACATCAATGCCATAGGGGACGCTCAATTCCATCACCATCACGAACGAAAGATCGGGTTGGCGGCGGGCGTACAGGTCGGAGATATCGATCCCCTCTTGCGAGATCCGGGCCGAAATCTGCCGAATCAGGCCGGGCTCGTCATTGCCGGTCACCGTCAGGAAGAACCGCTCCACTTCGTCGGCGGGCATTTCCTGCAGCTGTTCCTGTTCCGGATCCTTCAGGTCGACTTCCACGCCATAAGGTCGGCAGAAGTCCTTCAGATGGGCGACAATCACCTCCGGCGTGCGGTGTTCCGGGAATTCCGCGTCGAGAATGATCGTGAAAAAGCGGTTAAGGACCGTCTGACTCACTTCCATCAGGTTGGCTCCCAGTTCGGCGAGAG
Organism: Planctomyces sp.; assembly: GCA_002702685.1. Classification (GTDB taxonomy): domain Bacteria; phylum Planctomycetota; class Planctomycetia; order Planctomycetales; family Planctomycetaceae; genus Polystyrenella. Next base: position 37,868 of record PABD01000210.1, read on the forward strand.
CGGTCGTCACCGCCGAGAGAATTCCAACCCTGTTGGCCGCCATGAGTGTAATGATGTAGCGCTTGGTCATAATGCATTCCCTAAAAAAGTTACGCGTTTCGCAGGTCAATCTTCCGGCGAACGTGGATCGCGGAAGCAAAAGCGATCGGGGTAACAGTTCCCAAAGCTATCAGTGAAGGGGCAATGATCGACCTGAAATCGAACACCGAACCCCATAGTCCTCGTCGTAATGGCAGGGATGAACGTCGCGGCGAAAACGGTACATCGGCGCTGGTGCCGTCGTCGGCTGTTTGCGACGTCGATTCTGGATTCAGCCTGTGGACTACAGGCCAGACGCGGTTTGATTAAAAGTGTTCGCTTCCTGAAATGAAGTGTCGCAGATGGAAATCAGTCAGCAAGTCGAGCAAATCCTGATTGGCATTCAGGATTCCAACCCGGTCGGGGAATAAAGGGAGATGATGAATGTGATCCCCGGATGGAAGAAATGCGTAAAGGAACAGTGTACACTGGCGGAGACGGGGTTTGCCACTCCAGTCCGGGAGGAACTTTCCCTCTTCGGAATGTCGAAAAAATCGGCTGGAATTCCATCCGGTACCGTGTTTTGTCGGTCCAGACGCCATTCCAGAACCTCCGGCATCAGCGCTGGAATCTCAAATCGTGTAAATATCTGTACATTCCATTTCAGGCAGAATTAACTCTGACGAGCCGAAATGAAAATCAAGCCCCTTATTCCCCGCCTCGTTTCTCTCGGGGTCATTCTTACGCTCATCATTTTCCTGGGAATCACCTTCTACAAGGTGATCACCCCGTTCCTGATGCCGCTCTTCCTGGCGGCCATCACGGCGGTGCTCTGCCATCCGCTCTACGAGCGATGCCTGAAGTGGTCGAAGGGGAAGCCCAATACAGCCTCCCTAATGTCGACCGCAATCATCCTCGCCTGCGTGACGATTCCGCTGGTTGTCGGCATCTCTGCGGCGGCCTATCAGATGAAAGGACTCGACCTCGAACGGGTCGCCCAGAAAATTGTCGAAACCCGGGAACGCCTCAATATCGATGAATGGCTCGCGAGTGTCGGTTTCGATGAGCTTCTGCTCGAAGAAACGGCTTCTGTAGAGGAAGAACTCGGGGAACCGGCGGTAGACGTGGAAATGGAACTCGCGCCCCTCACAGAGCCTGACCCCGTCGAAGTCGATGTTGCCGAAGAGCAGTTCCCTGCTGAAGGCGATACTGAACAAATCATCGCAATCGAGGACGAGGTCGTCGACGAAGACGAACCTGATCCGCTCAAACTGGAGGCGGTCAAAAAAGAAGTCGATGAAGTCGGAGCGAAGTTGAAGAGCGACCTCGGCAATTTCTTCAAGAAACTCGGAGAGATTACACTCGGCAGTTCACTGGGAACATTTACCGGAGTGAGCAGCGCCGTCGGATCGATTGGCGCCGCGGTTGGCTCCGCGCTCATCGCGCTGTTGATTTACATCCTCGCACTGTACTACTTCTTCGTCGATGGACCTGTTCTGATCACGTCCACCCAGAAGCTGATCCCGGTTCATGTCTACTACCAGAACGAATTGCTGAAGCAGTTTGAGTCCGTCGTCCGGGCGATTATTCTGGCGACACTTGTTGCGGCGATCGCTCAGGGACTCGCCACCGCTGGCATCATGTACCTCTGCGGTTCCGGCCATTTCTTTCTGTTCTTCGGCATTGCGACGATGTTTTCGATGATTCCGCTCCTCGGAACCTGGCTCGTCTGGGGGCCGTACGCAATTTACCTGTTCGTGCAGGGGGAGTATGTCCCCGCAATCATTCTGACGCTCTTCGGCAGTATCATTATCGGCATGATGGACAATGTCATCCGCACTTTGATTCTCAATGACGGCGCGAAACTGCATCCGCTGCTCGCCTTTGTCAGCGTGCTCGGGGGCATTCAGGTGCTCGGTCTCTGGGGCGTCTTCATCGGGCCGATTGTCGCTTCCTGCCTGTACGCCCTGGTCAAGATTTTCAACCTCGAGTTACAGTCCCTTTCCGCGGAACAATTCGGTCCCAAGCAGGTGGCGCAATCGACGGGAGCGGTCCTGCAAACGGACGCCACGCCTGACACGGTAAAACCGGATGTCGTTCTCGATGAGCCGACCGGGGATAAAGAAAACAGCAAATAGATAAGCATCCCGGCCGATACTTCAACTCACCACAAGCGCGCCGCGGCGGCGAAGGTGATGGCGGCGGTTTCCGTACGCAACAGATTCGTGCCCAGCGATACCTGCTCAGCCCCCGCCCGTAACGCAATCGCGACTTCTTCCTCGGTGAACCCCCCTTCCGGCCCTACCGCCAGCAGAAGATGCCGGGTCGGTTCGATTTCCCGAAAGGCGTCTCGAAGGTGATCACCGTTCGGGTGAGCGATCAGTATCGTGTGCGAGTTCCGATACTGATCCACACATTGTTGCCAGGAGATCGGCGGTTCGAACTTCATGAATTGGTTTCGTCCGCACTGCTTGCAGGCGGCAACCATCGTTTGCTGCAATTTGTCGAGCTTGCCGGAACCGGGGGAGACAACCGTTCGTTCGGTTTCCACTGGAATCAATGTGTCCATTCCCAGCTCGGTTGCCTTCTCCACCAGCCAGCGAAAACGGTCCCCTTTCGGCGGAGCGACCGCCAGGATGATTTCATGCCCTCCGTGAGATGCGGTCGAAATCTGCTCCACCAGACTCAACTCGGCGCTTCGGCGACTGGTGCCCGTGATCACCGCAGTCCAGGAATTTCCCATTCCATCAAATAAGGTGACCTGCTCTCCGGGCTTGAGACGCATCACATGTAGCAGGTGGTGCGCCTCGCTGTCTTCGAGGGTGGCGGTCTGGGCGGTGTGGTCGATCGAAGTCGTAAAAAACCGGGAGGACATACATTCCTTTCTCTTCAAGCAATAACCTGCGGTCGGCCCGTTCGGCCTGATTCCAGTATCGCCCGCGTCATACTGAGAACAGGCAGAGCGCATTCCGGCGGGGCGATATTTTCCTTGCCATGCAGCAACTGGTCCAGGAATTCATCGACCGGTGTGGAATCAAGTTCGAGGTCGGTCAGCAACCGCTTTTGATTTTCAACGGCCAGGAACAGATCTCCATCCTGCACGATGACATCTCCCCGTTCGCAGTGGACGGCGATCATTTCACCGAGGTACTGACCGTTTCCGATGAAATCGATCGAAACGCGGACATCTCCCGTCAGCCGTGCGAGTACCTGGGCGGTGATCTCGACCTGACTGCCGCAAAAATCGGTCCACGCGAAGACTTCCTCGGGGGCGAGGCCCGTCACGTAAAATAAACAGTCAATCTTGTGACTGCCCGCGTCCCCCACGAAACCGCCGAAATTGGCTTTAGGATCATCGCGCCAGGTACCGCGGATCGTCGATTGCCAGTCCTCAATGATGTGCCCCGAGATGGACCGGACCTTCCCCCATTTTCCGGATAAGACTTCCCGCCGCAAGGTCCTGTATTCACGGCTGGATCGTCGCTGATAGGCGACACTCAATGGAGCCTTTTTTCCCGCCGACAGCACGATTAACTCCTTGATTTGGTCCGGGTCATGCGCGAGCGGCTTTTCGCAGAGGACCGCGAGTCCGTTTTCGAGACAGAGGCGGCTCTGTTCGTAATGGAGGCCGGTTGGAGAACTGATGATGCAGGCGTCCACGGACTGATGTTGAACAATTTCCGAGAGGTCGTTGATGATGGTCGCGGAAAGCTGGAATTGCTGTCGCAACCGCTCGGCATTGTCCCTGGCCGGATCATATAATAGAGTGACTTCGGCATCGGACCGGTGCCGCAGCCGTTCGGCGTGATGAAATCCCATTCGCCCACAACCGATCAGGCCCATGCGGATAGGCGCCGCGAACGCGGCTCTTGAATCATCATCAGGATGCAGCTCACGTGACATGCTGTGCTCGATGTAGGGGAACCACTGTCGAAATTCTGAAAACTATCTCTCTGGAGACTGGCCACACCCGTGCGGATTTGTCTGTTTGATATCGATGGAACCCTGCTGCTCAGCGGCCGCGCCGGACAGAAGGCGATCGAAGCGGTTCTGAGAGACCAGTATCAGTTGACGACCCCCGTGGAAGGGATCCATACCGCCGGTCGAACCGACATGGCCATACTGTATGACCTTCTGCAATATTATGACATCGAACCGACAATCGATCGATTGCGGGAGTTCCAGAATTATTACCTCGAACAACTTCCCCTGGAACTCGGCCGTGCGCAGGGGGGCGTTCTTCCCGGCGTGATCGACCGGTTGGAAGAAGTCCATGCCCATCCGGAGGTCGAAGTCGGCCTGCTCACCGGCAATCTTGCCCGCGGCGCACAATTGAAAATCGAACATTATCGTTTGCAGCAATACTTTACATTTGGTAGCTATGGAGACCACCATATAAATCGGGACGATGTCGCCCGCGACGCATTCGAGCTGATTCGAGCTCAGTTCGGGGACGACATTCAGCCGGACCAGATCTGGATCATCGGGGATACTCCCTCCGATGTCCTCTGTGCCCGCGCTATCCATGCCAGGTCGCTCGCCGTGGCAACGGGTATCTATTCCCGGGAAGAATTGGCCGAGTCCCAGCCGGATGTTCTTCTCAACGATTTGACAGAGATTCGTTTGCACCAGCTTCTATTCGACAGCGACAGTTGATTCTCCCACTCCGTTCCCATCTTCCGTCACGTCTTTCCGCTCGATTCTCGCGTTCGCATATCAAACCACGCATCCAGAAAACAAACTTGAACTGAATCAACCAGACTGAAGAATCCCTACTGCATGCCGATAAGCGTGCGCTTGAGCGCGCGAGTTTTCCGACCGGCAGCCATACAGGATCAGAGGCGGTAATGAGTCTCAAATGGATCGGCGAATACGAAGTTCTCGAAACGATCGGTATCGGTACCGTCGGCACCATCTACAAGGCGGTCAAGACCGGTGCGACGCAGCCGGTTGCAATTAAGCTGCTGCTCCCCTCTGTCTCCGAAAACGAATTGATCTACCGCCGCTTCGAACGGGAGATCGAGATCCTCGAAAGGCTCAACCATCCGAATATCGTACGGTACTACGGCAGTGGCAAATGGGAAAACCAGCTGTACTACGTGATGGAACTGGTGGAAGGGGCTTCGCTGCGGGAAGTCCTCAACCGCAAGGGACGCATCCGCTGGCAGGAAACAGTCGAAATCGGCTGGCAGGTCTGCTCCGCGCTCCAGCACGCGCACAACCATGGTATTATTCATCGCGACTTGAAACCGGCGAACCTGTTCCTGTCCAAGGATGGACGGGTCAAATTGGGCGATTTCGGCACCGCCCTCGATACCGCCGCCGTCAACCTGACCGAAATGGGACTGACGGTCGGCACCTACTATTACATGGCCCCGGAGCAGATCCGGGCGGAACGGAGAATCTCCGGGCAGACCGACCTGTATTCACTGGGTTGTGTGCTCTATGAGATGCTGACCGGCCAACCCCCGTTCCGTGGCGAGAACTCGGCCCAGATTTTCGATCAGCATCTGAACATTCCCCCCTTCCCGATTCGTCAGCATTCGCCGAGTTGTCCCGAAACCCTCGAGCGGGTCGTCATGCAGATGCTGGAGAAGAATCCCGACAACCGGCCCTTCAATGCCCGGAGCGCTCAAGGGGCGCTGGCGGAGGCGCTCGTCGAGTGGGATGAGCACGAGCTCGAAAAGATGGAGGCCCAGCATGCTTCCGCTGTGGAACTTCCGGAGCAGGACCAGCCCATTCTCAAGAAACTGCTTCTCTCGACCCACCACGAAATCACGTCCGAGGACATCTCGTGGGGAAAACTCTCGCTGCTGGCGATTGTGCTGATCGCGATTATTTCGCTAGTCACTTGGCTCGCCGACTGAATTCCTGCCTTGTCGCCATCCCTGAATTTTGAAATAACTATGTGACAATGTTAGCGGCGATCCGCTAGACTCAGCAGAAGCCCGCTTCTCACTCAATAGCGGTGAACTTTTGTTTTCAGTTTGGCCGAAGTGAAGTGCGCTCCCCGCGAACTGCAGGGCGGTTGAGTTCCTGCCTACGATGCGGTTCGGGAATTACTCGCCATTTTCTACGGACGCATTAAATAGATCGTCGTCCCCCGGTGGCTCGATTCCAATCTTTCGAATCTCCCGCCGGGATCAGCCTGTGTAACACGAGAAAGTAGTCGAAGTAACAATGCACAGTAGCACGGAGCAACGCTGGCTTTACTGGTTGATCAGTCCGGTGGCGTGGGCGAGTTTCTCGATCACGATTTTCATAATCTCTTTCTTTTTTCCCCCGTTCACCTTCGAGCGGTACATCCACGAGCCCTACCACGGATTCCTGAACTGGTGGTCCGCTCTCTATACCACGCTCTGCCTGGTCGCCTGTGTTTTCGGCTGGTGGTTCTTTACCAGAGTCGCGCCCCCCGTCCGTTACGAACCGCGAAACCAGTTCGAAGCGTATTCCCCCGTGACGCTCGTCGATCTGGGGGTCGGCATGGTCCTGTTCATGGCCAACCTCGCCTTCACCTATGGGATCTGGAAGGAAGGGGCATTCCAGCAGCTTGCCAATATTGGTCAGAGTTCGGAAGAGGCCGCGGCATTCTTCGAGGAAGTCATAGCGACCGCTGACGAGAAAGGGCTGGGAAGCCTGCTGCAACTGTCGGGCCTCATCATTCCGTGGTTTTATTGGCTCCGTATTCAGGCGATTCAGTCTGGCTCCGGCACGGACCGCCTCGTAGCAAGTGGCTTGTTTTGTGCTGTATTCGTTTCCTATCTTTTCCCGCTGATGTTGCTCGGAAAGCGAAACTCGGTTCTTATCCCCTGCTTCGGTATTTTCCTGGTCTGGTTTATGTCTCGTGTGAAATACGGCAAGGTAAACCCGGTCAAGTTCGCGTTGATCCTGATAGTGTTCGGCGTGAGTGTCTTCGCAATGTTCTTCATGGTGGAGGTTATCCGTAACGGCATTCTGGCAGGTGAAAAAGACTTGAGCGAGCTGTGGACGCGCGTCATCGGTTATATGATTGCCCCCTACAATCAACAGGGGGCGATGATCATGGGGGACCTGGAATTCCCGGGAGGGGGGAAAGGCTACTACTGGACGTTATGGTTCTGGAAGATACCGGTCCTGCAGCACTTCATGGACGCGGAAGCCATCCTCGGCACAGTTCCTCCTTATGGCGTCTACGAACGCTGCGATGTACTGGAGGCGAACGGCTTTATTCCGCATTTTACCGCCCTTTCCATCTTTGCGAATTCTTTTGTCGACTTCGGCTGGTTCGGGATCGCGCCTTTCCTTGCTTATGGATTTGTCGGGGCATTCACCTGGAAGCGATTTCGCGAGGGGACGGTCGATGGCATCGTGCTCTATACGATGTTTGCCTATTCCGTGCTCGAATGGAGGGGCAACCTGCTCTTTCCCCCTCCCTACTTCGGCGTCGCCCTGATCGTGCTGACGGCCCTCGGAATGGGACGCTGGATACTGCGCACGGCGCGATTCAACCATAAGAGGATGTACAGTTCCGCCGCCCGGAACTAAAGCGCTCACTGCAGCTGGTGCGTTGGATCAACGGCCCAGGTCCGGCGCTTCACTCCGCGCCAGCGAAATCAGCATTACATCTGGCAGTTGTTCGACGCCGAGTTGTCGGAACATATTCAGCGCCTGCGCGGTGGTGTATTGCGCGTGCGTGCAGAGATGCAGCAGGATGTCGGAACGTAGAGTTCCAAACGCCTTCCCCGCCCCCGAACTGGTGCTGACCTTGCGAACGATCTCGCTGAGCGATGTATCCGTCAAACCGGTGAGGTAATTTCGCCAACGCTCGTCAAGCCGCCTCCAACGATTGCAGAGCTCGACAAAGTTGTCGATCTTTCCTTCGCCCGATTGATTGCCGGGAAGCTTACCGGCAATGTCTCCCGGAAAGAGCGGGCTGGGATCGCCGAGCAGCGTCTCCAGCCAGACATATTCCGCCGCCTGCAGATGGACCAGCGTATTCCAGACGGAACCTTGGCCGATGGAGAATGGTTGACGCAGTTGCGACTCGGAGAGATGGCTCGCCGTTTCCAGCAGGTTGGCGTTCACCCACATCCGGTGTTCATGCAGTCGGCGAATCAGATCTACACTCTGCATGATGGAACCTCATGAGTCTGATCAGAATTCGTCGCCTTGCAGCTTGTCGAAGATGCGATTGATCAACTGCGGCAACCCTTTGCCCGTAACGGAGGAGATCATGAGAATCTCGACCCCGGGCAAGGTATCCTGCAGCGACTCTGCGGCTGCCTCGGCATCGGTGAGTTCCGATTTGGTGATAGCGATAATTTCGGGGCGATCTTCGAGATCGTGACCGTACAGCTTCAGCTCTTCGCGAATCTGATGGTAGTTCTCGACAGGGTTGGTGCCGTCCATGGGAGCAGGCTCCACGAGGTGCACCAGCACCCGCGTTCTTTCCACATGCCGCAGGAACTCATGCCCGAGTCCCACGCCCGCGTGTGCTCCTTCGATCAGTCCCGGGATGTCGGCCATCACGAATTCACGTTCGTAGTCGGTCCGCACGAGGCCGAGGTTCGGGTATTTCGTGGTGAAGGGGTAATCAGCGATTTCGGGCTGCGCCTGCGAGATCCGGCTGAGCAGCGTGGATTTGCCGGCGTTCGGTTTGCCCAGCAGGCCGACATCGGCGATCAGCTTGAGTTCGAGCATGATATGCCGTTCTTCGCCCGGTCCGCCGGGTTCGAATTCCCGAGGAACCCGGTTGGTCGAGCAGGCAAACCGCTTGTTCCCTTTGCCCCCTTTTCCTCCCCGGGCGACGACGACTTCTTCGCCATCCTGCGAGAGGTCCTTCAGAATATGGCCTCGTTTGCCATCGCGGACGAGCGTACCCGGAGGAACCAGAATTTCGGTCCGTTTGCCCCGTTTTCCTGTTCGCAACTGCCCTTCGCCGTGGCCCCCCGCTTCACCCTTCCAGTGTTTGTGGCCGGCGATATTCGCGAGATTCCCGACGTTGGCGACCGCTTTAACGACGATATCCCCTCCGTCACCGCCGTCACCCCCATCAGGGCCTCCCCGCGGAATGTAGGCTTCTTTACGGAAACTGAGACAGCCATTCCCTCCGTCTCCGGCTTTACAATAGATTTCGACGCGATCGACAAACATGGTTATGAGATATCAAATTTAATGGTTCAGGAACTACAGACTCATCCGGCTGAGGGCCGGGCGGGAGATTATATACGACAATCTCACTGAAATGAGAGTCCCCGACCCCGCAATTTGTTCGCGATAGTCCCGAGTAGCCCTGAAAAGGCCTATTCCTGAGCTTCCTGCAATCGATCGTTGATGATGGTCAGCATGGCTGGGTGCAACCCCAGCGGTTCACAGACATGGAATGAGGCGTGCGGGTATTCCTCACTGAACTGGCGGCAGAATTCCGTGAGGTCATCGGCGACGTGCCGACCCGACGACAAAAACCAGGGCATCATCAGGACCTGTACCGCCCCCTGCTCCACGCAGGCCGCCGCTCCCTGAGGAATGGAAGGCTCCGCAAGTTCCAGAAATGCGTATTGAACAATCGGGTACGTTCCCTGATTCCGGAGCTGTGTCGCCAGCTCAATAAGATCAGCGTTCGCCTCCTGTCGGCGAGAGCCGTGGGCAATCAGGAGAACTGCGGTAGGGTTCGAGAATGGATCGGGCATTTGCTGATGACTTCTGATAAACTGTGAAACGATTGAAAGGACCCTTCCGGCGATCCGTCTTCGATCCTTCAACGGTAACTGTAGACAGTCGCCCGCCGCGGAGCAAATCGACATTCGTCACCCGGACCTCCGAACGGAGCAAACTTTCATATCTCCCATTGAGATTCCGGACAGAAACACTCGTCCCTGTATCTTCCCGCCGTTTTCCTGTTAATAGTGCGCTGCCATTATGGAAATCGAAAAAGTCGGTCCATACGTGATTGAAAGCAAACTCGGTTCCGGGGGTATGGGAACTGTGTACAAGGGACGCCACGAGGAAACCGGTGTTCTCGCCGCTGTTAAAGTGCTGTCTCCCAGCCTTTCGCGCGAAGAAGGTTTCGTCGCCCGTTTTTCCCGCGAGGTGGAATCTCTTCGTAAGTTGTCGAACCCGCATGTGGTCGAATTTTACGAGAGCAATGTCGACGGTGATCTCTATTATTTCGCGATGGAATATGTCGAGGGAGAAACGCTCACCCAGCTGTTACGCCGCGACAAACGCATTCCCTGGCGGGAAGTCATCGATATTTCAACCCAAATCTGCATGGCGCTCAAGTCGGCTCACGACGCCGGTGTCATTCACCGGGACCTCAAACCCTCGAACCTGATGATCACGCAGGACGGACAGGTCAAACTGACGGACTTCGGTGTGGCCCAGGTCTTCGCCTCGGCCAAACTCACGGTAACGGGCGGGATCATCGGGACGGCAGAGTACATGTCACCCGAACAGGCTCAGGGGCGACGGGTGACCAAGAAAAGCGACCTGTACTCCCTCGGCGCGGTGATGTACGTCATGCTGACCGGTCGTCCTCCATTTCGCGGAAAGACGATTCTCGAAGTCATTCAGAAACACAAATACGGCCAGTTCGATCATGCCCGCACATACGTACCGGAGATTCCGTACTGGCTCGACGACCTCGTCTGCCAGCTGCTCGAGAAAGACCCGGAGAAGCGAGTCCCCGACGCGTACGTGCTCTCGCGTCGTCTGCAGGAAATCATCAAAAAGGTCGAACTCTCCCAATCGGAGATGACGATGTCGATCGATCCCGATTCGGAAGAGGGAGCGGCGACAACGGTGGCGATCGATCCCGAAAAGCAGGCCGAGTTCGCCGCTCGGGAAACCGAAGCCTCTGCTTCTACAGGCCGATCCGTGCACTTCCCGCAGGAATCGGGAGGGACGCTGATGCGCGAGATGATGCGGGCCGAAATCGAACAGGCTACGCAGAAATCGCCAATCAGTCAGTTCTTCGACAACATCTGGGTGCTGATCGCCCTTCTCATTTGTGTGATGTTTGGCTTTTACATCTGGTTCAGCACACCGTCCACTCCCGCCACGGCCGTGACGGATTACGAAACAGACGAATCGACCGACGACGGAAACCTGACCGAGCGATTGAGGTTCGTCGAGGTCGACTGGCGACGCTCCATGAAGCGGGGGGAAGCCGAGCGGCTCTATGCTCGGGGCGTCGAACAGTTCGCCGAGGGGCAGGCAACGGCGGCTTACGACACTTTCACGGCGCTGCTGACGCTGATCGATTCCTCGGGGGACTACCCGGAACTGGCTGAGAAGGTCAAAGAGAAGATCGCCGATATCGAAGGAGCCGATGACAGCTTTTTCGATGGTTATTTCACGCAGGCCCAAACTCTGCTGGAGGAGGGCGAATTGGCGGAGGCTCAAAAGTTGATCTCGAGCCTCAATACGCTCTATGGCAATGATGCCCGCGTCCGCAAGCTGATCGAGCAATACAACACGGCGGTTCAATCACGGCAGAATGGAACCCCTTAGGTTGGGCATTTATTCGGCGGAGACTTTCTCCGGAACGTCGAGCTGAACGAGCGAAGGGGCCGCGGTCTCGCTGTGGTCGTAGCCGTCGTAGACGCCGAAATCGTTGTACCAATAGCGCTTCGCGATCCGGTACATCCAGTTCTTCTCGGGAACCTGGTGCTCTGGATTGTACTGGGACGTCCGTACCTGCATCGCTTCCAGTTCAGCAAGTGCGGTCTGCCGCGCGGTCCCATCGGCGACATTCTCTTTTTCCATCAGTTGCTTCAAGAGGTCGGGACGCTCAAGCACGATGCAACCGCGCGTTGTCGAACGGGCCAGCTGACGGAACTCTTTGAGGTAGTTCGACCCCAGGAATTTTTCCTTGAGCGTTTTGCTCTCGTCGTGAATATTCTCCTTCGAAAACTGCACGATCGGGCAGGGCTCAATGCCACCCCATGGGCTGATGTGGTGCGAAATGCCGGTGGCGGCGGGACAGACGGCGCGACCTTCTCCATCGTAGTATGCATCAATAATGATGATCGGTTTCTTCGCCCGCATCTCGACGACGAACTTGCGCGCTTCATACTGCTGCTCTGCAGTCAGCGCCAGCTCGGGGCACCCTTCCGGGCCCATCGGCCGATAGACATGGAACCAGGTATACATCACTCCCATTTCAATCAAACGATCAATCCAGCTTTCCTGCAGCAGGTCCTTGTAGTTCGTCTGGCAGAGTGACGTACAGACGCCGGTGAAGATTTTATTGTTGAGACAGTTATGAATCCCTTCCATCGTCTTGTTGAGAACGCCCGAACGCCCGCGCCGCTGGTCACTGACGATTTCGTTCCCTTCGACGGAAATCAGCGGGGTCACATTGCCGAGTTCGCGCAGCCGTTTTGCTTTTTCATCGGTGATGAACTGGCCGTTCGTGAAGACCTGGAAATAGCAGTCGGGATGCGCGGCGAGGATGTCGAGAAGTTCGGGATGCATGAACGGTTCGCCACCGACGATACCGAAGAAGGAGTTTCCCATCTCCTTGGCTTCGCCGATCAGTTTGTTCATCGCCTCGAGGTCAATGCGGGACTGTTTCGCGGCGACGTCGACCCAGCAACCCTGGCAACGCAGGTTGCAGCTGTTGATGATTGAGATGTAGAGAAAGGGGGGGAAGACATCCCCTTGCTTCAGTCGCTTCTTGAATTTCTGAACCGACCGCATCCCTTTCCAGCCCATGTTGTAGCCGAGCTTCCAGAGAGCGCGCTTATCGACTCGGGTCAGAAACCGGTTGGCCATTCGCAGATACATGATGAGGGGCGTCCGTAATGAATTCAGGCGACGTCGGAGAAGCAGGCCCTTCGCGCGGGCGCGGAAAACTATCCGCTATCTTATCCCCCCTCCTCCCATCGAGGCAACCACCTCTCTGGAAACGGCAGGGGAAACAGGCGAAAGCCCGTTGCGGAATCGGTGCGATGGTTCGTTTCCGCAGGGATGTCCCGACAGAAGGTTTCTATAGATTTCTATCAGAAAAGTTGTGCAATCGGTGTCCCCGCCGGCACCAGCGGGGTCGGACGACCGGCGAAGTCGGTGACATGTGTTTCGAACGGCACACCCATTGCCCGGTACATCGTCGCCAGGAAGTCGTTGGGTGTACACGGGTCACTGGTGACCTCGTCCCCTTTCTTGTTCGTCGAACCGACGACCTGTCCCATATTCAGTCCACCCCCGGAGAGCAGCAGCGACATCGTCTTGCCCCAGTGCTCGCGGCCCGGTTGTCCCTTGAAATTACTGAGACGCGGCGTATGCGACATCTCGCCCATCACGAGGAACAGCACGTCGTCCTGCAGACCGCGTTCGTAGAGATCGGAAATGAGTGCCGAACTGACTTGATCGAGGACCGGCAACCGCTGTTTCATTTCTTCGAAGATATTCCAGACGGAAGCATGGTCGTCCCAGCTCCTCGCTTTCTGACCGGGAACGTACGGGAAGTCGATGGTGACGAGACGCACACCGGCTTCCACGAGCCGCCGAGCCAGCAGGCACCGCTGGCCGACCGTGTGTCGACCGTAGCGATCGCGAACCTCGTCCGACTCCTCATCGATTTTGAAAGCCTTCTCCGCCCGGCCACTGGTGAGCATGGCGAGCGCTTTCCGTTCGAATTGATCCATGGTCTCCATCGACGAGCCGGTGTCGATGTCGCGTCGCAGGCGATCAAATTCTTCTTTGAGCGATATCCGGTTCAGCGCGCGATCGGCAGTAATGCTGTCGAACTTGACGTTCTGGACTTTGAAGTTTTTCTCATTGGGATCGGACGTCATTGTGAAGGGATCGAGTCCTCCCCCGAGATACGCCGCACCGGGATAGCGCACACGCGGCAGACTCACATGCGCGGGAACACCGTTTTGCACGGGTCCCTTGAAATGGGAAATCACCGACCACATGTCGGGATGCTCGGGCGCATAGGGAGGCGTCTCTACAAGATTACCGGGATAGGCGGTGACCAGCGTGTGAGTACTGTTGACGTGGCCCGGGCTGTCGTGGCTGAGCGAACGAAGCAAAGAAAACTTGTCGGCCAGTTTCGCCAATCGCGGCAGATGTTCGGAGATTTGAATTCCAGGCACATTGGTGTCGATCGGGAAGAACTCCCCCCGGTATTCAATCGGTGCTTCCGGTTTGAGATCGAAAGTTTCCATATGACTCGGGCCACCCCAGAGCCAGAGTACGATCATCGATTTATTCTGCGGCAATGAGGAAGCAGATTCTCCGACGGCCGATTGCAGGCGCAACAGCTGCGGTAACGTCAATCCGCCGAGTGTGGCCGCCCCTGCTTTCAGAAACGAACGGCGTTTGAGCGTGCCGATGCAGCGATCAGAGTTTGTTGGACGATGGTTGGAAAACATATCGAAGCCTTCCAGGAGCTGGGGGCTCATTGACGACAGCAGCTGGGGCGTCGTCGGCAGGAATACAGGTCGTGAGATTCCCAGAGGAGCAATTACAGGGGAGCGAATACAGGGGAGCGAATACAGGGGAGCGGCGAGGCGGGCGCAGCGGACGCGACAGATCAAAGATCGTCGATGTTTCATCAATATCGGCTTTTTTTCGACGAATTGCAACGGGAGTTCCTGTTCCGGAAGAGAACCCGGGTGATTCCCGGATCCTCAGCGCAAAAAGAAACCGGCCACTGTCCACGGGGCAGAAGCCGTTGGACGGTGGCCGGTTGACGCGAAAATAACGGCCGATCGATCACAGGTAAGGGGGTAAGTACCTGACTCAGCAGAGATCAGCCGACAGAAGGGTCCAGGCGACCCTCTACTTCTCCGGGGGCATCAGAACAGTGTCGATCACATGAATGACGCCGTTCGATGCATCGATATCAGTTGCCACGAGTCCGGACTTGTTGACCATCGCCCCTGCTCGGTTGGCTTTAATCTTGATGCTGGGACCGAGGAGAGTTTCGGCTTCGCCCAGCTTCACAGCCTGTGATGAATAGACGCGGCCGCTCACCACGTGATACTTGAGAATGTTGGTCAGCGTTCCCTTATTCTCTGGTTTCAGCAGAGACTCGACTGTTCCTTCCGGAAGTTTCGCGAAGGCTTCATCGGTCGGAGCGAAGACAGTGAAAGGACCATCTCCCGCGAGAGTTTCTGCAAGGCCAGCTGCTTCAGCTGCCGCCAGCAACGTCTGAAACGTACCCGCGTTCGCGGCGGTTTCGACGATGTTCGCGTCTGCGGGCAGAATTACCTTGTCGATCACATGAATGATACCATTCGAACATATGATGTCCGCTTTGATCACGGTCGCATTGTCGATCATCACTTTACTGTCTTCAGTAGCAATATCGACCTGCTGACCATTCACCGTGGTTGCTCCGTTCAATTTAACAACGGTAGCGGCATCCACTTTTCCGGGTACAACATGGTAGGTAAGGATGCCGGTGAGCATCGCCTTGTTTTCCGGCTTAAGAAGAGTTTCCACAGTTCCTTTCGGAAGATTGGCGAACGCTTCATCGGTGGGGGCGAAGACAGTGAAAGGACCTTCGCCTTTCAGCGTGTCGACGAGGCCGGCCGCTTCCAGAGCGGCAGCTAACGTTTTGAATTGCCCTGCCTTGACTGCAGTGGTGACAATATCACTGCTGTTGGCACAAACGGCGGCTTGAGCGGGTAATGCTGAGAGGAAGAGACCTGCGGCAGCAATGGCGGCGGTCATACTGAGTTTGCGAATCACTTTGAGGCTCCTGAAAGCTTGGTGTAAAACATCCGTAATATTCAGGAAAGCGATGATTGGCCAATCTCGTTTTCTTACATGCAATATTTAAAGACATCGCCGAACAACGTGACCACTTGAATTGAGAAAATGTGTGCGATTTTCATTGCAATTTCAAGAAAACGCGTACTCTGTTCAACTATTGTTGACGAACAGATTCGTTTCACCGGGAGCAGTTTAAAAGCGGCTCAACCGTGGAAAATAGAGCGTCTCCGCAAGCCGGCCTTGTGAGCGCAATAGGAGGCCAGCACCTTCATCGAGTTCATTCCGTAATGAACATCTTCCTGCCAGGATCGATCCGACGATCCCCCGGTAACGGGCAACTCCGTGATACGAAAACCGAAGTGCGATGCTTGGGCCAGAATCTGGCTGTCGAAAACATATCCGTCTGAATTTCGCAGGAATGGAATTCGTTTGAGGACTCGGCGGCGGTAACCGCGGAAGCTGGAGAAGCAGTCCGTCAGCTTTTGACGCAACAGGACATTGTGCATCGATGTCAGGAATCGATTAGCGGCGTATTTTCTAAGCGGAATTTTATCCCGCGTGTCTTCGCGCCGCGCGCACAAGCGTGAACCGACAACGATATCATAGCAATCGCTTTCGAGAATCTCGATCATGTTGGCGATCAGGCGGCCGTCGTACTGCGAGTTGGGATTGAGCACGATGATGTTATCGCCCCCGCGCTCCAGCGCGTGCATGTAACACATCTTGAGGTTCGCGCCATAGCCGCGGCTTTTCGGATGACGAAAGATGCGCAGACCAAGCCCCCGGGCGATACGGACAGTCTGGTCTGTGCTTCCATCGTCAACCAGGATGATCTCGTCAACGAGGTCATCCGGTAGCTGGTGTACGGTCTTTTCGAGTGTGCGCGCCACGTTGTATGCCGGAAAGACGACCACGGTTCGCTGGGCATGCGCATCCGGTCGGGATGCTGACTGCAGGATCCGTTCGATCTTCATCAGCGGATGGGCTTCCTCTCCACGCGCGCCCTCACTCTCACCGTCCAGAATCTCGATTGAGAAAGTGGTCACCGGTTTGTTGAGGAATGGCTTAGGGTCGGAATCAGTCAGTCGCATACAGAATTTTCTTGTGGGAGAAGATGAAAACAGTAGAACTGTCTCCGGGCTCTGGATCGTGCTGGCAGAGCGGCCCCGGGTGACAAATCAGCTGAATTGCATTTTTGGTCTTTTCGTGACTCTTAAGAGATAGCTCACGCCGAAAGGGACGTCGGGGCTCACTTGAATGAGTCTCGGGGAAAGACCGCAGCCGGAAGGAATGAAGTAGAGAGTTTAACGGTTATGACGATTCTATCGATCACTGCTCTCTGCAGGTTCGGCATCGGGATTCGATTCATTATCGATGGGGCGCTCCAGTCGCAATTGACCTCGCCGAGTGAGCTATGTTTTCAGAGTCGAGGCGGGTCAAGGCGCCCCCATTGTCGATAGATAGAGTGAGAGACCCTCCACTATCGTTCTGTATTGACTCAGAGAACTTCGAAAACCGACTCATGAGCACCCTCACCCGGCCCGAACCCGTGACGGAAGTCGCCGACCAGAAACCTGACCTCGAACCGGGCAAAGTGCTGCGCCGAGTCATCGAGCGTCTGGGGGGATTGCGGGTCGTCTCTCCGGCGTGTTGCCTGATTCTGCTCACCATCGCCTGCTTCGGCCCGAGCATTACCTACGATTTCGTGAACTGGGACGATACCTGGTACGTCGTCGAGAACGACCTGATCAAATCCTGGACGCCCGGCAATCTCTATCACATCGCGACTGAGATCGCGATTCGCAACTACGCGCCGCTGACACTCTATTCCTATCTCATCGATTACACGATCTGGGGAATGTGGCCGGGGGGCTATCATCTCACGAACATTCTGCTGCATGCCCTTAACGCGGCACTCGTCTATACCCTGTTGCTCCGGTTCGTTCCCAACAGAACTGTCGCCTTCGTGGCGGCGGCCCTGTTTGCCATCCATCCGGTGCAGGTTGAATCGGTGGTCTGGATTTCCTCGCGAAAAGGACTGTTGTCGGCCACCTTTCTGTTGGCCTCCCTGCTCTGCTGGCTCCGTCCCGAGCGCACGACCCGTCAGGAACTCTGGGGAACGGCCTTTCTGGCTCTGGCGCTGCTGGCGAAGATCATTGCCATCATGGTTCCCCCGATCGTGCTGTTATACGACATGTTGATTGTCAAAAAGACCAAATCAGAAGCGGTCGTTCGTCAATTCATCCCGGGAATGCTCGCCGCCTGGTTGTTGATCATCAATATGTCCGCCCAGAACAGCGAACTGGGCGGGGTACGTGGTCATCTCGACCTTTCGCGTTGGGAAATCTTTCAGCTCGATCTGGTCATTCTCTGGCAATACGTTGGAATGCTGCTGTGGCCGCAAAACCTGGCTGTCCTCTACGACCCGGCCACGACCGGCATTGGTGGGCAGATCGCCCTGGCCGCACTCGGATGGCTGGCAGTCGCCGCGGTTACCTGGAAGCTGCGACATCGCTTACCGCAACTGGGATGGGCTCTGGCGATCATGATCCTGTTCCTCCTGCCGGTTCTCAACCTTTTCCCCATCACTACGTTGATGAACGATCGCTATCTGTACCTCCCCTCAATTCCCTTCTTCGCCCTCGTGGCGAGCGCTGCCGCATCGCTGATCGGCTGGATGGTGGAGAGGCTGGAAAAAATCGCGGTGACGCGCATTGCGGATTTCGACGCGACTTCCTCCGCCCATGCGCAGCGCGTCCGTTGGACGCTTCTGATGTCGGGCTTTCTGCTGGTCGTCGCCTATACGGGTAAGACCGTTGCGTACATGCCTGTCTGGCGTAATGGCATGTCCCTTTGGACTTACACCGAGCAGCAGGTGCCCCACCTGGCCGTCGTGCAGATTCAGATGGCCAACACGCTGCAGGCCGAGGGTCGCACGGAGGATGCCCGGATGCATCTGCTGTATGCCCTGGAGCACTGTTCGCCGGATGAATTGGATCGTCAGCGGATCGAACAGAAACTGGCCGAGTGGAAAATAAACTGAGATTTTCCCCTGACTTCTTCGGGAACTGATCGCCCCCGGTCCCCCGCGCGAAGCTGTGCCGCTTGTGCCTGCGCTTTCGGCTGAGTGGAGTGCTCCTGTTTTCCCTGTTGCGACTACTTGTCGGCGCGCGCCGATCATGCCCCCGGTTTGATTGCTACACCCGTTTCAGCTTAAAAGTGACCGCGCCGAACGGGTAAAGATTGCCGCCTGCGAAAATTGTTCGAAATTTTCCCACGTTGACTTCCGTAAACATTCCGTAAGTTAGCGTTTCTCTTGGGGTTGCGACTGATGTGATGTTTACGTCTCGCAACAGCGCCGAAACTGATTCGGGCGAAGTAAATCCGGTTTGACTCTCGAACGGCATGGAATAAGTTTGCATTGCCAACCCGACACACGCGTCAGGCAAGCGACTCAAGACTGCGAATGTGATTGTCGGTCGTCCCGGAAAGCGACAACTAAAAACACCGCTCTTCGGGAGGCCTTTCGTAAAACACGAAAGATTGAATTTGAGTTTATCCTCGTTGTACGAGGTTAACTGGGTGCAGAGACAATTCCTCAGATGGTCTGGCGGCATGTCTCAACAAATTCGTGAGCTCATCTGATCGGTGAGCAAGTCTCCAAAATTTTGAGAGAGGACTCCTAATGAAAAACTTCGTCAACAGTGTAAAGCACTTCCTGGAATCTGAAGACGGCCCGACCGCAGTTGAGTACGCAGTCATGCTGGCTCTGATCGTTATCGTCTGTCTGACCGCGATCTCGGCCATCGGTACGAACGCGAACACCAAGTTCGAAGCTGTTCGCGACGCCTTGACCTAATCGATTGACGCAAAGTCGATCTACGAAATGGTGTGAGTCGGTCGTCCAGCCGGGCAGCTTGCCCGGCTGGACGACTCTTTGCACCGAACGCTGTTCCTGCGGTGGGAACACTTTTCTGAAAACCCTTAACAACCCCTCCCACAACGCAACCCGCAGAAAGCAAGACCAATGCTTCCTTTTGTATTTGAGCTGACCGAGAACTCCTTTGCCGAAATGGCCGGACTCTTCGTAGCCGGTTTCGCCATTGTAGTGACGACCTTGAGCTGCTTTCGCAGTGCGTAAACCTGAAGCCGAAAGTAGGCGTCGGCTATCGAACAACGGGAAAGAATTTCCTGATCTTGTAGGCAGACATCCGCGGGCAGCGTCTCCTGAACGCTGTCCGCGACCGGACAACTCGAGACTGGCGGTGGTGCTGAAGTTCACTTCGCACCTCACCGCCAGGCCTTGAGCGACGACACCACACCACACCATACAAAAACAAGACTCACTCCCGTTGCGGGATTTGAAGACAAAGGACCTTTCATTATGGATTGGCATGAATTCTTAACCCAGCACTGGGATGTTAAATTCGTTTCGATTGTATTGATTGTCGCCGCTTGGATTGATGGCAAGGAACTGCGAGTTCCCAACTGGATCACGTTTCCGATGGTCCTCTCCGGTATTGTCTTCTGTACGTATATGGATGGCTGGTCGGGTCTCGGCTTCAGTCTCCTCGGTATGTGCGTCGGCCTGCTCTGTCTTCTGCCGCTCTACGCGGTCGGCGGCATGGGAGCGGGGGACGTCAAACTGATGGCCGGAATGGGGGCCTGGGTCGGAGCGACGGTGACCATCTATGCCTTCTGTGTCTCCACCGTCGTGGGGGCGCTCATGGCCGTCTGCATGGTTCTGTACCGACGCAGCTTCCGGAAGCACTATGACAACTTCATGATGATCCTCATGGAGTGGATGCAGGTGAAGAACCCGCGTGAGCTTTCGGAAATCGCCGCTCGCCGCAAACCACAGATGTTCCTGCTTCCCTACGGCATTCCGATCTGCATCGGTTCCATCGCTTACTTCTGCTATGCGAACCTGATCTGATCCAGAATTGAAAAAAATACAAATGCCGGGCCTGGCGACAGGTCCGGCAAAACTTTGATACCTCCAGAACAAACTCCCGCCCGGCCCGTGCTGACTCAACTTGAGTCTGCGGTATTCCGGGCTTACATCCCCTACAACGAAACCAGGCGATAAAACCGTTATAAAGTGAAGCTTTTGCCATCCTTCTGCCGATGTTGTTTCTAACCGTACCCTCGGACCTGTTGCGTCCGGTGAAATGCGGCAGAGGAAGGTGACCTTCGAATGACGGCGGCCTGCTTCGTCTAACCTGATGCCCTGATAAGCATTAAGGCGGACGAGAACACAGCAACGACCCTGGTCGACTGCCCCGAAGGGAACTGACATGAAATCCAAATCACTGATGTTATGGTTAGTCGCGCTGACCTGCGGCCTGGTGGCCATGCTGGGAGTGCGACAGGTTATGAACCGCGAACCGGCAGAAGTCGCTCCCGCTATGGAATACGGGAAAATGCTGGTCGCCATCGAGGAAATCGGACCGGGTACAATGCTGACCGAGGTAAACACCGCTCTTAAGGATTACCCGTTGGAAGCGATTCCAACCGGGGCGGTGACCAAACCGGAGCAATACATGGAACGCGCGATTCTTTCGCGCGCCGTCCCGGGCGAACCTATTATGGAAGCTAAGCTCGGGGCCCGAGGGGTCTCGGGGGCGTCGACCGACATTCCCAAGGGAATGCGCGTGATGACCGTGAAGGTGAACCAGACCACGAACAACAGTGGCCTGATGCTTCCCGGTGACCGCGTCGACGTAATGTTGACCCTGCAGGCGCGTGAAGATCGCAATGGCCGCTCGGTCATGGTCAAGAAAACCAAAACGATCCTGGAATACATCAAAGTCTTTGCGACCGACTCGCTTCGTGACCGTCAGGCGGACTCCGCCGAGGTTCAGGCGAAGAACGTCTCGTTGCTCGTCACTCCCGAACAGATGCAGATACTGCACCTCGCGGAGAACTCGGGACAATTGACGTTGGCGATGCGTTCGCCGACCGATGATGAATCCGCCGACATCGCGATGATCGATCAGTCGATCTTCGAGGATGGCGATACCAGCTTCGGCGTCGCGGATGCGAACAATGGCGATCATCTGGGGAACCTGGAAGGGGTGACCGTCGATCCGGATAACGGAGACGTGGATGACATCCGGAAATTCCTCCATAATGAAACACAACCGGCACCTCAGCAGGTGGCGGTGGCGACACCAAAACCCGAACCGGAACGTCCGACGTGGACAATGACGATCTTCTCCGGTGGCGAAAGCCAGGAAGTGAAATTCGAATACGATGAAAATGGCAATGCCATTCGCATCGAAGATGACAACCAGAACTTTCAGCGGGCCGCTGTCAATGCCAACGCCAGTGCAAACGCCAACGCGAATGCATTGCAGCAGACCACGATTCCGAACGCCGTCCCCAGCGGACTTCCGTTCTGAGGACTTCCGTTCTGAATCAACTGAAACCTGATAGAAAACAGCGATCTCTTCCGCTCTGAATTGATCAGAGCGGGAGAGGTCGGATTAATACGGTAAAACTCGACAACCACCCGCATGACCAACCGACAGGAAGTTCGGAGTCCGCGGATGGCACAGAACACGACAGGGGGCGAACAGAATGACCTCCGGCTGCTGAAGCCGGTCCGCCAATTCTGTTCCAGTTAATAACTCCTTCAAGGGAGAAGGGTGCAGGGATGCAAACTCGAGTCTTAGTTTCGGCCACGCAGCGACATCGTATTTCTGGACGGAGTAAGCCCTGTCCGGGTCATCTTCCTTCGGAACAGACAAGTTCGCGACATGCGAAACGTCTCTGGGCCGTTATCACCCTGTTCTGCCTCGTGTTGCTGAATATCCCGGGGCGATTGCACGCACAGGATCAGATCGGCTCGGAGCCACCCGCCAAGAACGAACCAATCCTCCGTCTCGAAAAATCCCAGACGCGAATCGATCTGATTGAGACCTTCACGAAAGTGATTGAGTTGAAGCCGCAGATCCGGTTCGTCGACGGCTACGACCCGAATGTGATTCAGGTCTCCGCTATTTCGCCGCACCAGATTCGTCTTCAGGCCCTGACCCAGGGTGTGACTCAGCTGACGCTGACGGACGAGCACGACAAAACCTACACGATCGAAGTCTTCGTGGAAGGGGACGTCCGCCATCTGCAAGCGATGATCGATCGTCTCTTCCCCGATTCGGCGGTGAAGGCGATCAAAGTCGGTGCGGAATCCGTGGTACTGCGTGGATTCGTCGCCAAACCGGAACAGATCACGCGTATCGTGGACGTTGCCGAACAGTTCTTCCCGATTGTCATCAACCAGATGGACTTCGGCGGAGAACAGCAGATCAAACTCAAAATTATCGTGATGGAAGTCCAGCGGGCGAAATTGCGTCAGTTCGGATTTAACTTCCTCCTGCTCGGCGAGAATGGATACTTCGCCAGTACGCCGGGTCAGTTGACTCCGCTCGCCAGCCTCACCACCGCAGCCGGCGCCGCTCCTTCAGCAGCCGTTCGGACCAGTGCCCTGGCTGATTCTACACTGACCTTTGGTGTGGTTCGCCCGGATGCTATCTTCAGCGGCTTCCTCGAAGCCTTGAAGAAAGAATCTCTGCTTAAAATTTATTCAAACACGGAACTCGTCGCGTCGAACGGTCGCCCCGCGAACCTGCTGGCCGGTGGTGAATTTCCGATCCTCGTGCCGCAGAGTCTCGGTACCGTCAGTGTTGAATATCGTCCCTTCGGTACCAGCCTGGAAGCCGTTCCGATTCTCCTTGGAAATGGACGTCTCCGACTCGAACTCCAACCGGAAGTTTCCGAAACAGACTTTGCGAATGCCGTCACGCTCTCCGGTACCACTGTGCCGGCGATCACGACACGGCGCGTGAATACGCAGGTCGAGATGAACTTCGGCCAGACATTGGTCATTGCCGGTCTGTTGTCCAACCGCGATAAAGCAGAAACACACAAAGTCCCCTTCCTGGGTGAGCTTCCCTACATTGGGGCCGCGTTCCGTCGCGAACAGTACGACGAAGGCGAAACCGAGGTGGTCGTGATGGTCACACCGGAAGTCGTTGGACCGCTCGCCTCTGAAGAAGTTCCTCCGGGTGGACCGGGTCGCTTCACCACGACTCCGACCGACCGAGAACTCTACCTCGACGGCATGATCGAAGTTCCCAGCTACGGCGATATGTGCTCCGGTTGTGCGCTCGGTTGCGAGCAGTGCTCCTCGAGTCGTCCGCATGGAACCATTCACCATGCCGCCCCGCAGATGGAATACCCACCGAGCAACGACACGATCCTCGAACCGGTTCCCGGTGGAATGATCATGCCTGGACCCTCGATGAGCCCGGCACCGATGCCCGTCCCCGGACCCACTTATGTGCCTCCGGCCGGGCCTGGACTCAACGAAGCTCCTCCGGCACAACCGCAGTTCGAAACGGAACTCGAACCGCAGGTACGACGTCCGTCTCAGAATACACAGTCGCAGGCGGCCCAGTGGCGGCCTGCACCTCGAACCAACACCCTGATTCAACCGAATTCGGGAATGATCCAACCTGTTTCCGGAACCGCCCCGCAGCGGACCACCAATAACACTCGCCCGCAGCGAACGGTAAATGGATTGATCTCACCTGCGGGTAAGTAGTTCGTCTGTGCTGATCACAGGCAAAAATCATCTGGTCTCAATGTTTGAGCGATCAAAGGGAAATGTTATCGATTGAAAAATATCCGACACAGCGTGTCTGTTCTCTGTAAACCTCGAGTCTCGCAGAGGTTCGGGAAAGTCAAATCAGACGCGATGGCTTCGACTTGAAAGCCGACCTCGTTATTCGCGGTCGGGAGAAGAAATATCCGTTTCCTGCCGATAATTAACAAATACGGAACTCGCTTCGAAAGCGATTCTTCGTTACGGCACCGGAAACAGTGACTAACGCGTAATTAGGTGATTTAAAATGAGCGGTGTAGTTCGCCTGGCGATCGTCGATCCCGATGATTCCAGTCGCAGTAATCTGAAAAATCTGCTGCTGGGAATCGACACTCTCTGGCTGGAAGCTGAGTGTGCGCGATACGAATTCTTTATCGACGTTGCCAGCCAGACTCAGCCCGAAATCGCGCTTGTGTCACTGGACTCCGATCCCGAGAAGGGGCTCGATCTTGTTCTGAAACTGGGACAGGAAGTGCCCGATTGCAGCGTGCTCGTCGTGAGCAGTTCCCAGGAAGGTCGCCTCATTCTGAAGGCGATGCGAAACGGAGCCCGCGAGTTCCTCTCGTTGCCGCTTAACCTCGAAGACTTCATGACGGCGCTCAGCCGCATCAAACAGTCTAAGCAGACGACCGAGCAGGGGTCCTCTCCCCGGACGAGCCAGGTTATTTCCGTTGTGGGTGTCTCGGGTGGTATCGGTTGCACTTCGCTGGCGGTGAACCTCGGATGTGCCCTCGCGCAGGATGAACGTAATTCCGTCGCCATCATCGACCTCGATATGGCGCTGGGCGATGCCGATGTCTGGTTGGACATCATTCCGGACTACACTATTCAGGATGTAGCCGAGAACATTTCCCGTCTCGACTTCTCCCTGTTGAAACGATCACTCACCAAGCACAGTTGCGGAGCGTTTCTGCTTCCCCGCCCCGTGAATATGGAAGAGAACGCAGTCCTGACTGCGGAAGAACTGAAACGCGTCATCGCCCTGCTGAAAGCGACATTCTCGCATCTCATCATCGATGTCAGTAAATCGTTCAACGCCATCGATATGATGGCCCTCTCCCAGTCCAATACAATTCTCTCATTGACGCAGCTTGACCTGCCGTCGCTGCGAAATATCGTGCGCGTGCTGCAGTTCTTCGATCAATACGACAGCATCGCAGAAAAGGTGCAGGTCGTCGTGAACCGCATCGGCCTCTCTGACAGCCAGATCAGTCTCAACAAAGCGTTGGAGACAATCGGCCGCGAGATTGCCTGGCAGGTACCGAACGACTACGCCACGATGATTGAATCGCGTAACAACGGTGTCCCTCTCGTCGAACAGGCGCCACGAGCCAAACTGACAAAGGTTTACCAGCAGATGGCCCAGAGCTTCAGCGGTGCGCCCGGCCCCAAAGTGGATGACGAGGGCAAAAAAGGGAAGAGCATCTTCAGCCTTTTCAAAACGAAATAAGCTCCAGTCACTTCGGAAATTGATCAATTCCAACACAGGCTTTGCCGTTCCCGTTCAGGAATGGCAAAGCCTGTTTGTTTTTGCGCTCAAAATAACAGGGAGGTAACTTTTTTCGGGAGAAGGAGCGATACGTCCAACCGGGCCAAAACAGCCGGAATGGGTGTAGGAATAGATGTGTTTTCGGTTAAGATAAGAGAGCACACATCCATCCGCATCTCGCCATTCTCGACCAACCTTCACCCCGATTGCCCGAAGTATGCCTCTGCTTTCGCGACAATTTGTGTTGCTCGCTCTGATTACCGTCGCATCGCTATCGCCGGTGGGGCTTAAACTCCGCGCTGCCGAAGGGGATGATCAAGCCACCGGATCGACGGTCGCTCAACGAGCGGGAATCGATTTCTTCGAATCACGCATCCGTCCCGTGCTGGTCCAGCATTGTTACGAATGCCACGCGGCCGATGCCAAAAAGATCGCCGGAGGATTGCAGCTCGATACGCGTACTGGCATTCGCGCGGGGGGCGATTCCGGCCCCGCTGTTGTTCCGGGGGATCTCGAAGAAAGCCTGATCCTGGGTGCGATGCGGCACGAAACATTCGAGATGCCACCGGACAATCGGTTGTCGGACGACATCATCGCCGACTTTACAACCTGGATCGAAATGGGTGCCCCCGACCCCCGTGAAGGCGCGACCGAGGTCGTTCGGCCCGGGATCGACATCCAACAGGGAAGAAAGTTCTGGTCCTTTCAACCAATTGAGCTCCCGGAACCTCCGGAGGTCGCGGAAAGCGAATGGGCGGACTCGGCCATCGATCTTTTTATTCTCGCCAAACAACAGGAAGCGGGTATTCAACCCGTTGCCGACGTCGGCCGCGCCGCCCTGCTGCGCCGTGTGAGTTACGCGTTAACGGGTCTGCCACCCTCCGCGGAAGAACTCGAATCATTCCTGGCGGACCCGCGCCCCGTACG
Organism: Planctomyces sp.; assembly: GCA_002702685.1. Taxonomy (GTDB): domain Bacteria; phylum Planctomycetota; class Planctomycetia; order Planctomycetales; family Planctomycetaceae; genus Polystyrenella. The sequence goes on from PABD01000210.1 coordinate 64,675, forward strand.
TGAATTACTTGCCGAACGGATCGACGTGATGCTGGCGTCACCTCACTTCGGAGAACGGTGGGGACGACATTGGCTCGACATCGTCCGCTTCGCCGAGTCGAGCGGTGGTGGACGCAGCCTGATGTTCAAAGAGGCGTGGCGGTTTCGCGACTATGTCGTCGACTCATTCAATAAAGACAAACCCGTCAATCAACTGATCCGCGAACATATCGCTGGTGATCTTCTTCCCTATGACTCTATCGAACAGCAGACCGAACAGTTGATTGGAACCGGCTTTCTCGCCCTTGGTCCAACAAACTACGAACAGCAGGACAAAACGCTCCTGCGAATGGACGTGATCGATGAACAGATCGATACGACCGGTCGCGCTTTCCTGGGAATGACGTTGAACTGCGCCCGCTGTCACGACCACAAGTTTGATCCGATACCGACGAAAGATTACTACGCCCTCGCCGGAATCTTCGGCAGCACGGAAGTCTTGACTTTTGCAAATGTATCCGGCTTCATTCTGAGGCCGTTACCGGCGCCTCCCGCGGAACAGGCGAAAGTCGATGAACTGAAGCAGCAACTCAAAGAGGCTCAGCAGGGTTGGACGGAGGCCGATCTCAAACGTCGGGAGGCTCTTCGCAACGAGGCTCCGCGCGAGGAAGCAGTTCGATACCACAACCAACGCGAAGAGTTCGCCAAGCAGGAAAAAGAAATCCAGCAACAACTCGACGCGCTCGTTGAGTTCACGATGAGCGTGAACGAAGTCGACCAGCCGGCGGATGGACATCTCCATATCCGTGGCTCCGCCCACAACCACGGCCCGCTTGTTGAACGAGGCTTCCTCTCGGTCATCGAAAATGCGGAGGCCTACAAAACACGGATTACCGATAGACAGAGTGGCCGCCTCGAACTGGCCGACTGGATTGTCAACGAAGAGAATCCCCTTACGCCGCGCGTCTACGTCAACCGCGTGTGGCGGCATCTGTTGGGCGAAGGCCTCGTCCGCACTCCGGACAATTTCGGCCAGACAGGAGAACGCCCCAGCCATCCCGAATTGCTCGACTATCTCGCCGCGCGGTTCATGCGAAAAGGCTGGTCGACCAAACAGTTGATCCGCGAGATCATGCTCTCACACGTCTATCGTCTGTCGACCGATATCGATCCGCACGCCCAGAAAGTCGATAGTCAGAATCGACTCTGGTGGCGCGCCTCACAGCGACGTCTCGATGGCGAAGCACTCCGCGATACGATCCTCTGCATCTCGGGGGAACTCGACCTGACTCCTGGCGGTTATACCATCCGTAAGTTTTCCACGTACGACTACGGTTACGAATTCAATACGGTCCGGCGATCGGTTTACGTTCCCGTCTTTCGGAATGCGATGCTTGATCTGTTCGAAGTCTTCGACGTCGCTAATCCGAACCTCGTCGTCGGGCGGCGATCATCCAGTACTCTGCCGACGCAGTCGCTCTTTCTGATGAACAGCCCGTTTATGCGGGAGCAGTCTATCAAGACGGCGCGGCGTATCCTCGCGCAGGAACTGGAGAGCGACGAGGCGCGGCTCGATTGGATTTATCTCCGTACGGTCGGTCGACCTCCAACGGAACAGGAACGACAACTGACGCTGTCCTACCTGAGCAGTTTTTCGGGAAGCGATGCCGAGCTGGACGACGAAGTCGAAAAATGGACGTCGGTCTGTCACGCGCTCTTCAGTTGCGTCGACTTCCTGTATCTGGACTGATCTGATTGAACTTGGTTTTACTAATATAAAAATTGTCCAATATGAATTCCGGTGATGACCATGCCTTCAAGTGAATGGAATACAACCCGGCGAGATTTTCTGTCGCAGGCTGCCTGTGGATTTGGTGGTCTCGCGCTGACCGGCTTGCTTCACCGGGAATCGTCTGCTGCTCCCGGCAATCCACTCGCCGCGAAAGAACCGATGTTTCCCGCCCGCGCCAAGCGGATCATCTTTCTGTTCATGGGGGGAGGGCCGAGTCATGTCGACACGTTCGACTACAAACCGGAACTGGATAAACATGATGGCAGCGAGATCGATTTCACCGGTGTCCGGTTTGATACCTTCGGCAAGAAAAGCAAACGGAAGTTGCTGAAACCCCTCTGGTCTTTTCAGCGACATGGTGAGTGTGGGCAGTATGTCTCCGAGCTCTTTCCGCATGTCGCAAAACACGTCGACAAACTCTGCATGATTCACTCAATGCATACAGAGGGCGTCGCCCACGGTCCGTCGACATTGTTTCTGCATACGGGAGCCACCGGCCTTGTGCGCCCCTCCATGGGGAGTTGGGTGACCTATGGGCTCGGAAGTCTGAATGACAATGTCCCCGGGTTCGTCACGCTCAACCCTTCACCCAACCAGGGGGGGCCTCGCAATTATTCGAACGCGTTCCTGCCGGCGATCTATCAGGGGACCACGATCGGCCGCTCCGGAATGAAGGCGGTCGACTCCAGAATCCACAACATCGAAAATCATCTGACCAGCCCCGAACTTCAAAAACAGCAATTCGATTACCTGCAGTCACTCAACCGGTTGCAACAGCAGAGCCGTCCGGTGAACGATCGACTCGAAGCGACGATCGATTCCTTTGAACTCGCGTACCGCATGCAACTGCACGCGCCGGGGATTATGGATCTCTCCACCGAAACCGAGGCGACGCTCGCAGCTTACGGAGTTAATCAACCCGAAACGGAAGACTTCGGACGCCAATGCCTCATGGCGAGGCGTCTTGCCGAAGCCGATGTCCGTTACATTCAGGTCTGCTACTCCGATGCTTCCGGCAATCCGAAATGGGATCAGCACTCGAACATGCCCAAGCACGCCGGACACGCAAAGGCAACGGACCAGCCGGTGGCGGCGCTACTCGAAGATCTCGATCAACGGGGACTGCTCAAAGACACGCTTGTCTGGTGGGGAGGGGAATTTGGACGTACGCCATTCTCACAGGGGAACGATGGTCGCGATCACAACCCGCGCGGTTTCACCATCTGGCTCGCCGGCGCAGGAACGAAACCGGGATTTGCCTACGGCACCACCGACGAAATCGGCCACGTTGCGGTCGAAAACAAAGTCCACATGCACGACCTGCACGCCACCATCCTGCATCTCCTCGGACTCGATCACGAAAAGCTTACCTACCGCCACGCCGGCCGTGATTTCCGCCTGACAGACGTGCACGGAAGAGTCGTGCACGATTTGTTGGCGTAAGCAGACGAGAAGCCCGAACATCAGACCCGGGTGCCCGAGCGAATGAACCAGGGTGGCCCAGACAATCGCGCACGCGTTGTCTGGGTGCCGAAGGCACACAAAGGTGTCAAACTTGTTCGAAGAGAGAGTCGAACGGACCCTTACACCAAATACGATTCAGCGCTTTGTGTTGCTACGCAACCCAGACAACACTGCGCGATTGTCTGGGCAACCCTTCTGCGGGAGATCCTTGCTTTCGTGACTCTCCTGCGCTGCGAAATGCGCTCTTCCTTGTTCTCATTCGCGGTTGCCATTGGCATTCGAGCGTCTTCTCCTGCTACAGTTGATGACACACATCCTTCCATCCGACTTTCCATTTCGCCCGGAAAGGTTCACCCACCATGCGATTCTGCCTCTCCAGCCTGCTCACGCTCCTGATGATCATTCCCGCGCTGGCCGACGACGAAATCAATGTCGAAAAAGTCATCGGCCTTGAAGCCCCCGCCGGTTACAAGCACCCCGCGACCATCACCGAACTCCGTAATGGTGATCTCTACATCGCCTACTATGGTGGCGACGGTGAATACGATGGCGACACCAAGGTTTACGGATTGCGAAAACGCAAAGGGAGTGATGAATGGACGAACCTGGAAGTCATTGCCGATACACCGGATCGGTCGGAAGGTAACGCAGCTGTCTGGCAGGCGCCGGATGGAATGGTCTGGTTGTTCTACATCACCAACTATGGACCCACATGGTCTTCCGCCCGTATCAAATACAAAATCTCGCGCGACGGCGCTTACACCTGGTCGGACCCGTACATGCTCAAATTCGAGCAGGGCACGATGGTCCGCACCGCGCCGATCGTGCTCAACAACGGCGACTACCTGCTTCCCGTCTATCATGAAACGGGCGAAGACCGCGATGGCACGGCCGTCGATACGTCGACGTACTTCATGCGATATAACCCCAAAACCAGAGAATGGACGGAGACCAACCGCATCTTCTCGGAAGAAGTCGGCAACCTGCAGGCACAGCCCGTGCAGATCGATGACAACTACCTCGTCGCTTATATTCGTCGCGGCGGCACCTTCGACCCGTGGGAAGAGGGCGTTACCTTTCGCTCGGAATCGAAGGATGGCGGGTATACCTGGTCACCCGCGAAACGAACCGAGTTCAAGAACCCGAATTCGGCGGTCGACTTCATCAAATTGCAGAACGGGCACCTGATGCTCGTCTACAACGACAACAACGAAGGCCATCGCATGCCGCTTTCGATCGCCATCTCGACCGACAACGACAAGACGTATGCCTATCGTCGTGACATCGTTAACATCCCGGGCGACAGCGCCGCCTATCCCACCGCAATCCAGACGAAAGATGGCAAGATCCACATCGTCTATACCTCCCGCCGCCGCACTCAGGTCAACCACCTCGTCTTCGACGAATCAGTAATTCTAAAGGATGAGTATAAAGTCACACCTTAAGAGGGAGCATAAGAAGGGTGGCCCAGACAATCGCGCCAGCGTTGTCTGGGTTGCGCAGCAACACATAAGTGTTGAATCGTCCTTCGTGTGAGGGGCCGTTGGACTCTCTCGCCCAATAAGCTCCATACCTTTGTGTGCCTTCGGCACCCAGACGACTCTGACGAGATCGTCTGGGCCACCCGGCTGGAATGCTTGGATCGCAATTAAGCACGCAGTTCCAGCGCGGCCTGGATCGATTCCACCGTGATATCGCACACCTTGCCCAATAGGTCCAGCGGCATTCCGGGGGCGGGCATCAGGACGATGACATCGCCGAGCGGGCGAATGATGAGTCCTCGTTTTCGGGCTTCCAGAGTCACCTGATGTCCCATTCTTGCATTCGCCGGGAACGCCAGCATCCCTTCGCGGCTGCCGACGAGTTCGATACCGACCATGATGCCCTTCTGCCGGATTTCGCCGACGTGGGGATGCTCGGCGAGCGGAGCGAGTTTTTCCGCGATCAGAGCCGTCTGTTTGCCGATGTGTTCGAGCAGATTCTGTTGTTCGAAAAGTTCGAGCGAGGCGAGTGCCGCGGCGCAGGCGAGCGGATTTCCCGTATAGGTATGCCCATGATAGAACGTCCGCCCTTCGTGAGGCTGGCCGAGGAACGCACTGAAGATTTCGTCCGTCGTCAACGTCGCCGCCAACGGCAGATAACCCGCGCTGATTCCTTTCGCCAGGCAGAGGAAATCGGGAGCGACCTCTTCCCGCTCGCAGGCGAAGAATGTGCCCGTCCTTCCGAAACCGACGGCAACTTCGTCGGCAATCAATGGGATGTCATACTGCCTGGTGAGTTCCCGAACACGTTTGAGATACCCGGTCGGGTGAATCTGAATACCCGCCGCTCCCTGCACCAGCGGTTCAATCACGAAGCCCGCGACTTCGTGGTGATGTTCGCGAATCAACCGTTCCATCTCGGCGACGCAATGCTCAAGGTAACCTTCGCGGGTGTATCCATCCGGGGTCCGCAGGGCGACCGGCGTGGGGACCTGGATCGTTTTGAACAGCAGGTGGCCATAGATGCCGTGAAAGAGAGAAATCCCGCCGACGCTTACGGAACCGACCGTGTCTCCATGATACGCGTTACTCATGCAGAGAAAGGTGGTCCGTTTTTCCGGTCCACGCGTTTTCTGCTGGTGATATTGGAACGCCAGCTTGATCGCGACTTCAACGGCGGTGGACCCGCTATCGGAGTAAAAGACTTTGGTCAGGCCTGCCGGCGCGCGATCGACGAGCGCTTTAGCCAGTTGAATGGCGGGCGGGCTCGACAGGCCGAGCATCGTCGTATGCGCGATCTTGCCCAACTGTTCGCGAATCGCGTCATCAACTTCCTGTACCTGGTGACCGTGCATGTTGCACCACAACGAAGAGATGCCATCGATATACCGGTTCCCTTCGATATCGATGAGCTCAAATCCCTCGCCACGTTCGATGATGGGAACGTTCTCGTCCCGGAAGGCCTGCATGGGGGCAAAAGGATGCCACGGTGCCTTTTAAGCTTTCCACACCCGGCAA
>PABD01000211.1 GCA_002702685.1 Planctomyces sp.
CTACTTTGAGAAGGTCTTCGAAAAGCAGGGGCTTCAACCCGCCAGCCGACTCCCCGTCGCCGCGGAAATCGGCCAGCGCAGCCTGATGTTCATGGTCCACCCGACACTCAACGCACAGGACATGCACGACATCGTCAACGCTGTCGACAAAGTGATGACCACCATCGCCAGCAAATCCGCCAATCACCGCGCCGCTTAAGCAATGTCGGTATGCACGGGTAGCCCCGTACAATCGCGTGAGCGTTGTGCGGGGTGCGGGGTGCGTGTTTTTTGAACCACAGATGGACACGGATTTTCACAGATAAGCAGAGGGTCTTATCCACGATTCGGCAGATAAATGCTTACGGACTCTCGGCAGTTTCGCTCTCGAATGCTTCATCGTTGCAGTGAATAACAGCTCGGCCCCATCTGTGCCGATCTGTGTTCATCTGTGGTTTCAAACCGGGGAAGCATTCGGCTCATTACGCTACGACCCGTCACCCGTGCTTATTCCGTGACGATCCCCAGACGTGCCAGTTTGGACCAGCATTCGTCGCGTTCGCGGGAGCGGGTGAGGTCTTTCCAGGTTTCATCCTGCGATTCGAGGAAGAGTTCCTTGCTGAACGGGGGGGCGACTCCCTGGCTGCTGGCTGCGGACATCAGGCGGGTGATGACCCCCTGGTCGAGACGCGTGAGGAAACTGGCCTGCATCCGGTAATCCTGGAACGCTTCCCAGACGATCGGAAACAGCGGCTTGATGATCTCTTCGCCGATCGTCGTCGCATAGTTGCGAATTTCGAGTTGAGCGTGCGAATCCATGCGGAGCGCCAGAAAGTGCAGCAGGTTGTGCAGGTCGACTTTCCAGTACGCTTCCGTGTAGGTGCTGAGCGGCAGATCCTTACGCGCCTGCTCGCGGGCGACGCCGGCGTCGAGGCGGGCCTCGTACACGCGCTTCATTTCGCGCTGGAGTGAACGCTCATCCTCAGTCAGTTTGCGACCCGTTTCTTCGCTGAGATAGTCTTCACTACCCTGGCGGTTCGTTTGCGATTGAGAACGCCATTCGCTCGCTTCCGTCTGCTGAGCCGCGTCGATGGCAATCGAGTACCGGGTGCTGTACTCGTTCACATTCGCCGTCCGGTGACGGATCCATTGTCGCCAGCAATCCATCGGCACGCGGACGAGGAACTTGATCTCGACCATCTCGAAGGGGGTCGTATGCCGATGCCGCAGGAGATAGCGGATGAGGGTGCGGTCGTCGGAGACCTTCTTCGTCCCTTCGCCGTAACTGACGCGGGCGGCCTGGACGATGGAGCTGTCCTCTCCCATGAGGTCGACGAGGCAGACGAAACCGTCGTCGAGAACGGGGAATTTCTTCCAGCGGAGTTGGTTTACCAGTTCAGCTCGCTCAGTCACCCGAGTGCTCCCTCACATGTCAGAAAAGGTGGAAAATCAAGGGAGTCAGTTTAGAAGAGCCCCCCCGGCGACGCAACCAATGGGGCCGAAAGAGAGCGGCAGTGAACAAACACTGAAAATCCTTCCAGTACACCACAAAATCGTGTGAATTCCTCTGGACAAACTACAAATTGTAATTATAACAAGCACCCGTAGGACGTGCCGGAGAAGGTCGTTTTCTATCGGTATGTCAGGAGAATGAAAAAGTAGACGCACGGTTTGAACGTAATCCAGAAAATCGAATTGGTCTGAACAGCATTTGCTGTTCGTTTTAAAACACTGAAACTTATTTCAAAGCCCCGCACACACATTTCGATCCCTCGCGGCCCCTGGCAACGCAAATCTGCCTACCGCTGAGTATGACATCGAAGGTTTTGAAATCAGTTTTAGTTCCGGTCCCCGCTCGATGAGAGCCATCGGATCATGCCGGCTGACAGGATGTGGCATTCAGGACAAGTTTTTGTCCTGTATTCCAACGCCTCGCTGGCTGGCAACGTATAAAACCCGGCCACGATGAGTGTGGCCGTGATCCTGAACTTCGGAAGTGTGGATCTGTCTGGAACTGTGCCGGTTTCCGGCCCGTCAATTTCGGTTTTTTGAGTCATCAATCAAGGAAGAAACAGATGCTTGTCTTAACCCGCAAAACTGAGGAGGCGATTCAGATCGGCTCCGACATCGTTGTGAAAATCGTTTCCGTTCAGGGAAAACGAGTCCGTATTGCCATCGACGCGCCCCCCAGTGTGCCGATCAAACGCGCGGAGCTGGAAGAAGTTGCTACTGACAAGCAGGAACTATGCGGTTCCTGCTGAACCGGTCAAATTCCTGTTCATTGAGCGAACTGTGGCCTGGTGACAGCAGGCCCACGTGTAACAGCCCCCGAGTAGCAGGCTTTCCTGCCTCCCGCCCGTCAGACGGGCACCCCACCCGTATTCTCCCACCTGAACATCATCTGGCTGCGAATTCCCAGATGCGGGCGTATTCGTCCCGCGTTTCCCGCCATACCTTGTCGCAGCCAACGTCTTAACGACTTTTAAACCCGAACTTTCCCCGCCCCGGCATTGCGATGCGCAGCCTCACACAAGCGATTCGGCCTTTTCGGACGAAGCGACTTGGGGCTGCTCCAGCGGGGCGGCAGGGGAAACAGGTGGAGTCGGCTTCCGTTTCTTACGCGTTACCGCCTTTTTGCGCAGACGGCGAAAAGCCAGTATGGTCGTGTCGTCCGGTTTGTTGGGACGACCCTCGACGTGGTGCTCCATGCGCTCGCGGGTGATCTCCGTCATGTGCTGGACGCTCTCTTTGAGCGGTCCTTTACGGATGATCTCGACGATTTCGTCTTCCAGCAGGTTGTCAGACAGGCCGTCACTCGACAGGATCAGCGTGTCGCGGGGAGCGATCTCCACAGGGGAGCCCATCTCGATCCACATTTCGTTCGAGCCGACGACATTGAAGACAATGTGCCGCTCGCTGTGGTGCATGGCTTCATTCGCTTCGAGCATTCCCGCTTCCTGGGCAAAGCCGACAGGGGAATGCGAGACCGTCCGCAGTTTGACTTTGCCTCGCTGGCCGACCAGCATGATCAGCGAGTCGCCCACGTGGTAGGTACGGAGCGTCTGGTTCTGGATTTCCACGACCGCCACGGTACTCGCGGCGCCGGTTCCCAGTTTGATGATCTCTTCGTTCGCCGTTTCGATGGCGTTCAGGATCGCCGTTCGCAGGGTGATGGCTTCGGTTTCCGTCGCCACGACGCCGCGAGCGCTTTGCCGCCACTGGAAATGATTGAGCACGCGGGCGAATGTCTCGACGACGATCCGGGCCGCTTCTTCTCCTCCGCGACGACCTCCGACCCCGTCAGCAACGACGAGAATCAGGCTGCGGTCGGTGGGAGCGAAAATGCCGAATGCGTCTTCGTTGGGGGACTCTTTGTCCGGAGACCGGCGGGAGTATTCAATGACTTCGCCGAGATGAAGTCGGCGGCTTTCCGGGGCGGTCATCAGTCCCTGCAGACAAAGCCATGCCCGATCCGAGCGCGTTTCCGCGACGGGAGTCACTGCAGCTGATTTGGAACCAAATAGAGAACCGAAGAACATGGCTACCCAAAGTCGCCTTTCGAGGCGACCTTTCTATCACACCCGGGATGGGGCCAGACTGCTGCTGTCGTCCCGAGACGAAATTCGCAAGTCGGTTGCATCTTCATGGCACCGACTTGAATTTCCGTCCCGTCGTGGGGATTACCCCGACTCGAGATGGGGTCCCGATCCGGTTCGGCAGGCCTGCGTAAGTGACTTGATTCTAGGCAATTCGGCGCAATGCGCGAACACCATTCGACCCTGATTTCGCTTTCCGGGTGGTTCCCGCCCGTTTGGTCGTTTTCCTAGATCGTTTGCTGGCAGCCTGTTTCAGCGTCTGTCGTTTCAGCTTCCGGAACTGCGGCAGCATCTGCTGAGCGTCCGTAAATCGTTTCTTGGGATTGACTTCCAGCGATTTTCTTAAAAATTCAACAAATTCGGGCGAAACCTTCTGTTTAAGTCGACGCAGCCCCGGCATCGGCCATTCGTAGGGCCATTCGGGCCATTTTCCCGCCAGCATCCGGTAGATGATCAGTCCCAGGGAAAAGACGTCGGAACGGAACGACGGTTTGCCCATCGCCTGTTCGGGGGCCATGTAACCGAGCGTGCCTGACCCCGACGACCGGACGGTCCGGACGGCAATCTTGGCGATGCCGAAATCGGCGAGTCGGAGGTGATTGTGATCGAAGAGAATCATATTCTCCGGTTTGATGTCACAGTGCATGACGCGGTGCTCGTGCGCGAAGGCGACGGCTTCCAGCATCTGCTCGGCGAAATCGAGCGTCAGTTCGAGCGACATTCTCTTGCGGAGGCGCTCACTCAAGGTCTGTTCGCCGAGCGGAGTGACGATCACGAACTTGTTTTCGATAAAGGCCGCGTACTTGAGCGGCAGGATGTGCGGGTGGTTGAGTCGGGCGAGCACGCGGACTTCATTCTTGAGGTCGCGCATCATGGAGTCCCCGATCACCTCCTGATGGGGGATTTTCAGCGCCACGCGCACGCCTTCGATCGAATCGTACGCCTGGTATATGGTGGCAAAACCACCTTCGCCGAGGCGTTTTTCGATGCGGTATTTATCGAAGCGTTGGCGAATACGTAGCATTCGGGATTGGCCTCGGGGCGGAGCGGAACGAAACGATTTAAAGTCGGTTTTATACAGGGTGATCACTACAATGGCATCCATTCTTACGTGAGGAAGAAGGGAGAACAATCAGGCGCGCCGCGTATTTGCCAATATTGTCTATATTCCTTACTTCTCAGTGCTGCTTTCCTTCAGGCGCATCGTACTCGAATGGCATACTCGAGTTTTTGCCGGCGAGTTCATTCCGGTCGATGCCCGGTTCCACCACTCTCGAGTTCGGTACTGATCGCGCCGGCGAAACCGTCAGCGCAGGCATCCGATGAATGGGCGGAAGGACGGACTTTCTCTCCCCGCAACATCAGCGGGGACACAGTCGAAAGCGGCGTCCGTAATCGAGTCACGTTGAGCAGCGGGGGAGGCGGCGAGCCATCACACACCCGGCGGAGACTTCAGAAGCGTCTCCTTAATCCGTGGCAAGCAGTGCCTCTCCCTGGCAGTTCGTCGGCAGGCGGAACCTGTCTTCCGTGACAGTTTCGATCATGCCAATTGCATCGACAGCAATGGGTTATCCTGATTTATCGGCAACCTGCTGTTCGGGAATGAAGGCCGTCACCGCCAGAACGCCAATTCACGCGAACTTCCTCAGCACGCCCAGAATGCCTCAATACCAGTTTCCACGATTTTCGACAAAATCAGGGACAAGTCGAAAATCGATTAAAGTTTTCTGAAGAGGGCGCGCTCGAGTCGCGTGAATCAGTCTGGACACATATCGAACCTTCTACTAAATATCCGCCACTTCTCTCTCCCCCCCAAAAGTAGTAATTCGATTCTGTCTTTTTTGGTTCAAGGATGAACGGAGGCAGCTATGCCCCCGGAAAACCCCGGTGGACTGCGCGGACTCTTTCTGCGCGGACAATCTATAGCCTTTCCGGTGCTGATCATCACCGCTGTGCTGGTGATCATCGCGCCGTTGCCGCCGGTCATACTCGACCTTCTGCTGGCGTGTAACGTCACCATTGCCGTGATGATCCTGATGACGACCGTCTACGTCGGTCGTCCTCTCGAATTCTCGGTCTTCCCCGCGATCCTGCTCGGCTCGACGCTCGCCCGGCTGGTGCTGAACGTCGCCTCTACCCGGCTCATTCTGATGAACGGGGCGAACAGCGGAACCGAGGCCGCCGGAGGCGTGATTCAGGCATTCGGCGCTTTTGTCGCTGGCGATAATATTGTCATCGGGCTGATTCTGTTTGTGATCCTGGTGGCGATTCAGTTTCTGGTGATCACCAAGGGAGCGACACGTATCAGTGAAGTCGCCGCCCGCTTTGCCCTCGACGGGATGCCGGGCAAGCAGATGGCGATCGACGCCGACCTCAACGCCGGCTTGATCGACGCCGCCCAGGCCAAACAACGCCGCGAAGAAGTGACCCACCAGGCCGACTTTTACGGGGCGATGGACGGTGCCAGTAAATTCGTCCGTGGCGATTCGATCGCCAGTATCGTTATCACGCTGATCAACATCGTCGGTGGCCTGTACATCGGCATGATGGAAAACGGCATGGATTTTGGTGCGGCCGCCCAGATCTTTACGACCCTCACGATCGGGGACGGGCTCGTCACACAGGTGCCGGCGTTCCTGATTTCGCTCGCCGCCGGTTTGATCGTGACCCGTACTTCGACGGAGAGCGACCTGCCCCGCGATGTCATCCAGCAGATGGTCGGTCATCCGCAGGCCCTGTTCCTCTCGAGCGCGTTTCTCTTCAGTCTCGCCTTCACCGGGCTGCCTCCCGTGCCGCTGATGAGCCTGTCGATTATCTGCCTCGCGATTGGACTTGTCATGCGTCGCCAGAAAGCCGCCACCGCCGCGCTGAAGCATAAGGAAACACAAAAAGAACAAACCGCCCAGGCGCGTCCCGAACCTAAACCCGAAGACAACCTGGTCGTCGATCCGCTGCAACTGGAACTGGGCTTCGGCCTCATCAAGCTGGCAGACCCCAACAGTGGGGGCGACATTCTCGACCGGGTGACCCGCATCCGGCACAAGGTGGCTCACGAGCTCGGCATCATTCTGCCGAAAGTCCGCATTCGGGATAACATCCGGCTGGAGCAACGACAGTATCAGATCAAGATTCGGGACATTCCCGTCGCCTGGGGAGATATCTTCCCCGACGCGCTGCTGGCCATTGATACGGGCGCGACCGGTGGCGAGATCCCCGGAATCGAGACCACCGAACCTGCCTTCGGCCGTCCGGCGAAATGGATCGAGATGATCCATAAGGATCGCGCGGAGATGGCGGGGTATAACGTCGTCGAACCTTCGGCCGTGATCATTACGCACCTGACCGAAGTGGCCAAAGAACATGCTCACGAACTGCTCACGCGGCAACAGGTACACGAACTGCTCGACAACCTGCGGCAGACATCACCGAAGATTGTCGACGAGTTGATTCCCGAGATGCTCAAGACTTCCCAGTTGCATCAGGTCCTCAACAACCTGCTGCACGAACAGGTTCCCATTCGGGATCTGGAAACCATTCTGGAGACACTCAGCAACTACATCGACCGGACGAAAGATCTGGGCATTCTGACCGAGTACGTGCGGCATTCACTGGCGCGAACGATCTGTCTGCAATACCGCGACCGTCGACGGACCTTGCATGTCATCACGCTCGACCCGGCCCTGGAAGACATTCTGATGGCGGGGATCGACTATGGAGAACGAGGGCTGGTGATCAAACTGTCTCCGCAGGTTTCCGAACAGGTCACCGCGGCGATCGGACAGGAACTGAAAAAACTCGTTTCGATGGGACACCCGCCCGTCCTCCTGTGCAGTCCACAGGTCCGCGCGGGGCTCAAACAGATCACCCAGGGAAGTCTGCCGAAGCTGGCGGTCCTCAGCCTGAATGAAGTGACTCGCGACACCAACGTCGAAGCCATTTCCCAGGTCACGGCTGGTCCGCAACCGCAGATGGCGGGTACCTGATCCGAATACAGCACAAACAAAGTACAAAACAAACAAAGTACAGCACGATTTGAACTAACCTCACACGACTCGACGGCCCTACGAAAGATGTAATCAGGATGCAGCAGATCAAGACATTTCGCGCCGGCAGCATGCAGGAAGCGCTCGATCTGGTTCGATCGGAAGTCGGCCCGGACGCCATCATTCTGCACACCAAGCAGATCGATGATCGTTCCCGCTTGCCGTGGAAGAAATCCAAATCCATCGTGGAGGTCACCATCGCCCTCGAAGAGGAACCGGGTTCGTCGCGTTTGTCGCAGTCCATCGCGAATCGATATCGGGGCGAGTCTGCTCCCGACCTGGAAGAGGAATCGTATGAAGAGGATCGCCCGGGCCGTCCCACGGCGGCTTCCAACAAATCGCTGGCGCTGCAGTTACTCAGCCAGATCGGTAAGGACGAAGACGAGCTCGAACTGAGTTCACTCGATCCGGGAAAGAGTCGCCTGTCGGCCCAACCCGCGCGTCCCACTTCGTTCCCGACCGAACGCCCCGGTTCCCTTCCGGAAGAATGTCCGCAGCATGGCGACCTGCTGAACCGCCCGCTCACTGCGGCGCAGCAACGCGAATACAGGTCAGAGGAATCAGCGGAAGAGCAGCCTGACGCCCCGCGTCGCCCCGCCCCGTTTACGCCAGCTTCCCCCACCCGGGAACGCCAGATTGACCCCGCGCCGGTAGCGACCAGAACCAACGGCCGTCCGCAGTCCATCGCCGCGATGTCGCTGAATCCCAAACCGGCCCCTTCATCAGCAACGCTGGAAGCGAAACCGGCCAAAGCAGAGATGCCCGCGGCAAAAGCTCCGGAAGCAAAACGTAACACCATCGCTCAATCTCATCCCCGGCACGAAGCACAACCCCCTGTTCGACAGGCGGCGGTGAAACCGACAACGCGCACCGCTCCGTCCACCACGAAGTCGTATGTCGACGCAGACTTCGCCAACCGCCTCGCCAATATCGAGCGGATGCTGATGAACCTCGGCCGACACAACCCGATGCTGGCGATGCACGAGTTACCGAACAGTCTGTTTAATCTGTATACAAAACTGATCGACGTCGATGTGGCCGAAGAAGTCGCGCGGGAACTTGTCTTTGATATCAAAAAACAGTGCCGTCCGCAGGAACTCGAAATCGAAGGCCGTACGGACGCCGTGCTCGAAGGGTTGATCGAAAAACAGTTCCACTGCGCGGGACCGATTCAAGTCGCCAAAGGACGCCGTAAGGTCGTCGCCCTGGTCGGTGCCACGGGTGTCGGGAAGACGACAACGATTGCCAAGCTGGCTGCGAATTTCAAACTGCGTCAGGGATTGAAAATGGGTCTCGTAACCGTCGACACCTATCGCATCGCCGCGGTCGAGCAGTTGCGGACCTATGCTGAAATCATGGACCTGCCGGTGAAAGTCGTCACCGACGTCAAAGAGATGCGGCAGGCACTCGACGAACTGCAGGGACTCGACCTCGTCCTCATCGACACGGGGGGACGCAGCCCCAAAGATGAACCCAAGCTCCAGGAGTTGAAAGCCCTGTTGCAGGAAGCCCGCGCGGATGAAGTGCATCTCGTTCTCAATCTGACGGCCAGCCTCCGCAGTCTCGAAACGATGACGCAGGAGTTCGCCGCGGCCGGAACGACCTCGCTGATTCTGACAAAACTCGACGAGACAGAAGGTCTCGGCCCGATGCTCAACCTGGCAAGAAAGGTATCGCTGCCCGTCAGTTACCTGACTACCGGCCAAACTGTCCCCGAAGATATTGAAGCGGCCACCGCCCCGAGAATGCGGCGACTGCTATTGGGACAGGAACTGATCGGGCAACCTGCCTGAGAACATTCTGAATACGAATACCAAACAGAACTGACAGACAACATTCACGACTCCGATTCAACGTACCGCTCCGAACAGTATTGCAAAGACAGAATGCATGACAACCACCGCCACCCGAACTGATCAGGCCACGACGCTGCGTCACCTGGCCGAGCAATTCAAGCAGCAGCATGAATCCATGCCGACGGCCGGCTCACGCCGCGCTCATACGATTGCGGTCACCGGCGGCAAAGGGGGCGTTGGTCGCAGCACGGTAGCCTTGAACCTGGCCATCACATTTGCGGAACTGGGACAGAAAGTCTGCCTGATCGACGCGACACCAGGGCTCGGTAACCTCGACCTGCTGTGCGGACTCAACTGCTACTGGAACCTGTCCCATGTCATCAGCGGAGCGCGGCAGCTATCCGAAGTGGTGACCTCCGGCCCGTGCGGCGTGGATGTGGTGGTGGGCGCGAATGACCTGTCGCAACTCGAAGGTATTCCCGAATCCACCATGAGCGATTTGTGCCGTCAGCTCGAATCTCTCCAAACCGAATACGATGTCGTACTGCTGGACGCCGGGAACGCATTGCACAGTTCCACCCGTCCTCTGCTGCATCTCGCCGAGATGTATCTTGTCATCACGACCCCCGAACCGACCGCGATTGCCGACGCGTACGCCAGTATCAAGCGGTTGGCGACGCTGAAGCCCGCGCAGATGGACGCGCTGTTGGGCGCGGGCGTGGCGCCCGGCGTCAGCGAGCAAGTGAGCGTGTGGAACCGGAATCTGCGCAGCCGAGCCTTCCGCGTGGCCGTGCGCCGGGCCGCGCAG
>PABD01000212.1 GCA_002702685.1 Planctomyces sp.
GAAGAAGCTGGTGAAACCGGAGCGAAACATCAGCATGTCGGGGCAACCAGTGATCATGCCGCAGTGGTGACCCGAACGCATGATGCTCCACGGCACCGCTTCGCCGGTGATCGGGTCTTCGCGCATTTTCTGTTCGCCGCTGTACAGGTCGTAGCACCACGGTTCGGCGATCAGTTGATCTTCAATGACAATCGGGCGATGCCGGTAGTTGGCATCCTTCGCCCAGAGTTTTTCACCGTCAACTACGGAGAGGGCCACCAGTCGCCGCTGTGAGAACTCGCCTTCCATGAACTGCTTCCAGTAGTGGCCGTTCGCGTTCGCACCGCACAGAATGAGGACGCCGTTCTGATGCATGAGCGTCAGTTTGCCGCCACCGGTGCCGATATCACTGCAATCTGTCACGTCGACGGGAACCTGCCATGCGATGTCGCCACTGTCCGCTTCAATTGCCACCGCGAGGCGGGCGTCAATTTCCTTAATCTCCTTTTCGGCTTTCTGCAGTTCTTCTTCCGACAAACCTTCGTACTGCGATTTATCCTGACGCAGCAGTTCCGCGCGTTGTTCGGCAGTCAGGTGGCTGTCGATGAAATAGACATGATCCGAGTCGTGTGCGATCGTGTGGTGTGAGATGTTATGGCCTTTGTAAGTCCAGGCAACATCTCCCGTCGAGACGTCGATGGCAAAGATCGAGTCCGTACTGTCCTCGGTCGCTTTGCCCCGGCGACGTTGCCGTTCTTCGATCTCTTTACGAATGGTCGCCGTTCCAAAGAGTTTGCCGTCGCTGTAAGCCACATATCCCCATTCGTAGTGCTGTTGGTTTTCTTTAACCGGCACGCGGTGTTCGCGAATCACTTTGCCCGTCGCGGCATCGAGTTCCCAGCAGATTTCCCGTTCCATGATGAAGATACTGCTCTCACTGGCGACAAGGTTGCCGGGGTTTTCATTGCGAAAGACCCCTGTCCGGATCGAACGCGGGTTTTCACGTTCCCACAGTTTGAGCCCGTTATAGGCGTCGTAGGCCATGACGGTATCCTGGCCCTGAACGATCAGTCGACCGTTAACGGAGAGAGGACCCACGGCGCCGTCGTGGCGGTTGACCATTTTCTTCGCGCCCGGGTCACCGTACCAGAGGACGCTCAAGTCTCCAGTGACGTGTCGGTCTTCGGAACTCGCGGTGTTTCCGGCATTCCCATACTGGTGGGACCAGTCGGCGGCGCCCGGAAGAGTGCCGCGTGTCAGCACGGCGATGTCCTGTTGCTCCTTGATCTCCGCATGTTCGCCGAGGTTCATTTCCTGAAGCCATTCCGTTGCCTTCGCGCTGAGACAAACCTTGCCACCGATCGGTTTCACATGCCGCACGATCAACTCGGCGTCTACGGGGAGTTCGCCTGTTTTGAATTCCGTATCGGAGACGACGAGATTGGCGAAGTAGTTGGAGTAAGGAATATCCGCGAGGTCGGACTGGTGAATTACGACACGGTGACCATACAGGCCCGCGTCGCTCAGTGCCTGTCGCGCCTCGCGAACTTTGGCCGGGTCGGGTTCGACTCCGTAGATGCGGAAGTTTGACTGTGTCGCCAGCTCGTAGGCAAGACGTCCCTGTTCCGCACCCACGATCAAGCAGAAGCCGGTATCGACTCCGGTTGTTTTCAGGATGTCGGCAGCAGCTGCCTTGTAATTGGCGGCTTCGGCGTCGTCGGTGAAGAACGAAGTCTTACTTTTCGCCGCCTGCTCTTCGGTCGCCCGCGAATTGTTGCTGAAGTGATAGATATCGCCGGAAGTCGTACTGACAAACAGGGAACCGTTCGATAGGGCGACGCCCGTCGCCTCGCCGGTCACTTCGAATTCCTGTTTGAGTTCGCCACTGGCGCGGTCGTAAATCTGCACCGCCTGTTCGCCCCCTGCGACGACGGCATTGCCGCAGATGACCAGTGTACCTTCCAATGGGCATTCGGCTTCCCACCGTTGCCCCACCGCCATGGAAGTTGCGATGTTTTCTTCGATCGCCGCCATTTCCACTCGCAGCTTATCAGCTTCTTCACCTTCCGCCGACCAGAGTTTCCGTTGCAGCCCGTTGATTTCCATCTGCAGTTCATGACGTTCGAGGCTGGCCTCGGCGTAGGGTTTGCGTGTGTAGGAAGTCAGTTTTCCATCATGCAATGTGAAAACGAGTTCATCCGACACGGCGACCTGTTTCCCCAGGAAGTAACCGAAGCCGATATCGCCCGTCTGTTGGTCCATGGCGAGCATGTGGTGAGGGCCCGCCGCGTAGATTTGGCCGTCCGCCAGAAACGCGCGGGTTCCGCCGATGACTCCACCGGCGTCGTTTCGCCAGCCGAACGTCCGTTTGTGCAGGAAGTCTCCTGTCTGCCGGTTGAAGACGGCGGGGAGGGAACGTCCGGACGGGACGACGAGGACATCATTTTCGATCAGCAGGTAACCCTGCGGGGCAATGTCACTCCGGTTGGCGCTGAACTGGCTGATGTTGTTCCGTTTCCAGATCGCTTCGCCCGAGTCGACATTCACGGCGTAGAGAAAAACGTTCTCGTATGGAAAGAGCCCTGCTCCGAAATACGCCGTTCCGTCTTCCGTAACAGTGATGCTGGTGCGAACAGGCCAGCGCGAGACCATATCTCCACGGCCAAGCAACCAGTGGTCCTCGGGACCAGCGCGGAATTTCCATTCCTGCGAACCATCTACCGCATTCACACAGTAGACGTAGCCATCGTCCGATCCGAAGAGAGCGAAGTCTTTATATAGCGTCGGGGCCAGTCGAACGGGTCCGTCGGTGAAGAAGCTCCAGAGCTCCTCGCCCGAAACCTGATCGACGCAGTGGACCTGATGATCGACAGTCGATCCGTAATAAACACGACCATCTTTGATGGTGGTATGAAAGGCATCGTCGAACCGGACACGGTCACCCATCTCCTTCCCTTCATGGACGCGACCCTTCTGACCTTCCCAGGCAAGATGCGGTGTTGCCGGCGCCTTGATCGTCCACGTCAGTTCGAGTGGGAAAGACAGCTTCTCAGGCGTACTTCCGCGACGGGTATTGTCGCGCATATAAGTCGGCCAGTCTTCCGCAACGACAACGTTGGTCGCGAGAAGGGCAAGGATCGTGAGCAGTAAACTGGAGAGTTGTCGTTTAAGCATCGTTCGATTCCGTGGAGTTGGTGAGGCGACGGAAGAAAGAAAGAGCAACAGGCGCTGGACTGATCAGACAGCCCTGGCGTGGAGAGAACGATAGAGAAGTTGAATGGGCCTGCATTATCGGTCATTGGGCTTCAGACTGTAAAGGGGGGCGGGAAATCGGAAGACGAAATTCACATAGACGGGAATTTCTCGATCCTGAGGACATCGAATTCGTTGCGAATCGTTTGAGGGCGGGCCACAATGGTATGCTCACCCGGAAATGTTTCGCTCTGAAGCGTTTCTCCACGTCATGTTTTATGCCGCATTCGTCGCACGAGCCTGTCCATGAACCGTCATCCCGGAATCAATCGTCGTCATTTTCTGAAGAGCACAGCCTTGGCGACCGGCGTCGCCATGGTCTCTGGCCTCAAGGGCCTTTCCGCGGCAGAGCGACCCGAAGTTGTTAATCCTCGGGCGACCTCTGGAGATCAACGACACGAACCCAATTGGGATGAGCAACTGACTTTGACGGTTGGTCAGAATTCGGGCGATCTCACAGGCAAAACCGACAAGGCGATTCAGGCCGCGGTGGATTATGTCGCCCGTCTGGGGGGTGGGACGGTCCACGTGTTGCCGGGTGAATACAAGTTTGATAACGGAATTCAATTGCCCTCGAGCGTGCGGCTGAAGGGATCGGGGCAGGAAACCGTGTTCATCAAGAACGCGATCAAACAAACGAAACTGGCCGAGGATTCCGACTGGTACGATCAGGAAGTGACCTTCAAACCGGGACATGGTTTCCGAGTCGGGGACGGAGTTTGTCTGACCGTTCAGAATCCACACAACGGCAGTCAGACGGTATTAACGCGTACGCTCGTGGCGCGCTCGGGAGATCGCTTCAAACTAGATCGAGCGCTTCGCGAAAACTACTGGAAGATGGGCAAACCGCAGGCGCTCAGTCTGTTTTCGATGATTCAATGCGACCATGTCGACCATATTGAAATCAGCGATCTCGTACTCGATGGAAATCGCGCAAACAATCCGAATCTCAACGGGAACTACGGCGGCAATATCTTCGCGCAGGACTGTCACACGATCACCGTCCGGAATGTCGAATCCCGTAATTACAATGGCGACGGCTTCTCCTGGCAGATCTGTCACGATGTCGTCGTCGAAAACCTGCATTCGCATCACAACGCGGATTTGGGTCTGCATCCCGGTTCCGGGTCACAGCGTCCGATCATCCGCAACTGCAAACTGGAAGAGAATAACATCGGCATCTTCTTCTGCTGGGGTGTCAGGTTCGGTCTCGCCGAGGGGAATGAAATCAACGCCTGTGGGCAATCGGGTATCTCCGTGGGACATCGCGACATGCATAACCTGATTACGAAAAACAGGATCAGCAACTGCGGACAATATGGAATTCTATTCCGCCCCGAACGGGGCGAAGGGTTCACCGGCGACCATAACCGAGTGGAGCATAACGAACTCATCAATAATGGAGCGAAGCAACCGCTGGGAATCGATATCCAGGGGCTGACGGCGCACCTTCAAATCGTTAACAACAAACTGGTTGATGATCGCGGCATGAACGACAGCATCGGGATTCAAATCGGCTCGGAGACGAATGAAATCGAGTTGGTGAACAATACCTTCACCGGCTTCACCACGGATGTAAAACGGCTCGCTTAGAGCAGCAAATCAGCTCCCTTTGTTAATACTTTACGGTTCCCACGTTTCAAAGCCTTCGATCCATGCCTGCTCCCTCCTCCGTCCGATCCATTGATCCGTGGCTCTGGCGCCTGTTTCTGATCGCGGTGGGAGTACGGATCGTCTATTTCCTGTTCTTTCTGAATTCGCCCTTCGCTGTTCTGCAACTGACCGATCAGGCGTATTATCGCAATTGGGGTATCGCGATCTCTCATGGTGATCTGCTGGGTAATCAGGCTTATGAGCAAGGTCCCGCCTACGCCTGGTGGCTGGGCCTGTTATATACGCTCGGGTTTTCTGACACCGCTGTCATCGTGCTCCAGTTGTTCCTCGGCGCGACGCTTGCTGCGCTGATTTACTCGTCGGCCATAAGGTTGAAACTCAAGCCTGCCGCGGCGATTGCCGCCGGAGTGATGACAGCGCTGTATGGCCCGCTCATGTATCACGAAGCGATGATCATGAAGTCGTGGCTCTCCCCCCTCTGCACTTCGCTGGTGTTGACGGGGACGCTGCATTTCATCGGTTCCAAAAAAGTCCGCTGGCTCTGGTTGACCGGCATCGCAATCGGCATCGTCTCTCTTTCTCGTGAAAATCATCTGTTGATGATTTTTCCCGTGATCGCCTGCTTATGGCTCTGGCGAAAAGACTATGCCCCGGTTGCCAGCTGGAAGGCGATGGCGATACCAGTCGTAGCGCTCTGCCTGACGATCGCTCCCGCGACGATCCGCAACTACCTGGTCGCCCATGAATTCGTACTCGTCACGGCGGGTGGGGGCGAAGTGATGTACATGGCCCACGGACCGTATGCGAAGGCCAATTACAATCCGCCCCCCTTCATTCGGCCAAACCCCTACTTCGAGCACGAAGACTTTCGAAAGGAGGCGGCCCGTCAGACGGGGCGTCCGCTGTCCCGTTCGGAATCTTCCCGCTACTGGTCCAACGAGGCGACAAAGACGATTACGTCTGACCCGCTCAACGCCGCTTCGCTCACCTTCTGGAAAGGGTTTAACCTCGTCAATAACTTCGAAGTCCCCGACAATCAGAATTTTCTCATCACGCGCGATCACATTCCGCTGCTATATGTCTTACCGCGGTTCTCGTGGTACTTCGGTCTGGCAATCTTCGGTTTATGGCTGGCTCGTCGCGATTGGCGGATGCACATCCTTCCGGTCGGGTTGATCCTGGTGCACGTCGTCACGATTCTGATTTTCTACAACTTCGATCGTTTCCGGATTGGACTCGTTCCGGTGATGACCATCTACGCGGGGAGCGGGCTGATCGCGTTGTATGAATACTGGAAGGAATTCCGCTCGACCGAAAATACCGAAACGCGTCCCGCATTTCGTCGTCGACTGATTGCCGGTATCGTGATCGTGACGTTGGGAACGGTTATTTCGTTGCTTCCGCCGCACGATGTGAATGCATCGTTTTATCGCGGTCTGGCTCAGGAGTCCGCGCAACTCGAAGAGATGGCCCGAGTCGGCGAAGCCCGAGATCTTGCGAGGGATGCAGTCGACAACTTTCCCCAACAGCCGCAAGGCTGGTTGATGCTGGCGCAAACAGAGTACACGCTCAGTCAGTTTGAAGAAGCGAAACGGGCGGCGGACACGGGGATCGCGCTCTCTCCTTCCGAACAGGAACTGCTTGCGCTGCTGGATGTCAAAGTCGATGCGCTTATTGGATTGAGAGAGACGGAAGAGGCGGAGGAGGTCCTGAAGTCAACGATCAATGAGTATCCGAATCACCTGTCGGCCTACGTCAAGCTGGCCACGCTGCAGGTGGAGAAGTATGAAACGAAGGCGGCGATCGATACGCTCGACAGGGCACTTGCGCGAAACGATCGCAATACCGGCCTCTGGTTCAACCGGGGAAATATCGCCGCCCTGCACTGTTTCAGCCCGAAACTCTACGGCGAAGCAAACGCGGCGACGATGTGCGCGATGGCCGAAGAATCGTTCCGGCGCGCCGTGGAACTGAATCCGAAAGATGCGCGTATCCTGGTAAAACTGACGGACTATCAATTGCGGAGCGGTGATATTGAGGCGGCGTTGGATTCACTGCAACAGGGCATCGAACTTCGCCCCGATGCCAAAGAGTACGCACCGCTGTTCCCGGAAGCGTTGCGCCAAATGGGGGCTCGGTTCAGCGAAGAGGAGCAGCAGCGATTCCTGGCAATTGTAAAGGAGTTCTACGAGCAGATGGCGGCTTCACGTGATCCGGAACTGGCACCCGAGTTGATTGATCGTCTCTTACCTGTCGCGCGTGAGCTGAAACTCGATTCCCTGGCGGCGGATTTGCAGAAGATACAGGAATGAGACTGGCGCTGGCAGACTCAATCTACGTCAGTTCGCGGAGATGAAACAGGTGCGGACCCAACTTGCCGCCGTAGTTGCCGGCAGTAATGAGTGTAAGTCCATCGCACTGCGATGCGGCTCTAAGGCCGACACGCATGCCTTCGGCAACGGCCACTTCCGAGAATCCGTCCATCACGATCTCGAGTACGCTGTTCGTACCCGGGGGTAACTCGGTTTTCACGCGGGGGATCAATGTCGGGCAGTAGGCCTCGTTGGTACTCGCTTTCAGCCCCGAATATTGGGAACCGACTTTACTCCCGCTGCGAACGACTCCACCCGGGAACGGGAGGATCAGATCGGGGAGAGCGCGAATGGCGGCGACCGCTTGTTCGGCGGCATGCAGTGTCGCGCGTTGCGACTCACCGCAGAGAATCAGGTTGCCACCACCGACGCCTTTGATCGTCCCGATTTCGTCCTCACAGAGGAATTCTCCCTCCATCACCGGAATTCGCCAGAACCGGCGGTCTCCCAGCTTTTTCGAACTCTGGTAGCCGTCACCGAAATAACGGAGTTGTCCGCCAAGTGTGAGTGCTTTTTCGGGATCATAACCGGAGATCCCGTTGTAACAGGCGGTGGTGGGACAGGTCAGCACGTTCTGGCCGACTCGATTGACGACCGCCTTCTGGAGAGACTTCCGGTCGAAGGCGAACATCAGCACGCTCACCCCCGGACGACCATCGGGCGATTCTTCTGAGGTGAAGGCACGCTCAATGGCCGCTTCCACATCGCAGGCGATGACGCTTGTCGCGTGGCCGGTGACTTCCCTTCCCGCCTGTTCCGCCCACCAGGCTGTTTCGGCGGTGATCAGGAGGCGAGTTCCCACTACCGGAAACGCCTCCGCGAATGTCTCCGCCACCATTGTCTGGTTGTAGGGGAACGTGTTCATTGCCGGGAGAATTCTAAATGGTCAGCGAAAACGCGGGTGAGAAATCAGTCGTCAAGATCACTGCTGGAAATAGCTGCGGATGGTATCGACGACCTGCTGCAGTTCGGATTCCTTGATATCGTAAAACATCGGTAACCGCAACAATCGACCACTCAACTCTTCCGTGACCGGCAGTTTCGGTGGCGAAGAGATCAGTTTTCGTCCATAGGGGGACGTATGCAGGGGGATGTAATGGAAGACCGCTTTGATCCCGGCGTCGTTGAGATACTGCATCAGGCCGTCGCGCGTCTGATGGTCTTTCAACAGGATGTAGAACAGATGATAGTTCGAGGTGCATTCCGCGGGGATGTTCGGCCGCCGCAGTAGTCCCTCAGTCTCGAGTTCCGCGAGTTCACGTTCATAGAAGCGGTAGATCTGCTCGCGACGGGTGGAAATGGAATCCAGCATCTCGAGTTGACCGTACAGGAAGGCGGATGCGATCTCGCTCGGCACGTAAGAAGAGCCGACATCGACCCACGTGTATTTGTCGACGTGACCGCGGAAGAATTCCTGCCGGTTGGTTCCCTTGTCGCGAATGATCTCCGCGCGACCGATCAGTTCGCGGTCGTTCACACAGAGTGCTCCACCTTCACCCGAGATGTAGTTCTTTGTTTCGTGAAAACTGTAAGTCGCCATGTCACCGAGCGAACCGAGTGGCTTCCCTTTGTAAAAGGCGTTCACTCCCTGAGCGGCGTCTTCCACGACCTGCAGTTGATGTCGCCTGGCGATGTCGTTGATCGTATCCATCTCACACGCGACACCTCCGTAATGAACGACGAAGATAGCCTTCGTTCTATCGGTGATCGCTTCTTCAATTCGAGTTTCGTCGATGTTCAGCGTGTCGGGCCGAATATCGGCAAAGATCGGCGTCGCCCCTTCACGCACAACGGCGTTCGCCGTCGACACGAACGTATACGAAGGGAGGATGACTTCATCACCCGGTTTGAGTTCGCAGAGGATCGCGGCCATCTCGAGGGCGGCAGTGCAGGATGGCGTCAGCAGGATCCGGGGAATGTTGAAGGTTTGCTCCAGTAACTTAGCGCACTCCTGCGTGTAGAACCCGTCCCCGCTGATTTGTCCCAGGGTGACGGCCTGCGCGATGTAATGGAGTTCCTTACCGACAATGAAGGGCTTGTTGAAAGGAATGAGCGATTTGGAACGGGCTTTGGTCATGCTGATCATTTTAATCGAGAAGTTGGCCTGTCACCAAGCAGTCCGGGAGTTCCACCGGGAAAAGCGTTCCCCTGTAATCCGTACAATCGCTACCTTCGCACTTTCATGACAGGATCAACGGGTAGCTGTTAGCGGGGTTTAACACTGAAAATCGAGCGTACCCCGCTGGTCGACTCCTTTTTTGTCGCAGACTGAACCTTTACAATCTCTACTTACCGAAACGCGTCCTCCAGATCGGCGGTCGCCCATTCCCACGCACGCTTTGCCCAACCCGCCTGAACCTCACCCCGTCATGCAGCAACCCGCACCGATCGAAAAAGATCACTCCGGCAATGAGCCCGCGCAGTCCGTTCGCTGGAGCGCGTATACGCTTATTATTACCATCTCACTCGCCGTGGTGCTCGTCGGGCTCTTCCGTGCCGAGCCGCTTTCGAGCGGTAACGACCGTTCCCGCTGGTGTACAGTCTGGTCCCTGGTCGAACGGAAGACGTACCAGATCGATGAGATCATGCAGCAACCGGGATGGGACACGATCGACAAGGTCCGGCACGAGGGTCATTTTTATTCAACCAAACCGGCGCTCTTTCCGACATTGGTCGCCGGGATTTACCGCATTCTCAATGCCACGACGGGACTCGATCTGCTGCGGCAGACGGAAGAGACGACACGCGTCATGTTGATTATCGTGAACGTGCTCCCGTTTCTGTTCACACTTCTGCTCTGGTGTCTTCTGCTGGAGAAGTATGCCTCCCGATTCTACACGCGCCTGTTCCTGTTGACTGTCGTCGGGATCGGTACCTTGTTGACCCCCTTCTGTGTGACACTCAATAATCATACGGTCGCCGCGTTCAGTTTGCTGTTAGCTCTGTATGCGATCCTCCGCATCAAGGATGCCGCACCCGAAGAAGCTCAGCGCCCCCGCTGGTATTTTCTCGCCGGATTCTTCGCTGCTTTCACCTGCACGAACGAATTGCCGGCGGCTCTCTTTGGCATCATCAGTTTTCTGCTGTTGGTCCGTCATGACTGGAAACGAACGGCACTCTACTACGTACCCGGCGCGATCATCCCGCTCGGAGCGTTTTTCCTGGCGACGTACCTCTCGACCGGGGGAATCAAACCGTTTTATATGTATTACGGCACCGAGAAGTATCTCTTCGTTCACAATGGCATTCCCAGCTACTGGTTCCATCCCGGCGGTATCGACAAGAGTACCGATACACCGCTGCAATACCTCTGGCATTGCCTGATCGGGCATCACGGTATATTTTCGCTGACTCCGGTGTTCCTGTTGTTTC
The DNA here is from genome assembly GCA_002702685.1 of Planctomyces sp. Lineage (GTDB taxonomy): Bacteria > Planctomycetota > Planctomycetia > Planctomycetales > Planctomycetaceae > Polystyrenella. The sequence goes on from PABD01000212.1 coordinate 10,590, forward strand.
CTTACGGCTGGTTCCTCCTGCGCCAGCAACCGGCATGGGGGACGAAGGGTAGCCGTCAGATCGCCTGGATCGGCTGCGGGTTGACGATCTTTCTGTTTCTGTTCTACCTCTCCCGGACGGAGAACTACAACTACGGCGGCATGACGGCGGGGCTGCGCTGGACGTTCTGGCTCATCCCCTTCTGGATCCTCGCGATGATTCCCGCGGCCGACCGATTTTTCCGTCAGGCGAACTTCTGGCTCGTCATCTCACCACTGCTCATCGTCTCGATCTTCTCTGCGCTTTACCCGCTTCAGAGCCCTTGGCGACACCCGTGGTTGTTTCAATGGATGACGCACGCCGGGCTCATTGACTACAGCGACCCGGCTCCGCAGGTGAATTTCGAACGCCAGACCTGGCTGCAGTCATTGCCGGGCGCGGGACAAACCGGGTGGGCCGAATTCACGCGCGAACGACTCTATCGCGAACCGCAGACGATCCGACTCACGGCTGTGGGGGGCGAAGAAGATGTTGAACTGACGATCAAGGACAGCGATCAATCGGAACCGATCGTGGCGCGAATCAGTCGTGGCCTGTTCGCCCGGGGAGCGGCGGTCGATGAATTGCTGAAGTTCTCCGGCGATGTCAGTTCGGAAAGACGCACCGCCATCATCAGCTGGCTCGCCGGCGGCCCGAAGTCGTCGTACTTCCGCGTGCGCGATTACCGATACCTGCACTCAGGATTACGGCCCGAAGCTTTCCGCTGCATGCGGGCGACGCATTCCCTCCTCATCCGGCCCGACGATGGTGGTCCGATCCGCCGCTACTACTGCATGGCCTGGTGGACGGAGGATGTCCCCTTCGGCGTGGTGCGGGTCCGTCAGGTGAGTTCCGACGCGCGGGGAGTTCCCTTGACGGAAAGCGTCTGGCAGATGACAGCCGCCAGCCAGGTTGCGGAATTCGTCAACCCGTTCGCTGACCAATTGGAGAAGAATGAAGACTGATCACATCCGCTTCAATTGAGTTGGATTTCCGATCAGGGCTGATTACTGCGGGTCGCTTTTTCTTCCCGACGAATATCGTTGGTGGAACCGGGCAACTGGTTAGTGAGGTCGGCGGTGCTTTTCGCCTGAATGCGAATGCGGGCACGCGCTTCGGCAGCCCGGACCATGAGAATCGCGGGATAATCGAACCAGCAATGTTGCCGCACGGCAAATGGCTGCAGCGCCTGGATGATTTCGTCCGCCGATTGATATCGCTGAGCCGGGTCCTTGTGCATCAGCTTGCGAACGATCGCGATGACTGCCGCCGGCACATCATCGGTCAACTCTTCCAGCGGTGTCGGCTCCTGATTACGGTGGCCGTCGAGCTTTTCGCGAATCGGCTTCACCGGGAAGGGGACCCGTCCTGCCAGCCAGAGATACAGAGTGCAACCGAGGGAGTAAAAGTCCGCCGGCGGACCGACTTGGAAGCTGTCGACAGACTGTTCAGGAGCGATGTAGTCCGCGGTGCCGACACAGTCATGTCCGTAGATCATTGCGAGCGTGAATTCGTCTTCTTCTTCGTTTACGAGTGCGAGCCCGAAGTCGAGAATCTTGACATTGCCACTGTCGTCGATGACGAGATTCGAAGGCTTGATGTCGCGGTGAATCAGGCCCGCTGCGTGAATCGCCTTGAGTCCGCTGGCAGTCTGCAGCGCAAAGTCGCAAGCCTGCTGCCACGGAAGTTTATCAGAGATTTCCCGGTATTCGCTGAGGTTGATACCCTCGATCAATTCCGTGGCGAGGTAGTCGAACTTATCGTTCTCGCCGAGTTCCAGCGTCCGGATCACGTTCGGATGCGCGATCCGTAAGCCCGCTTTGGCTTCCAGCTGGAAGCGGGTCCGGAGTGAATTGTCGGATAACGACTGTCGGTTGAGCAGCTTGAGCGCGACTGGTTTACCGCTACGGGTATCGACTCCCTTATAGAGCCAACCCATACCGCCGGTATCCAGCAGCGATTGGACCTGGAAGTGTTCGATGTTGAAGGCCGGAAATTTGCCATTGATCATCCACTCGGCCTGATACCGCGTGATCTTGCCGTGAACGAGCAAAGATTTGGCGATCGACATGTCGTTCACGCTTTCACGCGCGTCGAGCCGCAGCAATTTCCAGTATCGAGTACGAGCTCGCTCCAGCGACTTGAGCCCTCGGATGAAATTGTCTTTCCAGTGCGCCAACTGCCGCGCTTGTTCCTCGGACTGTTGCCGAGTTTGTGACTGCTCCTTCGCTGACGTCGCGAGTTGTTTCTGTTCGGCGATGAGGTTCAGTCGGTTTTCTTCGTGTTCACGGTGGAGTTGTTCAAGCTGACCAGCGCGTTCGCTCAGTTCGAATTCCTGAAGCGCGAGCGCCTGGCTGGTTTCACTGAGAGCCGCTTCCCGGCGGGATAGTTCTTCGGTTTTGGATTTTAGTTCCGCATCCAGACGGCGTAGCTCGGCTTCCCGTTCCCCCAGTTCCCGATCGCGATCTCCCATCTGCATCGACAGAATCGTGATTTCGCGCCGTTGTTTCTCAATTTCCGTCTGGCGGGCCGTCAAATCAGTGGTAAGTTTGTCGATCTCACTCGTCTGCGCGGATTGCTTCTGCTCATGTACTTCCTGTTCCTGGCGGAATAGTTCCTGTTGCCGCGCCAGCTCGGCATGCAGTTCTTCGACTTCCGATTGACGAGCGGTGAGTTCTTCGCGGGCCTGTTCCAACTGTGTCTGCGCGGTTTCGAGCACCGCTTCATTCGATTCCAGTTTGCGAACGCGGCTGACGATTTCTTCCTTGCTGGACTCGATCAGTTCCGTCTGCTTCTGCAGCTCCGAGAGTTGGTATTGCAGTTCCTCCTGCTTCTCTCGAATCTCATCATGTGCCGCGGCAAGTTCCTCTCTCTGGCTCTGGATGGCTGATTCGCGTTCCTGGAGTTCGCCCTGTTTGAGATCGAGTTCCGTCTGGCGGGCGATCAGGTCTGCCTCCTGTTCCTGCAGCGACTGATGTCGCGCGTCGAGTTGCACCTCTGCCGACGAGCGTTCGCTGCGTTGAGTTTGAAACTCTTCGTATTGAATCCGGAAATCCTGCGCGGTCTTGAGCAATCTCGCTTCGGCTGACGAGAGATCAGTCTTGCGCTGAGTCAGTACCGCCTCAAGCTCTTGAAGGTCGGCCTGCTGTTGAGCAAGTTGCTCTTCCAGTTCCGCGCAGCGCTGTTCGCGGCGACTGATATCGTGCAGTAGATGTTCGAATTGTTCCCGCTGCTTCTGATCCCGAATCACACCCTCAGTGGGACGCGGTGTTCCCGTTTCGGGAATATCGATCTCCATCGTCTGTCCGGACTCGGAGGACGAATCCTCCTCGGACGAGGTTTCCTCGGCCAGTTCCGGGTCAATTACCCTCGGCAGTGAAGTCATCGAGTATTGAGTATCCTGCAGGGACGAGGTCCCCTCGGATTCCCCGGACAGATTCGTTTCCAGTGTGAAGAGGAAACTGCCGATCTCCAGCCGATCATTGTGTCGCAGCTCAGTAACGTCGATCGGACGACCATTCACACGGGTTCCCGTTCGCGTGCGGAGGTCACGCACCATCAGCTTTTCTGTTTCAAGTGTGATCAACGCATGGGCGGGGGCGATCCCCTCGGAGACAAGTTGAATGTTCGCTCCGGGGGCGGAGCCGATCAACGTGGTGTTTCGCAACACATCTTTGTAACCAACGCTTCCAGAAGCATGGGTGAATTTCAGTCGGGCGAATGTGGACGGCTTGCGTGCGCGGCTGGTGTCAGTGCCCGGTTGGTCGTGCCCGGCCTGATAGTCGTGGCTGATGTTGGCGGCCGCGCTCGGTTCGTGATGGAGCGCCATCAGGAGCTGAGTATCGGAGTGCTCCGAAGTCGACGATTGATAGAGGTTGGTCTCGAACCGGAGGCGGACACCCCCGATGGCGATCTGATCCCCATCATTCAATGTGGTGAGCTCGACTTTCTCTCCATTCACCAGCGTTCCGCGGGCGGTTCGTAAATCCCGCAGACGAAATTGATTCCGCTCCAGCGTGATGACGCAGTGGGCAGGGGCGACGACTGTGGAGATCAGCTGGATGTTGCAGCCCGGGGCGGAACCGATCAGGGTGGTGGGCCGGTTCACGTCCTTGACGATGGGCGTACCCTTATCCCGCTCAATCACCAGGCGAGCATAGGACGATTCGGTTGACCGCGTCGTGGGGGTTCGCACAGATTTTTCTCAGAAGGAATCCGTTCGCCAGTTTTGCCGGGAAGCGTCGGGAATTCCGTGATCAAGACGTGTGTGTATGTGCACTGTTGGGCGACGTTGGAACTGAGAGGTACATTTCACTGTAACATCTGGTTCCGGAGCGGAAAACAGTGTGTGTCTAAATAAAATGTACGTCGTGGAGCGACTTCGTAGCTGACAAACCTGCTGTCACAGCCGGATTCCAGAGCGAGCCGACTTTTTCGCCGTGTTTTTAAGCGTAAAACTCGCATTGTCCGTATTTTACGATCAATCTAAAATCCCCGCTGAAACGACATGACACCCTTTGCGCCGCCGTAAGGGTCAAGGGTTCAGCTGCCGCCAATGGACTGTCGGCATCGGTTACAACAAGGACGTGAAATGCATTTGACCAGCGAGTCATTTTCGGGAGATACTCCGCCTGCCGTCCGCTGGCAGCGCGCGCGGTTCTGCCGATCGCTGGGGACAATTCTATTCCTGCTTCTCAGCATGATGGCATTTTCGCTTCCCGTTTCCGCGAATAATACGACCAACGAGCCCCTCGACGGACGTCGTCCGCTGGTCGCTCAAGCTCCCCCGGCTGCTCCTGCCCCCGCCCCGATTGCGGCTCCTGCTGCCATTCCGGCCCCTGCTCCGCCTGAGGGAATTCTGTCTTTGAAAGATGGTCGGAAGCTCGAGGGGCGCCTGGCGTCCGTCACCGCCCGGGATGTCGGCTGGACCTTACCCACCGGTCAGACGATTACCTTCCCGCTGACCCTGGTGGAGAAGCTCGAAGTCAAACCGATCGCCAATGGTACCGCCGGCGAAGAGGAAAAGACCGCGTCTGCGGATGCCAAAGAGACTTCAGAAGAAGAATCCGCGATGTCACCGCCGGAGGCGTTCTTTCCAGAAGGCGATGGCGAAGGTCTGATCGAACCCGTCGACCAGACGGTGATCGACGAGGAAGTCAAAGCGGTCGAAACGGCAGATGCCTCCGTCGATGGCGAATCCGTTGAAAATGCGGATGGTGAAGCGTCATCGGACGAGGAGGGACTCTACGAACTCACCCAGTTCGAGGAATCGGTCGTCTCTCCCTTCCCTGAACCATTAACGTTTCCGTACAGGTTCTCGCGAAAACAACTTGCGGATTGGACGAAACGGTTTGAGATTGGGGCCCGGATGCTCAGCGGTAACAGTGAAGAGACCGCGCTGAACTCGGAAGCCCGTTTTGAAAATCGCTGCTGGGACTATACGACCCGTATCGATGCGGGGGGAAAATGGGGTGAGGCCCGCGGTATCCAGACTTCCAATCAGTTGTTCGCGAATGCCAACGTCGACATCGGTGAAGTCGGCAGCTGGATCTTTTATGTGACGAACCAGAACCAGTACGACGAACTTCAGGACCTTGACTACCGGGGAACCCTTTCCGCGGGTATCGGTCACCGCTTTTTCGACGACGAAGATCGTCGACTCATCACCCGTATCGGTCCTGGTGTGACGGCGGAGGAATATCACAGTCCGGGCAACGACCGTGTCACCGCCGACATTTTCGCCGAGGCCGAGTTTCAATGGCCTCTCTTCGACCGGACGCGGTTTGAAAGCAAGTCGACCATTCGCCCGAGTATCGAAGACTATGAAGTCTTCCGCTTTACCAACGACATGGCCGTACTCGTTCAGCTCGATGAGCAATCCTCATGGCAGTTCAAGCTGGGGGTAAAGCAGGAGTACAACTCGCACCCCGCCATCAATCGCAAGAAGTCCGACTTCACCACGGTCTTCCAACTCGTCTACACGCTGAAGTAGGCTGACCGGCCGACAGGGCTCAATGTTCCCCGGCGTTGGATGATTCTTCGGTCTCATGGGCCTGGCGCGACTGCTCAAGCGATGCGATCTGCTGCCGTACACCCTCGGCCAATTCGTTTCCCACATTTTCCTCGTCACCCGCGACGAGATGAACCCCCGCGTCGAGAAATTCCTGGGTGTGAATCTGGTATCGGCAGCGAATGAGGATTGTGATATCCGGATTCAGGGCTTTGATTTCTTCCACCGTCTGCAGTGCTGTCCGATGATGTGGCAGTGTGATAATTGCCGTATGTGCGGTGGGTACTCCCGCGTGTTCGAGAACTTCGGGTTGGCTCGAGTCCCCGATCTGGCCCGCGAAACCGAACTCCTGCGCTTTGCGGATACCCGCCGAGTTCAGGTCGAGGACCAGCACGCGATTCGCGATCTCCTGCAGCGGCAGGCTGGCGCGCTGACCGGCGGGACCGAATCCGATGATGATGAAATCGGGCGAATAGTGAGCAGAGCGCTGTTCCACGTAGGCGTGTTGTCGCATGCCGGGTCGGATGAACCGGTCGATCCAGGTTCCCCACCGCTGTGCATAGATCACGAGGTAAGGACTCAAGAACAAGGTGACGATCGTTGCTGAGACAATCAACTGATACGTGTCATCGGTAAGAATCTCGGCATCCTTACCAATCGTACCAAGCACGAACGCAAATTCACCGATCTGCGAAAGACAGAGCCCAGTTGCGACCGCGATATTAAACGGTTTGCCGAGTAAAACGAGGATTGCCGTGATAATGATGGTTTTGCCCGTCAGCAACAGCAGGACCACGCCGAGCACCTGCAGCCAGTTCTGAAACAGCCAGAACGGATCGGCGACCATACCGACGGCTCCAAAAAAGAGTGTCAGTAGCACCACCCGCAGTGACGAGACATCCGCGCGAATCTGGGTGGCGAACGGAGAGTTCCCAAGGAACATTCCGGCGACAAATGCCCCCATGGCGGGAGAGATTCCCACAGCATGCGCCGCCCAAGCGGAACCGAGCCCTGTCGCGACCGCCAGCAGAACAGTCAGCTCGCGGTTTTCCTTGAGCGTCAGCGTTCCGAGCGCACGGACCGCGATGATATTCAGGATGACATACAACGCGACCACCAGCGCCGAGGTCATCCCGAGGATTTTGAGCAGCGGCCAGATGAATGAAGTGTCGGAATCGGGTTGCGACAGCACACTCATGAGGAGCGCGAGGGGGACTACCGCCATATCCTGCACCAGCAGGATCGCTAGTGCGTTGCGCCCGTAGCTGCTGTCGATCTCAGCCTGATCATTCAGTACGCGGAGCACGCAGGCGGTACTGCTGAGCGCAATCATCGCGCCGATGGCGGTGGCTTCGGTCATATTCAGCCCGAACAGTTTTGCCGCGAGCGCGCCCAGAGTCGCGGTCACGATCACCTGCAGAAAGCCGCTGAACAGGGTTTTCTTACCCAGTGACATCAGACGGGGCCAGGAGAACTCGAGCCCCAGTCCAAAGAGCAGCAGCGAAACCCCCAGTTCGGCGATCGAATCCATTTCGTGGCTGGGATAGATCAACTTGATACTTCCGGGGCCCCCCAAGACCATGCCGGCGAGCAGGTATCCGATCAACGGACTCTGGCCCAACCGCAGGCAGATTCCCCCGAGGAGCAGCGAGGCCCCCAGAATGATCACGATATCAATCAGTAAATGCCATACATCCATTCGGCGATTCCAACCCTGTTGATCGAGGTGCGAAGAACTTGGAGCCTGGTTACACCGCGCTCAGTTCCCCCACGGTGCGAATTCAGCGAGCCCCATTGATAAGAACCACCGCGCGAAATTGCCACGTCAGTCAGCGAAAAAAGTCTCGCGAGAAGTCAAAATGTGTGGTGGTTATCGCACGCTCGCGCGCCGAAGTCGGTCATTGAGCGCGCGTCCCAATCCCTGATCCGGAAAAGGCGTCGCGACAATCCGGGCGATGTCCGCTTTGTCCAGCCGGCGCAGCGCTGCAAAAAAATTCATCGCGGCCTCCGTGAGATCGCCCGCCGGCGAAAGCGATTCGACGCTGGCGAAGTCTTCAGTGAGTGGGGATTCCTCCAGCAGCAGGACTCCCGTCTCCGCAGGGTTCCACTTTTTCGACGCCTGGGAGAGGTCATCCACGATGAACAAAGGTTTTCGCGGTGCGTAATGTTTGGTCAACATTCCGGGAGAATGCTGCGCTGTTTCATCTGATTCCGGTCCCGCCGGTTCAGGAATCATCACTTTACCGACGACCTCTTCGATCACTTCTACGGGAGTTCCTCCCGGACGCAGTAAGGTCACCCATTCCCGGGTGATGGCGACGACAGTCGATTCCAGGCCAACGGTGCATGGCCCCCCATCGAGGATGTAGTCGATCCGGTCCCCCAGTTGTTCGGAAACATGCGCCGCGGTGGTCGGGCTTACCTGCCCGAAGAGATTGGCGCTCGGCGCGGCCACGGGAATGCCGGCCGTTCGTAGCAGCTCTCGCGCGATGGGATGCGCGGGGATCCGTACGGCGACACTCGGTAACCCGGACGTCACCAGGTCGGGCACGATTTCCCGTTTGGGAAGGACCATCGTCAGTGGACCGGGCCAGAAGGCGTCCGCGAGTTTCACTGCGAGGTCAGGAACCTCGGAAACGAGTTCATTCAACTGCGCCCGTTCGGCGATATGCACAATCAACGGGTCAAACGCGGGGCGTTCTTTGGCGGCAAAAATACCGGCGGCGGCACGATCGTCGAGAGCGTGCGCGCCGAGGCCGTAGACGGTCTCGGTCGCAAACGCGACCAGCTTACCCTCTCGCAGCAGTTTCGCCGCCCGGGCGATCTCTGTTCCTGTTTCGCAAGGCATCCGGTTCAATCTCAATCAGGCATGAATAGGCAGTGCCAACTTATAACGGATCGGGATTCGCAATGCCAATTCGGGTAAGGGTGTCCTTTTGTGTAGATAGAGCCCGTCTGTTCAAATTCCTCTGGCAAAAATCAGGGATTTTCCGTATACGACGCTCTTACCCCCACACTTCACCCGGTATGGATTCCCACTGCAGAGAAAGGATGCTCCGTCGTGGAACAACAGGAAATGATTGTCACCCTGGGCGCCGTAATCGGCGCGATTTTTTCCGCCCTGCAGATCTTTTCGAAATGGCGGGAAGAACGACGGCAGGAAACGAAACTCGCCCGCAAAATGGGGCGGGCCGAAAAGCGGATCGCCTTTCTCGATACCTGGCGAAAAACGCAGTCCACGGTGAATGTCCCGGAGCGACAGAAGCATATCGATCAGTATGTCGCCCGCGAACTCGATATCCTGATGGTGGAAACTCTTTACACCCATCAGGACTCCAATTCGATTCTCGAATCCTCCCGGAGATGGTTGCTGCTCTTTCTGCCGCGTTCCTTCTGGGGATGGGGGGCCCGCTTCGGATTCTTTCTGACCTTTCCGATCTGCCTGATCTATCTGATTCTGGGAATGTCGCTGATTGCCGACAAGGCAACCCGCAACGAAACAGATCGGCCATTGGCTTTGACTCTACTTGAAGAAGAACCCGCGACCGTACAGGAATCGCAGCCTGATCTCAACAAGATGACGATCCAGGAATACGCTCATTACGTCTCCGAACAGAATCCGGAAGCGTTCGAGAACGGCGTAGTGGCCGCCAGCAACATACCGGTGCAGAACAATATGTCGGCCGAGCAACTGGCCGAAGAGGAAGAGAACATGCTGATCGGCTCGATCGCGCTCTTTGTCTTCATGGGGAGCATTGCCTTTTTCTGTTATCTCCTGTCCGTCTTCGACGGCCGAGAACGAAAAGTTGAAAACACGAGCGAACGCGATCCCCTCCCCTCATTTCTGCAATACCTCGAACACGAGATTGAAATTGTGGAAGAGGAAGAACTCGACTACCGCGCGGCCTAGATCCTGTCCAGGATAAGTGTGGCGGCGATCGGACCCGAAAAGCCCTTGAAAGTAGCAGGCTACGCCGCCAGAACACGTTACGGTTATCTGGAATTTGCTATAGAGCCTGGGCGAACAGACTACTTCCGTTTTTTCTCCGGCCAGGAGGGCGCTTCGGTGGAGATTTCTTCGTTCAGTTCCTTCAACTGCGCGAGCATCGTGCGTAGCCGTTCCGGTTCCGCTTTGGCGAGATTCTGTTCCTCGCTGATGTCGGTTGTCAGGTGATACAACTCCGGTTCGGAATAATCTCCGCGCACGAGCAGCTTCCACTCGCCATCGCGAATCGCAATTTTCGGCGGAGTCAGCGCCCGGTCGTACCGCCAGTACAATGGATGAGGTCGTTCGATCGGTTTGTTTTGAAGTGCCGGCAACAGGCTCGC
>PABD01000213.1 GCA_002702685.1 Planctomyces sp.
CCGCCACCGCCGCGACTTCGGATGACGCCGCCCCCGTGAAAATCAGCGAAGGGGAAGTGAGCGAAGGAGACCGCCTGAAAGGGAAGGTCGAATCGATTCACGGCGACGACGTCTTCATCAATCTGGGGCTCCGTTCCTCCGGTGTCGTTTCCGTGCGTCAGTTCCCCAAGGGACCGCCGGAAATCGGCAGCGAAGTAAATGTGAAAGTCGCCAAGGTCGACGCCAATGAAGGACTGATTCAACTCACTCTTTCCGGTGGACGCCAGAAAGTTGGCGGCGACTGGAGTGCCGTGGAAGTCGGTCAACTGGTTGACGCGATGGTCACCAAGACCGTCAAAGGGGGACTCGAAGTCTCCGTCAGTAACCTGCGCGGCTTCATGCCCGCCGGTCAGGTTGATATCGGTTTCATCAGCGACCTCGAGCCCTTCGTCGGACAAAAAATTTCCGCGGTTGTACTCGAAGTCAATCCGAAGAAACGGAACCTGGTCGTCAGCCGTCGGCAGTACCTGCAGACGCAGCGCGAAGAAGAACAGGAAAAAGTCTGGGAGACACTCTCTCTCGGTCAGCAATACACCGGCAAAGTCAAAACGATCAAGAACTACGGTGCGTTTATCGACCTCGGTTCGATCGACGGCTTTCTGCATGTCGGTGAGATCAGCTGGATGCGCATCAATCATCCGGCTGATGTACTCAAGGAAGGCCAGGAAGTCGAAGTGCAGATCATTTCGATCGATCCCGATAAAAAGCGGATTGGCCTCGGGATGAAACAACTGGTCCAGAACCCGTGGACGACCGCGGAGAACCGGTACGAAAAAGGAAAAACGGTGACCGGCAAGGTGACCCGCATCGCCGACTTCGGCGCCTTTGTCGAACTGGAACAGGGTGTGGAAGGTCTGATTCACATCAGCGAACTCGATCACCGCCGCGTGAACAAGGTGAACGATGTCCTCAAAGAGGGACAGCAGGTGGAAGCCCAGGTGCTCGAGGTGGATCAGAAGAAACACCGCATCTCCCTGTCGCTGAAAGCCCTGATCGCCAAACCGGAACCGGCAGCCAAAGCCGAGGAACCGGAAGAAGAACCGGGCCAGTCGTATGTCCGCAAACGCAAAGAACCGCTCCAGGGGGGCACCGGCAACACAGGCGGCGGCGGCCTCTTCGGCAACCCGAAAGATTTCACGTAGGGACAGCTCTGTCCTGCGAGAATATGTAATCCTCTTTCGGTAATTCTGTTATTGTAGTTGCATCGACGCGAGTTGAGGCGCATCCGTCTCGTGAATCGATGTTACAACTATGGGAGCAGGATATGTCAAGTTCGTATCAGTATCGAGAAATGTCGATACTCACCCCGGTGATGGTCACGCTGGGATGGGCGAGAGGAATTCTTTGCGGCATCGTAACGTGTACACTATTAGTGTACCTCTACCTCATCGCGAACGGAGAGAATTATCCGGAAAACCCTGTATTCGCCACGACGGCGTTGATCGAAAGAACGACCGGTTCGATCTACCTGATAACGGGGATCATCCTGATCTTACTTTTCCCCTTCTGGATCTATTGCGGATGCCGTAACGCCTGGGCACTCACGGAGCATACCAAGCCCGCACATGGCCCTGTGGCGTGTGTGTTCTTCTTCTACATTCCCATACTGTTTATTGCGACGGGCCTGGTATCGCTGCGAACAATCTGGAGCAACAGCAGCGTCGAAACGAAACGCGAAGGGACCCAATCCGGTTTTCTCAGCATTGATGCCTGGTGGATCATGATGCTGATCACGATTTTCGTTTATTCCTTTCTGCGGTTGATCACGCAATTGCCGCCGGAACAGGCGATGTATCTGCTGCTTGGATACAATACGATCGACCTGATTCGCATTTTTCTCGGCGTTCGTATGTTTCGACAACTGCGCCGAATGCAGAACGAAAAACACGCCTACCTGCAGGGCCGCGGCGTCCCCTGCCCCGACTGCGGTGAACTCATCCGCCAGCCATTGCCACCAGATTGCCCGATGTGCGGTGCCCGGTTGCCAGAGGAAAATGTACCTGCGCTACAGGGAACCTGACGAAGGGTTTCTTTCAAACGCCACTCTGGGTTCACTTCAAGTTATGAAACAGGTGATGAATTCTCTTTGATCTCAACTCGTAGATGGTGGGACCAGCGGCGGCTGTCACCTTCGTATTCGAGACATCAACGTGGTTTAGTCTTGAGAATTGTAATAGTAGCTTCACACCTTCATCGGAGACGACTGTGTCCGAAAGATCGAGCGACGTAATGCGCAGATGCTGTTGGTTATCAATCAGTGATTGAATCGCCGCATCGGTAATTTTTGTATGGGAAAGATTCAGCGAAAAACCAGGAGCGTTAGCATCGACCGGTACGGGGAATTTTAAATGGGCGACTCCAACATTGGTGATGCCTGTCTTGCTGACGTCCAGCCCAAAGAGGTTTCTGTTCGTCCCCAAGTGCTGTAATGCTTCGTCAGAAATACCCGTTTCCGAAAGATTCAGTGACCAGACCGCGCCCTTGGAAGTTGTGAATCGATTTCCTGTTAACGCATCCAGCATTTCGATATCGCTGTAGACCGGCTCATCGTTAATGTAGACCTCTCGTGGCATCAGTTTCACCCAATTTAATGCCATCAGATGCTCATCGGTTATTCCGCTCCGGGTGAAGTCGAGCGTGAGCGGACTGCCGAATTCCATCGGTTGCTTGACGAACGATCCTTCAAGCGGGCAATCGGAAAGGTCCAGGAAATGGGCATTGGGGTGGAGTTGAATATACACCAGGCTTTCCGCCGTCAGATTGCATCCGGAAAGCGAAATTCGTTCGAGCCCACCAGTACCACCCGCTAACGTCGGAAAAAACTGATCTGTAATTTTTGTCCGGGCGACCGAGAGCCTTTCCAGCGAAGTAAGCATCACGAGATCTACCAGGCAGCCATCCGTGATCTCCGTGTCATTAAGGTTCAATTCCTCCAACAATTCAAGTTCCGTAAGAAGAGCCACACCTTCATTGGTAATAGGAAGTCCCGAGAGCGACAAATCTCTCAGCGCCGGAATATACTTCAGTCGCGAAAGACTTTTCTCCGTGATTTCGAGGCGATAACTTTTGCCGGGAAGTTGGCGGAACGAGGTGCGTATGGGGCGGGTAAGGAGTTCAAAGTCGGCGTCGGTCAGTCGATGTTTAACGGCGGGTCGCTCCGTCCAGGCCGTCGCCGTTACGGGGATGTGCGGCAATCGACAGGCTGTCTCCCAGGCTTCACCGGCGTCCCAGCCAATACCCAGTTTCAGATTACTGAGGTGTGGAACGTCGTTCAGGAATTTCAGCCCTTCCGTCGTTAAGAGCGAGTTTTTCTCCAGCGACAGATCCTGCAATGACTGCAGCTCTGTCAAATGAAGCAGGTCTTCGTCTCGGACACGGGTTTCATAGAGCGTTAATGACCGGAGAGATTTGAACTCGCTGAGATTTTCGAGACCCTTTCCGGTGAATGCGGTCGAATTGGGGGCCGTCCGGACTTCCGTGACGCGGCTGACATCGAAGTGGTCGAGCATCTCTTCAAGTTGCTCGTCCGATTGCACCTGCAGCGTAATCGGAATTCTTGTTTCGAAATAGGGACGCCATTTCGCGGGAATCCAGTCGAACCAGTCAACTTCGTCGTATTTAAACTCGATCCGCAAATCTGGCTGGTAAAGAAACCGGGTTCGCGCGTAGTGCCGATATCCACACCAGGCGAGGATGATCATCGCCAAAAAGAGGACGATGCGAAATCTCCCCACTCGCCGCCGCAGTTCACTCATAATAGACCTCTCTCAGCGGGATTTTGACGGACTGGGAAAAAGCTACAGGATAGATCGTGTGCTATTTTATTACTTGATGGCTGTTTCCGCCATAGCGAGGGCCAATCTTAACGACCGTCGTATTTTCCTCCCCTCGCGCGGTGCTACAATCAGTCACCAGGCATTGGAACAGCTGCCATGAATCTGCCGAGGAATCGATGAATCAGGCCCGTCGCAACGAGTACGAAAGCAGTCGCCAGAGTACGTTTTTTCTGCTGACGCTTTGCGCGCTGCAGATGATCAGTGGCGTGTGCTGGGCCTTTGTTCTATCGCTGTTGATCTATGTCTACCGGAGTGGTCTTGCGGACGTCGGGAATCCGTTGTTTCGATCGCTGCTGAAAGTGGAAAAGGCTCTGCTCTGGATCGACATGGGATTGGCCCTGCTTTTCTTTATCGGGATCGTCCTCTGGATTTTTCGCAGCAGCCGGAATGCCTTCGCCCTGTCGGTGCATAAGCCACCTTTTTTCACTCCGGGCCTGGCGACTCTGCTGTGTGTCATTCCAGTGCTGAATCTTTTCGCGCAGTTGCCCGTCATGTCGCAAATCTGGAATCACAGTGTCGTGGATACTCGTCGGGAGGGATCGTTTCGTCCCAGTCCCACGATTCTGATCTGGTTTGTGAGTTGGGTGGTGGGAACAATCGCCACCGTGGTCATTCTGTTTCAAACCATGTTCGCCGGCCCGGTGGTTTTCAATGTCGGCCGGTTGACGACCGTGATCATCGGCCTCGTGACGCTCGTATTCGCGGCGCTGATGTATATTCGCCTGCATCGACACCAGGAAGCAAAGAGACGATTTCTCATCGAACCTCCCACCCCCTGCCCCGCCTGCGGCGAAGAGATCCGCGGAGAAGTCGACGAATGCCCCGTCTGCGGCGCGGTTATTCATTAGGTGATCGCCCGCCGTCTCAGGACCTTATTGACCTTCAACAAAAAAACCACTCGTCCGTGACCGGGCGAGTGGTTTGTGTTTTTGATAGATCGGCTCAGTCAGGGCTTAGAACATACCGCCCAGTGTGTCGATCAGGATGCCGCCGGGGGCGCCTGAGGTCGGAAGCGGAGCCCAGAGAGCGCGGACCAGGTCGATGGCGACGAAGGTGCAGAGCAACATGATCAGGGCCGAGGTCCCCGCGAGGATGACCGAGGATGTGTCCCAGTCCGCAGGAGCGGCAACCATGGAGGTGGCGCCGGCGGTGCCGGGAAGTTGCTGACCGAAGTCGGCCGCGCTCTGACCTGTTTCGAAGCCTTCTTCGTCGAAGTCGTCGTCGCCGGCATCGAATACGTCGAATTCATCGAGGGTCGAGACCGATTCGCCATCTTCATCGAAGTCGAAGTCTTCCCCTTCGAACTCGTTGAATTCATCGAGTGATTCTTCCAGTTCGAATTCTTCGCTTTCCATGTCTTCGAATTCGGAGTCGGCCATTTCGAAGGCGTCGGCGGACTCGGCGCCAGCCATCGTGGCGGCGTTATCTTCGTCGTCCATGAACAACATTTCGGTATCGTCCGACGTGTCGTCGTCGAATGAGAACTCATCGGCGCCCAATGTATCGAGATCGTCGGTATCGGACCCGCGACGTTGGGTCGCCATCATCGGGATCGTCCCTTTGAGTTCATCATCTTCCATCGTGATGCCGCTGTCGTCTTCCAGCGAGATACCGCTGTCATCGGCGTAGTCGAGGGAGATGCCACTGTCGTCATCCGGCATCAGCGAGATGGTGCTGTCGTCATCGGCTTCGAGAGCCAGACCGCTGTCATCCGATTCCAGTGAGATACCACTGTCGACCGGGTCACTCAGCGAGATACCGCTTTCGCCCGAGATGCGAATGTCCGAGTCTTCGCTCTCCGCGAGGGAGATGCCGCTTTCATCGGCAAGGTCTTCGTCCGATACGAGGGCGACATCGCTGTCGCTCCCTTCGAGACGCGGTTCCTGATCGCCGACGAGCCGAACATCGCTGTCGCTGCCGAAGTCAAAGGATGGTTCTTCGTCGTCTTCAGCAAGTTTCACATCGGAATCGCTGTCGCTGAAGGCTTCATCGAGTTCCGGTTCGAGTTGGACGTGGCTGTCGCTGGCGCCGGCGAGAGAGGCGTCGAGGTCGGTCGCCTCGAGCTTGGGCGGAATGACATCTTTGTCGGTGTCGACGATTTTCACGTCGCTGTCGGATTTCTTCTGTCCCGCAACGTCGATTTCCATCTGGGTGTCATCGCCCGCCAGTTTGACATCACTGTCGCTGTCATCGGCGACGATCTTCACATCGCTGTCGGAATCGGCGCCGACGAGTTTGACATCCGAGTCGGTACCGGAGAGAGCTTCGTCCACCACGGGGGGGGACGCGTCGCCATCAGCGCCGACGATTTTGACGTCGCTGTCGGACTGCTTGTCACTGGCCTGATCGACAAGTCGGACGTCGCTGTCGGAATCGCCGATCGAGTCGAAGGAGATTTCCGGGTCGCTCGTGCCACCAACGAGATCGTCGTCGAGAACCAGTCGGACATCGCTGTCGGACGAACTGTCGGCCAGGGAGGCGGTGTCTTCGGCTGAGACCGGCTCGTCGGGAGTTGTCGGTGTATACAGCGGGACGTCCGGATCGGAGTCGGGACGCTGGCTGCGGCGATATTCGTTGACTTCGTCTTCGCGGAATTTCCACGAACCGCGATCGGCGTATCCTCGGATGTCGCCGCGGTTCCGAATCTGTTTCAGTTCGTCGGCAGAAATTCCAAGCAGCTCGGCGGTTTCTTCCAGGGTGAGATAACGATTAGCCATGTTCGCAGTGACTCCGGGTAGTTGATGTGCCAACTCGCGTAGATGTGGGTCGGTTCAGCGGGCAGGCAGGGCTGCCGGCCAACTCGGTGGAAAGGATTTGATTGGAGGGGTGACCAGTGCGTGTACTCAAGTCTCCGGGCGGAGATGCTTGAAAATTGGCCACCTGTCATTCTATACGGAATTCACAGAGGAGGCCCTCTGTTTTTTATCGGTTTGCCGTGATCCGGCTATGAATCGCGATCCAGCTTTGATGGGTTCCGGATCTGATTTGACGTCAATAGTTTAGTTTTTCACACCTTCGGGCGACTGACAACCGGGACTTTGGTTCCGAAGGGAAAAGTAAGGCAAACCTTGCGGCATGCTCTGGGTTTCGTTTGAAATCGGGGGATCCGTTAAATTCGGCAGCATCCCTACCCCGGCGATCCGCTCGCGAACATCCTCAGCGACCTGATTCCCTATTCTAAACCGAGGTGAAGGCAATGCAAGTGGTTTAGGGGGAACAGGTAACGTTTCCCGGTCACTCTTTTCGGGCGGGAAATCGGGTCCCGCTCTCCTCAGGGAAATGCGTTAAGAATCCCTTAAAATCCACCTGAGAGGTCGCCAGCTTGACCGGACGTGTAAGAATGTTGATGATACCCCGCAGGCAGGCGAACGACTCAACGACTTTACCGGCGGAGATTTACGCATAAATCCGACACCCTCTAACCCCTCCGTCGGTCGTCCAGCGGCCTCGCAGCCATCGGCTTCCGCCCCCACGCCTACGGAACTCGAATACCGGGTGGCGGTCAATCAGGGGCTCTGGTCCCTCGGGGAAGTGCTGACCGGCGGGGCCTTCCTGCATTATTTCATCTATGACCTCGACGTCAGCTTCAAGGCGATCAGCGTGGTCATTGCCCTGCCCGAGCTGGTCGGTTGCGTCGCCCTGTTCACCCGGCTGCTGCTGCAGTTTAACCTGGGGCTCAAGCGAATCTGGATGCGGTTGCTCTTCGCCTCCCGGTTTGTCGCGATGTTGATCCCCTGCTGCCTCTACTGGGAGCATACGCAGGGAGGGAATAACGACGTTATTTTCCTGCTGATCTGCCTGCTCGCGGCGGCGGAAATGCTGCAGGCCTTTTCCTACACAGCCTACCTGTCGTGGCTCTCAGTTCTCTCTCCGCAGTATCGGTGGGGGGAACTCTTCGCCTGGAAGAACATCGCCAAGGTCGCCGTGCTGCTGTTGTGGGCGACGGCGGTCGGACTGACGCGAGATCACCTCGACCACGTCTACGGCAAACAGGCACTCAAGTTTTTCTACATCGGGTGTTTTCTGTTCGGATGCCTGTTGCAGATCTCCTCCTTCTGGCCGCTCCGCCATCTTCCCGACCCGGAAGTCGATCAGGAAGTCCACCGGTTGGGGTGGTCTGACATGATCGAGTCGATTCTTCGCAAACCTTCGCTCCGCTGGCTGCTGCTGCACAACTGGACGCTCGCGTTCTTCAACGGGCTGACGCAATCGGTCTTCTATTTCTACATGCGGAACATCCTCCATACACCGCTTGCGTTCTTCTTCCTGCTGATGGGTGTCATGCGCATCGCCCAGATGCCGGTCAGCTATTATGCCGGCCGCGCCTGTGACCGCGGACACGACAAACGGATGCTGCTCTGGGGGTTGTTGTTTGCCAATGCCGGGTTGTTCTTCTGGTTTCCCGCGACCGCGGAGCAACCGTACTGGCTGGTGCTCTGTTATGCCCTGTGGGGCTTTTATGGCGCGGCGAACATCGGCGGGCAGAACCTGCTACTCAAGTATGCGGCTTCACGCGACAACACGCTGCATCTCGCCATGTTCCACCGGATTGCGGGCGCGCTCGCCGGGACCAGCGGGTTGATCGGCGGTTGGCTGTTGAGCGAATATTTTGAGTTTGATACCAGTTTGATCTCTGACATGAGTTTGCAGATATTCGGTCTCGAACTGGGACTCGGTCTGCCCGACGACGATCCTGTCAAATACCACACGCTCATCCTGCTCTCGGTGGTCGGGCGGTACGCCGCCCTGCTCCTCCTGGCGGGGGTCAGCCCGCGCCCCGATCCGGAACCCGCGACAGCTGCCTAAAACGCTGTTTATAAACAGGTTAGGGCGACGGAGGATCGGATTGACCCCCCTCGCAACCAGCGATATAATCGCGACCCGGTGGTTTTGCCTCGTCTCGGGCGTAAACGAAACGGAGGACTGCCTCGCCGCCGGACCGATTGCATGCATTCAAATCGTTACGCCCGCCGCCGTTGGGATGGATCCTGACTGGCCCGTTCTGTTTACGCCATTCACGTCAGGGATGATGACCGATGAATCGCGCGGCTTTGCCCCGACCCGCTTCCGTTTCGCTCGCCCCCACGGAAACGCAATCCATACTGCGAGAGGCGACCGACGTCCTGCAGACGGAAGGGGCGGCTCTGATCAAACTCGCGGGCCGGTTGAATCAGGACTTCTGCCGTGCGGTCAAAATGCTGGCGGAATGTCGCGGCACTGTGATCCTTACCGGGATCGGCAAAGCGGGACTCATCGCACAGAAGATCTCCGCGACGCTTTCCTCCACCGGCACGCGCTCCCTGTTCCTGCATCCCGTCGAAGCGGTGCATGGCGATATGGGGTTCATGCGACCGGGGGACACGCTCATTGCATTTTCCAACAGTGGTGAAACGGACGAACTGCTCCGGCTCATTCCGTTTGTAACGAGTCTCGATATTCCGATCATTGCGGTCACGGCGCATCGCGAGAGTTCCCTCGCTCGACTGGCGGGTGTGGTGATTGCGATCGGCAGTCAGACGGAAGTCGGACCACACGGTCTCGCGCCATCGACCAGCACTACATCCATGCTGGGACTGGGCGACGCGCTGGCACTTGTCACCGCCCGACGTCGCGGATTCAAACCGGAACAATTTGCCGCGTGGCATCCCGGGGGAAGCCTGGGACTCAAATTCAAAACAGTGCGTGATCTGATGCGCGTGGGGACTCGAGTCCGGGTTGCTTCGGAAGCGAAAACCGTTCGCGATGTTCTCGCGACTTCGCATATTGATGGTCGACGAACCGGCGCGATCATGCTGACGGACGAGAATGGCCGGTTGACCGGGATCTTCACGGACTCCGATCTGGCCCGGCTCCTTGAGACACGCCATGACGCTCAGTTGGATAATCCGATCTGCAAGGTCATGACCCGGCGTCCGATCACGGTTACTCCTTCGCAACTGATTACCGACGCCGTCTCACTACTGTCGGAGCACAAGTTCAGCGAACTCCCCGTCATCGACGAAGAACAGCGGCCGATCGGCATGCTGGATATCACCGACGTCATCAGCCTGCTGCCTTCCGGCCAACATACGGTGGAGGAATCTTCCTCCAGCAAGGCGGCGTAAGCGATGAAGTCATTGCGGTCTGTCGGATCGCGAAATGGAACACTACCTTTGGGAACTGTGTGAATGCATCGTCAATTCCTGATTACGATAATGGCGACCACGCTGCTGATCTGCGGCGGTTGGGTGTATCACCAGTTCGTCAATCCGATGCTGATCCCACCGACGATGGCGCTTCCCAACGAAATTCCGCCGACGATCCCCGAGCATCAATTGGGGCCGGTGGAAAACCGGGAGCTCGCGAACCAGCATCTCGGTCACGTGCCATGGGTGCAGCAGAATCCCGGCTACCAGGTGAAATTTTCGGAGAATGCCTACGTCTTCGCGCAGACTTTGGAAACGAACGGTCAGTCGATCAAACTTGAACCCTTCGCGATGATCTGGGTCTTCAAACCGAAACCGGGTGAGACGGAAGTGCAGCAACCCTTGACCGTGGTGTGCGACTCCGCGAGCGTCGAGTTCAACGACGAATACAAAATTTCGGATATGGGCCAGAACATCCGCGCCATCAAGGGGCAGTTGCGGGGGAACGTCGAAATCCGTGGCGACAATGGACTCGCCCTGTCCGGCAGTAACTTCGTTTACTCCGAAGAAGCGATGAGCGTGGTCTGCGACGACAAGCAGATTCAATTCCGGTACAACGGCAACAATGGAGTTACCGAAGGGGTTGCCGATGGTCTGGTGGTCAATCTTGAAGAGGACCCTGTGCTGAAACGGGATGGTCAAATTCCCTTCAAGAACGTGCGCAGCGTTCGCTTGCGCGAGCATGTCTTGATTCACTATCAGGAGATGTTCGATCCGGATGATCCCGCAGGGGAAGTCGAAGGGCCCGTCGCCATCTCGTCGGACGGCAGTCTCATCTACGATATCGCTACCAACACCGCGCAGTTCCTGGACAACGTCCAGATCCATCAGCAGGAGAAACCAGGCGAGTCGGTTCACTTGTACGCTCCGGAAATTCTGACCATCGAGCTGGCGGGTTCCGAAGAAGAACAAACAGCGGCTTCCCCCATGCCGGTCAAGTTGGTTCCGCCCGAAGGAGTGCAGGTGCGGGCCGAGGTGCCGGAAGATGAGGAAGAGGATGAGTTCGAGTTCCGACGAGTGAAAGCGACGGGTGACCCTGTCCGGCTGATCGTCGAGGAACAGGAACTCGTGGTGGAGACCAAACATCTTGTGTATGACAGCGAAACACGAACGGCCATTCTGAGTGGCCCCTGGGGTGTCTCGGCGCAGATGGGGGAAAATCATCTGCAATGTCCGGAACTGCAACTCATTCACAATGAAGACGACGATATCGAATCCGTGATCGGCCGCGGGCGGGGAAAGCTCGTGCAACTGGATGAGGGCTCAGGCGACATCAAGTTCGAAGCGTCCTGGATGAACCAGATGCATTTCCTGCATGACTTCGAAAAAGATCACGACATTATCCAGCTCGATGAGCAGGCATTTTGTCGTTCGCCCGAGCAGGAGTTCGCTGCTTCGGCGGGACGCATCCTGGTTCGCATCGAAGAATGGTTTCCTCCTGTGCTTGAGGGGAGTGGGGAAGAGCCGGACGGAGAACGACAACCCGTTTACGTTCGCGCGGAACGGAACGTTCGATTGCAGATGCAGCAGATGGAGGCGCGTAACGATCTGACGCAGGTCTGGATTCGCGACTTCACCGCCGCGCAGGCGGAAGAGATGCGGCAGGCCGCGACGACTCCGGAGACCGATGAGCAGGGCGGGGTGATTAAACTCGAAAGTGATCCGGCGGAGAAGAAAAAGCGGGAATTTGATGATCCCACGACGGTCACCTCAGAACGAATTATTGTGGTCGTCCATCGTGTGCATGAGGAAGAGGAAGTTCTGACGACCGTCGAGACGGCTTCGCTGGAAGAACTTGCTGAAGAGGACGAAGAGAAGGTCGACATGCAGGTGCATGAGGCCCAGATTGTCGGCAAAGTGATGATGAAGCGGACCAGCCAGAAGCCGAATGGAAATCTGGCGATTGCCGGTGATGAGATACGCTATGGGAACGACGCTGCCGGCAAGGAAGTCGTGAACGTCTTCGGCTCTCCGGCGGAGGTGCAGGGAGATCAGGCATTCCTGCAAGGTAACCAGCTCCAGATTTACCTCGATTCCGACGAGGCGAAGGTGATTGGTCCGGGTCTGTTGCGATTGGATATTTCAACCGACCTCGAAGGGAATACTCGCGAAACGCCCGACAAGTTGACGATCAACTGGCAGGAGAAGATGGAATTCGGCGGGAAGACGGCGTCCTTCTTTGGAAATGTCGATACCTTTTCGGAAGCGAACCAGAGCCGGATCAATTGTCAGATCATGAATGTGCATTTCGCTGAGAGCATCGCGTTCTCGGAAAATACGGAGTCGTCCAACGATCCCGAAATCGATCTGGTCGAATGTCTGGAACACGTCCATTTGCAGAGTAAACAGTACAGGGAAGATCAACTGACCGAGATCCACAAGGGGGAAGTCTGGCAGATGCGGATTCGCCCCGAGACCGGCGCCGTCGAAACAGCAGGCCCCGGTTACTTCGAGATCTGGTCGCAGGAGCAGGAGAAGAAAAACCTCGCGTCCCTCAACACCAAATCGGCGGTGATAGCGAATCAGTCTGTTTCCGTCAGTGACTCCAAATGGAATTACATTCGTGTCGACTTCGCGCAGCGTTCCCACGGTAACATTCAGGAGCGGAACAATACGTTCGAGGGAGATGTGAACATGATCTACGGGCCGGTGGAACAGCCCCACGAGAAGATCCGCCTGCACGAAGTCTCCGAAACCTCCGGTACGATGCAGGCACACTCGCTGAATATCAAACAGATCAAACGACCGACCAGCGATCCGAACAAGGAGTTTGACACCTTTGTGCAACTGCTGGCGAGCGGCAACGTCCGGCTGGAAAGCGAAAAGTTTCACGCCCGCGCAGACCAGGTTTCATACGATGAATCGAAACAGTGCTACAAGCTGAAATCGAACGGTAAGGAGACGGTCGATCTCTGGAAGCAGGATCAGGTTGGTGGCGAGTGGCAGCAGAGCAAAGCCAAGGGGATCACGTTCTTCCCCGAGCCGAAACCGGGCCGTGTCATTCTCGAAGACGTTAACACGCTCCAGGGTGTGCAGTCCCCGAAACTGGACCTCGGCGATTAAATCAGGGGCCGTGCCATTGGACGCTGACTGCCTCAGCCTCCTTTGAACTGCCGTAAGGTCAGACCCCAAATGCAAACAACGTCGAGCCCCTTAAAGATCAGGAGCCGACGTTGTTGTTGTTTTAAGGTGAGTCGTTCGGACTGACTTACATTCCGCAGTAGTCGATCAAGCGGGAGATCTCGCTGCGGAGATTCTCACGAGAGACAATGCGGTCGACAAAGCCATGTTCGAGGAGGAACTCGGAGGACTGGAAGTCCGCGGGGAGTTCCATTTTGCAGGTTGCCTGAACGACGCGGGGGCCGGCGAAGCCGATGAGGGCTTTCGGTTCGGCGATCGTGATGTCGCCGAGAGACGCGAAGCTCGCGGCGACGCCTCCCATGGTGGGATTGGTCAGCAC